>PMSS01000218.1:0-414 GCA_003167515.1 Acidobacterium sp. | reverse complement strand
TGTTTTTCAGCTCGAGGATTTCACCTTTGACATCGACAGCGATTTTGCGGGAGAGGTCGCCGCGAGCGACGGCCGTTGTCACTTCGGCGATGTTGCGGACTTGAGCTGTTAAGTTCCCGGCCATGGCGTTGACTGAGTCAGTCAGGTCCTTCCAGGTTCCGGCGACACCGGGAACGTTGGCCTGACCGCCGAGACGGCCTTCGGATCCCACTTCGCGAGCGACGCGGGTGACTTCGGCAGCGAAGGACCGAAGCTGCTCGACCATGGTGTTGAGGGTTTCTTTGAGTTGGAGGATCTCGCCGCGGACATCGACGGTAATCTTGCGGGAAAGGTCGCCGTTGGCTATAGCGGTGGCGACTTCAGCGATGTTGCGGACCTGGCCCGTGAGGTTACCGGCCATCGAGTTGACGTTGT
>PMSS01000196.1 GCA_003167515.1 Acidobacterium sp. | reverse complement strand
TGCTGCTGATCATCTTTATGGTCATTGTGCCGGTCACGCCCCGAGGACTCGATGCGCTGGTGCCGCAACCCCCCAAGAATCAGAACCAGCAGCAGCCCAACGACCGCACCATCGTCGTGCAGGTCCAGGCGGGCTCGGGCGGCGTTCCCAACTACTTGATCAACGAGACGCCGGTAGCCAAGACCGATCTCGAGACCAAACTCAATGACATCTATTCCAGTCGTGCCGAAAAAGTCATGTTCGTCAAAGGCGACCCGAATCTGGACTTCCAGGCCGTTGCAAGCGTCATCGACATCGGACACGCAGTGGGCGTCGATCACATTGGCCTGATAACACCGAAGATTGCGGCTGGCCAATAGGGCCAGCTCGCGGTTTTTGGGGGTGCCTGGGCCGGGGTACACTCTGGTTACTTGCCATCGGCCACAGGAGATTTACAATCGCTGTCGGCTTGGCTTTTTAGGCTCCTGGCGAGCTGAAGGAGAAGAAAAACAGAATGAACCGAATCGCACGTTTACCGGTGCTGGCTGCCGCTACGATCCTGATCGTCGCCTCCGCAACCGGCTGCAAACGCCTTGAGGCCCGCGATCAGCTCAACAAAGGAGTGCAGGCCTACAAACAGGCGAAATACGAAGAGGCCATCGACCACTTTCAGCGAGCCGTGAACCTCGATCCCACTTATCCCATGACCCGGCTCTACCTCGCTACCGCCTACGCGCAGCAGGTCGTTCCCGGCCTCGATACTCCTGACAATGAGAAGACTGCCCAGATGGCCATCAATGGCTTCCTCCAGGTCCTCAAAGAGCATCCCGACGACATCACCAGCCTCAAGCAGATTGCCGCTCTGAACTACGACCTCAAGAAGTTCGGCCCGGCCAGGGATTGGCAGCTCAAAGTCCTCCAGGCCGACCCTAAAGACGCCGAAGCTGCTTACACCATCGGAGTCGTCGACTGGACCCAGGCCTATCAGAATGCTATCCACGCGCTGCAAAGCGCCGGCCTCCAGGACGACGGTCAGGGCAATCCCAAAATGCCCAAACCCGTCTGCAAGACCATTCAGGACCAAAACACGCAGGTTGTGACCGACGGGCTCGCCTACCTTCAGAAAGCCGTCGACCTTCGTTCTAATTACGACGACGCCATGCAGTACCTGAACCTGATGTATCGCCGTAAAGCCGATCTCGATTGCGGTAACGATGCCGCCCGCAAGGCCGACCTCGCCTCTGCCGGCGAATGGGTACAGAAAGCCATGGGCGCTCGCAAGGCAAACGAAGAGAAGGCCAACGAAAAAGCCAACGGCGGCGTTGTCATGAACTAGCTCGCAACAACGCCTCATCTCCCCGCAAGGCCCTCGCCACCGCGAGGGCTTTTGCTTTTGTCCATCCCTCCCCGCTCCCCGCTCCCAGCTCCCAGCGACCGGCTGTACGCCGAACCCTGAACCCTGTAACCTGTCTCTTTGTGTTTCGCAAAATCCTCATCGCCAATCGTGGCGAGATCGCCCTTCGTATTTTGCGCGCCTGCCGCGAGCTGGGCATTTCTACCGTTGCCGTCTATTCCGACGCCGATCGCGCCGCTCCGCACGTCCTCGAAGCCGATGAAGCTTACCGCCTCGGTCCCCCGCCAGCCCCGGAATCGTACCTTCGCGGCGATCTCATCCTCGACATCGCCCGCCGTACCGCCGCCAACGCCATCCATCCCGGCTACGGCTTTCTGTCGGAGAATGCGGACTTCGCCCAGGCCTGCGAAGACGCTGCGATCAGGTTCATTGGCCCACGCCCCTCGGCCATGCGTATCCTCGGTTCCAAGACCAACGCCCGGCAGGCGGCCGACGAGGCTGGCATGCCCCGCACGCCGGGTTGTGTCCACGGTCTGGCCTCACCCGAAGAGGCCCTTGACGTTGCCGCGGCCATCGGCTATCCCGTCATGCTCAAAGCCGCGGCCGGTGGCGGCGGCAAGGGCATGCGTGCCGTTTTACGCGCCGAAGACCTTCCCTCTGCCTTTGCCTCTGCCAGCAGCGAAGCCGAACGCGCATTCGGCTCCGGCGAGGTTTACCTCGAAAAGCTCATCGAACGCCCGCGCCACATCGAAATTCAGCTCCTCGCCGACGAGAATGGCCACTGCGTATCCCTCGGCGAACGCGAGTGCTCCGTTCAGCGCCGCCACCAGAAAGTCCTCGAAGAAGCCCCCTCCGCCGTCGTCGACGAAGATCTGCGCCGGCGCATGGGTGAGGCCGCCGTCCGGCTCGCTCTTTCCGCCGGCTACACTAACGCCGGCACCGTCGAGTTCCTTCTCGACGGCGACCGGAATTTCTACTTCCTTGAGATGAACACCCGCCTCCAGGTCGAGCACCCCGTTACCGAGCTGGTCACGGGTCACGACCTCGTCCATCTCCAGATTCGCATCGCTCAGGGCGAGCCGCTGCCCTTCGCTCAGAGGGATATCCACCTTCGCGGTCATGCGATCGAGTGCCGCATCTACGCCGAAGATCCCGGCAACAACTTCATGCCATCGCCAGGTCGCATCACCCGCCTCCTGCAGCCCGGTGGCCCCGGCATTCGCGAAGACTCCGGCATCTACGAAGGTTGGGTCGTCCCCGTGGACTACGATCCGATGCTCTCCAAGCTCATCGCGTATGCGCCCACCCGCGCCCTGGCCATCGCCCGCATGCTGCGCGCCCTTGATGAGTACGTAATAGGCGGCATCCGCACCAACCTGGACCTTTTCCGTCAAATCCTGCGCGATCCGGACTTCCGCGCCGCCGGCATCGACACAGGCTATCTCGACCGCCTGCTGGCTGCGTCTTCCCCGGATCAGGTCAATCCCGCATCGAGCGCACCCGCCATCGCTGCCGTCGCCATCTTCGAAGCCACAAAGAACGCAAGCAACGGCTCCGCCGCCGCGCTCCCGTCGTCCGCAAGCGCCTGGAAGACCGCGGCACGTCGAGAAGGCATCGGCGGAACCGACTGGACCCCGCGGCGCCCATGACGTTCAACCTCGAAATCGACGGCCAGATACGCCAGGTCGAAATCGATCCGGCCGACCCACCCGGGCAATGGCGCATTCGTATCGATGGCGAAGAAGTCGAAGCCGACGCCCATTTGATTCGCCCTGGCGTCATGTCGCTGATCATCGCCGGCCAGTCGCATCGCCTCGTCCTCGACGCCCATCCAACCGAGCCCGCTCTGCACGCCGGCCCTCAACGCATTCCCTATCGCGTTGAAGACCCCCGATCCCTGCGTTCACGCCGCCGGCACGCGGGAAGCGCCAGCCCTCTGCCAGTCAGGGCCTCTATGCCCGGTCGCATCGTCCGTCTGCTCGTCGAGAAAGGCGAAGTGGTTGCAGCCCATCAGGGCGTCATCGTCGTCGAGGCCATGAAGATGCAAAACGAACTGAAGTCGCCCAAAAACGGCCGCGTCGCTGAGATTCGCGTCTCGCCCGGGGACACCGTCGCCGCCGGCGACATCCTCGCCATCATCGATTAGTCCCGCTACCGGCTACCGGCTGCCTTTACTGCTGCTGTGACTGCTGAATCTGCAGCAACGGCTCGGCAGGCGGCGGCGGTGCCTGTGCTTTCTCCACCAGCATCGACCAGTCCTCCGGAATCGGCAGCTCCCGATCCAGATCCGGAGCCGCATCGGACGCTGTGACTTGAACCGCGACATACAACTCGCTGTCCGTGCGCCCCCGAAACAATCCGCGCGTCGGCGGCACATCCGCATAATCGCGTCCCAGAGCCGTGCGGATGTGCCGATCGCGTGCAATCAGCGCGTTGGTAGGATCGAAACCCACCCACCCCAGCGCCGGTAGAAACGCCTCCACCCACGCATGGGTCGCGCTCGACGTCGACCGGTCGTGATCCTCGCTCCCGTGGTACAAATATCCGCTCACGTACCGGCAAGGAATCCCAACATTCCGCACCAGCGCGATCATGATGTGCGCGAAGTCCTGGCAGACCCCCTGCCGCGTCCGCAGCGCCTCTTCAATCGGTGAATCCACGCGCGTCGTCTGCTTTTCGTAACTGAACTCTTCGTAAAGTCTCGCGTTGATCTCATGCAGCAGTTTCAGTGGATCGTCACGCCGCACCGCCCCGAATTCCTTCGCCAGCTCCAGCAGCGCCGGCGAAGTCCTGGCAAACTCGCTGGGCAGCAACATCTCCCAGTAGTCCCCCTCAGCCACCAGCGCGTCCAGTTCCCTCCACGCATCCCTCCCCAGCGAGCCCGGAATCATAGCCAGCGGCTGATGCTCGACCACCGCCTCCGCCACGATCACCAGCTGCGCGTGCCGTCCAGGAATATCGAAATGGTGAATGTTATTCCCAAGATGATCGCGATAAGTAAACACCCGGCAGCGCGGGCTCACCGACAGCGTGAATGACAGACAGCGCTGGTTGCTGTCGCTCCTCGGGTGCATACGCACCTCCATCGCGCTCTCGCTCACCGATCTGCCGTAAATGAACTTCGTCAGATGCCGCACAAAATAAAAGTGCATAGCTAGACCGCCAGTGCCGTTTCCACCGAGTACTGGATGTACACGGTATAAATCAAATCGTGAATCTCGCGACATTGCTCCAGAATGCGCCGCAGGTACCGTATTGGTTCCTGCGCCAGAATCTCGCCGATCTGCGCAAAGGCCAGCGTCGCCTTCAGCCGTCCCGCTACCCGCATCAGTTCGCCGCCATGCTGTGTCCGCGTATGCTGCTGGATCGCCTCCAGAGCATTGTGCAGAGCATCGACCGCATATCGCACCGAATGCGGGAAGTCCGGATCGAGCAGCAGGAACTCCAGAATCCGCTCGTGTGTGAGGTCCGAAGTATGCACCCGGCAGAACGCTTCAAAGGCCGTGCAGATCCGCAGCAACCCCACCCACTCCAGATACTCCCCGGCATCATCGGAGTCTTCGCCGAGAAATACCTCGCGTTCGTAAACATCGAGCAGCGTCGTGATCGACCATGCCCGCTCGAGGTTGCGCCCTACCCGCAGCACGTGCCATCCCTCGCCATGACTGAGCGTCGTATCCGTCACGCCCTGAAACAGGTGAACCCCATCGATAATCGTGGGCAAAAACTCAGCCAGATTCCGTTCCGAAGGCGCGGCCGTCCGCAGCCGGCTGATCTCATGAAAAAGCCCATTCAGCCGCTGCCACTGCTCCGTGCTGATCTCGTCGCGAATCTGTCGCGCATTCTCCCGCGCCGCAAAAATGCACGCGGTAATTGACGCATGCTTCGTCGTGTCGAAGCACAGCGCGTGCACCAGCGTCGTCACGCCTACCCACCGCCCAGGTTCGCCCGCCATTCCGGCCGCGTCGTCGTTCCAGCCCAACCCCTGCGCCGCTCCCACTGCGGAAAGCACACGCTGCCAGCGTCGCTCCGCACTCACCCGCGAGCGGTCCAGCATCAGTCCCATGTTGATGTCGATCAGCCGCGCGGTATGCTCAGCCCGCTCCAAATAACGCGTCGTCCAGTACAAGCTATCGGCTACTCGCGAAAGCATGCGCCTCCTGACTGGTGCCCAGCACCCACGTGTCCTTGCTCCCCCCGCCCTGCGACGAATTCACCACCAGTGATCCCTGCCGCAACGCCACCCGAGTCAGTCCGCCCGGCACAATCGTCACTTTGTCCCCGAACAAAATGTAGGGCCGCAAATCCACGTGTCTCGGCCCAATCGAACCATCCTCCAGCAGGCATGGCGCGCGCGAAAAGCTCAGCGTCGGTTGCGCAATGTAATTCCGAGGATCGGCCTCGATCCTTCGCTTGAACTCCTCGCGCTCCGCCGCCGAACTCTGCGGCCCCACCAGCATCCCATAGCCCCCGGACTCGCCTACCGCCTTCACCACCAGCTTCTCCAGGTTCTGCTTCACGTACGCCTGCTGCTTTTCGTCCGTCAGCAGATACGTCTCCACGTTGTTCAGAATCGGATCCTCATCCAGGTAGTACTTGATAATTGCCGGCACATAAGCATAGATGGCCTTATCGTCCGCCACGCCCGTGCCGAAGGCATTTGCCAGCGTTACATTGCCGGCCCGATACGCATTGAATAGCCCCGCCGCGCCCAGAATGGAATCCCCCCGGAACGCCAGTGGATCGATGAAGTCGTCGTCCACACGTCGATAGATCACGTCCACGCGCTTCAGCCCCGCCGTGGTCCGCATGTAGACCACGTTGTCGTGAATGACCAGATCGCGGCCCTCCACGAGCTCGACGCCCATCTGCCGCGCCAGCCACGTGTGCTCGAAATACGCCGAGTTGTAGACGCCTGGCGTCAGCACGACGATCGTCGGCTCCGGCCGTCCCTCCGGCGCCAGCGATCGCAGCGTCGCCAGCAGCGCCTGCGGATAATGATCGATGGGCCGCACACCGTAGTCGCGAAACAAGCTCGGCAGCGTCCGCTTCATGATCCGCCGGTTCGTCAACATGTAACTCACGCCGCTCGGGACGCGAAGATTGTCCTCAAGCACCACGAACTCCCCGCTGTTCAATCGCAGCAAATCTGTGCCGGCAATGGCTACATATACATTGCGCGGTACCCGCAGCCCCCGCATCTGCCTCCGGAACTGCTGGCAGGTGTAGACCACCTCGCGCGGCACCACGCCCTGTGCCAGAATCTTCTGATCGTTGTAAACATCGTGAAGAAACAAGTTCAGCGCCGTGATGCGCTGTGTCAGCCCGCGCTCAATGCGGTCCCACTCCTCCCCCGTCACCACCCGCGGAATCAAATCGTAGGGGAAGATGCGCTCCGTCCCCTCCTCGCGCCCGTAAACCGTAAACGTGATCCCCTGCATCAGAAACGATGCGTCCGCCGACTGCTTCCTCCGCCGAATCTCTTCCGGCGGCAGCGTTGTGAGTTCAGTGAACAGCGCCTGATAGTGCGGGCGTATCGCCCCGTCCCCATCGAACATCTCGTCGAAGGCGGCGTCCATAAAGTAATCGCGGAGCAGCGGGTGCTCGAAAGCTCCCCGCACAGGCACAGTCGTCATTTCCCCATCCGTTCACTCGGATGCCCGATTTTGATCCATCGATCAGGCAGAACTGCTTTATCTCTCGATGTTTCGGACAGGGAAACGCCACCGCCTCAGACGGGGAAACGTACTTAGCTTGTACCACGGGTATGGCCCAGCAGCAAAGAAGAGATAGCTGTACCGGCTCTCTCAGCTCTGCTGCACTAAACTCAGATCATGGGCAGCAACGACACCGAGGCGCAGGCCGAACGGGCACAAGCCAGCGAGCACAAAGATGTTCAATACGAGCGGGCCATGCATCGCGCCCTCGCCCGCAAGCCCCTCTTCACCTCCGACGGCACGCGCCTCACTCGTGAGGAAATTTACGACCGTGCCCGCACCCGCGCCGAAACGAACGTCGACAACGAAACCCCCAAGCTCCACCAGACAGCTAAGAGCTAATGGCTAAGAGCTAACAGCTGCCCCTACTTCGTCACCACCACCCCACCCTTCATCACAAACACAACCCGCTCCACCACCGTAATATCCTCCAGCGGATTCCCCGGCACCCCAACCACATCCGCGTAGTACCCAGCCTTCAACTCCCCAATCTCCCCAGCCCACCGCAAAATCCGCGCGCCATTCAGATAATCCGCCTGCAAGACCGCCAGCGGCGTCATCCCATACTTCACCATCAGCTCAAATTCCTTCGCCTGCGTCCCATGCGGAAACGGCCCCACATCCGACCCCACCGCCATCGGAACCCCTGCCGCCACCTGCCGTTTGAACTCGCGAATCTTGTAGTCGAGCATCGCGTGCTCTCGCTCAGCCGCAGCGCCCGCCGAATGCTCCGCGAAGTACTCGAAAATCGTGAACGTCGGCACCGCCGGAATATGCTTCTCCTTCATCAGCCGCATCGTCTCATCGCTCAGCTGCGTCGCATGGTCGATCGACGCCACGCCCGCCTCCGCCGCATACAGCGTTCCTGGCTCGCCCTGCGCATGCACACCGACATTCATCCCCAGCCGCGCCGCCTCATCCACCCCGGCCTTCAGCTCCGCCTCCGTGTACTGATACTGCGTATGAAACTCCCCATTCACCATCGAGTCCGGCCCCGTTTCATACATCTTCACGAACGTCGACCCCTGCTTGTGCTGCTCCCGAATCACCGCCACAATCTCATCCGCGTTATTCGCATAGTCCGCATTCGACAGAACATGCTGCGCCGGATTGAAGTGGATCGCATCCTCATGCCCGCCCAGAATATCGACCGCGTTCCCGCTGATGCGCAGCCGCGGCCCCGGAATCAGTCCCTCGTCAATCGCCAGCATCACCGCTGTGTCCGCCGACCCCGCGCCCTCCGTCCCCATATCGCGTTCCGCCGTGAAACCTGCCATCAGATCGGCCTCGGCCGCGAGCGTCGCCAGGATCGTCCGCTGCGGCACCGACTCCACCACCGTCTGCAAATCCTCTGCGCCCGGGTGTAAGAACAGATGCACGTGCGCGTCGATCAGCCCCGGCATCAGCGTCGAATCGCCCAAATCAATCACCTCCGCCCCCGCAGGATGCTCGACCGACGTGCCAGCCGCCACAATCCGCTCATCCTCCACCAGCACCTCGCCAGGCGAAACGATTTTCCCCGCCGAGACGTCCAGCAGCCGCGCCGCATGCAGCACAATCGGGCGAGCCTGCGCCTTCAACCCGGCCGGAGCCTCTGGTGCCAATGCCACCGCGCAACCACCCACCATCGCCATCACCAGCCATCCGCATCTCTTCATTCGCGTCTCCCCTGCCCTGAAACTCCAGCTCCTAAACTCTAAACTCTATCCGCCCGCCTGTACCCTGCACCCTGTACCCTGCTTCCAGGCTATCCTGCCTCCAATGGACTCTCCCGCCATCGCCCTCCGCGACCTCACCCGTCGCTTCGGCACATTCACCGCTGTCGACCACATCAACCTCAATGTCGCCCCCGGCCAGTTCTTCGGCTTCCTCGGACCCAACGGTGCCGGCAAATCCACCACCATCAAAATGCTCACCGGCCTGCTCGCCCCCACCTCGGGTTCCATCGAAATCCTCGGCATCGACTTTGCCGCGCACCCCCTCGATGTCAAACGGCAAATTGGCGTCGTTCCTGAAAGCCTCGCGCTCTTCGGCCGCCTCACCGCTTCTGAATATCTCCGCTTCGTCGGCCGCATGTACGGACTCGACCGCGACATCACCAACCGCCGCACCGAAGAGCTGCTCGACTTCATGAACCTGGCCAACGAGCCGAAGAAACTCGTCACCGACTTCTCCCATGGCATGCAGAAAAAGCTCGCCCTCGCCGCCGCCGTGATCCACGGTCCCAAAGTGCTCTTCCTTGACGAGCCTTTCGAAGGTGTCGACGCCATTGCCGCCGGCGCCCTCAAAACCATGCTCCAGCGCATGATCGACCGCGGCGCCACTATCTTCCTGACTTCCCACGTTCTCGAAATCGTCGAGCGCCTCTGCAGCCACGTCGCTATCATTCACCAGGGCCGCATCGTTGCCAACGGCTCGCTCGACGAGCTCCGCGCCGGTATCGCGCTCGCCGGCGACAACGCCAACGAGAAGCTCACCCTCGAAGAAATCTTCCTCCGCGTTATCGGCGGAAGCGCCGAGTCCAGCCAGGAAGCGCTCCAGGAGCTCTCGTGGCTGGCGTGAACTCCAGTCTCACCGCGGACGACTCCGTCCTGCCCTCCCACGCCGGACCCTTCTCGCCAATCGCGCGCCAGCAGTACGCCGCGCTCATCTGGCTGCAATCCCGCATCTTCCTGAATGGCATTCGTACCATGCGCGGCAGTTTTGAATTGGGCGCCCGCATCCTCACCGGCTTCCTCTTCTTCGTCATTGCCGTGGGTCCCGCCTTCGGCCTTGGTTTCGCCGCGTGGGCCGGCGTGACCAACGGTAGTCCCCTCGCGGTGGCCATTCCGCTGTGGGTGCTGTGCGGCGTGTGGCAAGTTTTCTCCGCGCTCGTCCCCGCCCTCGCCGGCCAAAATCCTGATCTGGCCCACCTGCTCCGCTTTCCCGTCAGCTTTAGTTCGTGGATTCTTCTCTTCCTCATCTACGGCGTCTGCACGCCGTCCACGCTCATCGGCCTCTTTTGGGCTATCGGCATCGGCATCGGAGTCACCGTCGCGCGCCCCGACCTGTTCCTCTCAACCGCGGTCACGCTCGCCCTTCTTGTCTTCTTCAATATCCTGCTCTCGCGCACCATCCTCGCCTGGGTCGAGCGCTGGATGGCGCAGCGCCGCACGCGCGAAATCTTCACTGGCATCATCCTCATCCTCGCGCTCGTGGCGCAGAGCTTCAATCCCGCCTTTCACAACTATGGTCGAAGAGTGCACGGCCAGGCTGCGCACCAGGGTGCCCCGAAGATTCCTGCTGCGGTCTGGACCGTGCAGGCCGCCCTGCCCCCCGGGCTGGCCACTGCGGCACTCGTCCAGCCCATGCGCCACCAGGGCTCCGGCACCCTCCCGCTCGTCGGCCTCGGCCTCTACATCATCGCCATCGCCGGTCTGCTCGTTCTGCGGCTGCGCGCCGAGAGTCGCGGTGAGAACCTCAGCGAAGCGCCTCGTACATCATCCCCTTCTGCTCATAAAGTCCGCCGAGCGCCATTTCTCGATTTCTCCGGCCCCATCGCCGCCGTCTTCGAAAAAGACCTGCTCTATCTGCTGCGCAGCGGTCCCATGCTCTACGCGCTCGCTGCCCCCCTGGTGATGGTTTTTCTTTTCGGCGGCGCCATGCGCTCAGGAAGCTTCGGGCACCTGCGCGCGCAATATGCGCTTCCTCTGGCACTCGTCTGGGCCTTCCTCGGCCTCACGCGCCTGGTCACGAACAACCTCGGCGGCGACGGACAAGGCCTCTACCTCTACTTCCTTTCGCCCACCCCCCTGCGCTCCGTCATCCTTGGCAAGAACGCGCTGCACCTGATGCTCTTTCTGCTGGAGGCTGTTCTCATTACCGGCCTGGTAATCTTCCGATTCGGCCTGCCCGCCCCCAGCGTCGCAGGCGCCACACTGGCCTGGATTCTCTTTGCCGTGCCCGCCAACTTCGCCATCGGCAATCTCCTCTCCATCCTCATGCCGTATCGCATGAACATGAGCCGCATGCGCAAAGAGCCCGGTGCGCTCGGCAACGGCCTGCTCAGCACACTCACGCAGGTTGCAGTTCTCGGTATCGCCGTGCTGGTCTATCTCCCCTGCGCAGCCTTCGATCACCCCTGGCTGGCAACGCCCATCCTGCTGGCCCTGGCTGCCGTCAGCACCTTTGCTTATCTGCGCATCCTCGCCAACGTCGATCGCCTCCTGCAATCGAAGCAGGAATCGCTGCTGCTCGAACTAGCCAGAACCGCCTGATACTCGCGGCTCCACCAGGCCGGGCTTTTGCTCTTCTACTCCCTACTGCCTATTGCCTACTCCCTGCTCTTAAACCATCTCGTGTCCCGCGAAGAAATACCCAATCTCGAACTTCGCCGTATCCTCGGCATCCGACCCATGGATCGCGTTCTCTTCGATCGAGCTCGCGTACTTCTTCCTGATCGTCCCCTCTTCCGCATTCGCCGGATTCGTCGCGCCCATCAGCTTCCGCAGATCGGCAATCGCGTTGTCCTTCTCGAGAACCAGCGCCATAATCGGTCCCGACGACATGAACTCCGTCAGCGACCCAAAGAACGGCCGCTCCCTGTGAACGTAGTAAAAACCCTCGGCCTGCGGCTTCGTAATAGACAGCTTCTTGATGGCGACAATCTTGAATCCAGCCTTCTCAATATCGGCGAGAATCGCGCCTGCATGGCCCTTCCGAATCGCATCCGGCTTAATAATGCTGAACGTGCGCTGTGACATTTTAAGCTCTTAGCCTCTAGCCCTTAGCTGTTAGTGTGCCGTCTGATTCTTGAAATTAGCCGGGATGTCTTGCTTAGACGACGCCAATCCCGTCGTTCCGATTGGTCGGCTGGACTTGCACCAGCATTTGCTCCCGGCCCCTTTATGTTCTCATGCTGCCGCTCTCGTCCTCGCACTTCAAAGCGAGGGGAGCTGCGGAACAAGCTAACAGCTAAAAGCTAGCAGCTAATAGCTGCTTTTACGCCCTCCCAATCACCCGAGCCACCGTCTCCCCAATCGCCGCCGGGCTCTCCACCACATGAATCCCAGCAGCCGTCAGCGCCTTCATCTTCTCCGCTGCCGTCCCCTGTCCGCCGGAAATGATCGCTCCCGCATGCCCCATCCGCCGCCCCGGAGGCGCGGTCTGCCCGGCGATGAACCCCACCACCGGCTTCTTCACATGCTGCTTCACGTACTCAGCCGCCGTCTCCTCCGCCGTTCCGCCAATTTCGCCGATCAAAATAATCGCCTCAGTCTCCGGATCCTCATTCAGCAACTTCAGCGCATCCACGTGCGTAGTCCCGACAATCGGATCGCCGCCAATCCCAATTGCCGTCGATTGCCCAATCCCGCGCTGCGTCAGCTGATACACCGCCTCATACGTCAATGTCCCCGACCGCGAAACGATTCCAATCGACCCTTCCTTATGAATCCGTCCCGGCATAATCCCAATCTTCGCCTTGCCCGGCGAAATCACGCCCGGGCAATTCGGCCCAATCAGTCTCGAGCTCGAATGCTTCAGCACGCTCCACACCTTCACCATGTCGTTGATCGGTATGCCTTCGGTGATGCAGATGATCAGCGGCACTCCCGCGTCATTCGCCTCCAGAATCGCATCTGCTGCAAACGGCGGCGGCACAAAAATCACCGTCGCATTCGCGCCCGTCTTCTCCACGGCTTCGTGGACGGTGTCGAAAACCGGCCAGCCCTCATGGACCGTTCCGCCTTTCCCAGGCGTCACGCCGCCAACCACCTTCGTCCCATACTCCGCGCAACCCTTCGCGTGAAACGTCCCTTCGCGCCCCGTAATCCCCTGCACGATCAGCCGCGTATCTTTGCTTACTAAAACAGCCATCTCTATGCGGCTCCTTTCGCCGCCCTAACCACTAACTCCGCAGCCTCCTTCATGGTCGAACCCACGAGGAACTTCAATCCAGAGTCCTTCAGAATCTTCCGCCCTTCCTCCACATTCGTTCCTTCAAGCCGCAAAACCACGGGCACCTTAACGTTCAGGTTCTTCGCGGCCTGCACAACGCCTTGCGCCAGCGTATCCACCCGCAAAATCCCGCCAAATATATTGATGAACACCGCCTGCACGCCCTTATCCGACAACAGAATCTCAAACGCATGCTCAATCTGCTGCTGGTTCGCGCCGCCGCCCACATCCAGAAAATTCGCCGGCATCCCGCCCGCGTACTGAATAATGTCCATCGTCGCCATCGCGAGGCCCGCGCCGTTCACCATGCACGCAATGTTCCCGTCCAGCTTGATGTAGTTCAGCGCATACTTCGACGCCTCGACTTCCAGCGGATCTTCCTCCGCAATATCACGCAGCTCCTTCAGCTCCTTATGGCGGAACATCGCGTTGTCGTCGAAAGTGATCTTGCAGTCCAGCGCGAACAGCTTGTCGTCCTTCGTCGTGATGAACGGATTGATCTCCAGCAGCGATGCATCCATCTCGATGTAGGCCCGGTAAATCCCGGTCATGAACTTCACCGCATCGCCGACCTGCGCAGGCTTCAACCCCAGCGCAAACGCCAGCTCCCGCGCCTGATACGCCTGGAATCCCACCCCTGGATCGATGTACACCTTATAAATCGCCTTCGGATCCTTCGCCGCGACCTCTTCGATCTCCATGCCACCCGCCTGCGACGCCATAAATACCAGCTTCGCCGCCGCCCGATCCAGCACAATGCCCAGGTAGAGCTCGCGATCGATCGCCGCCGTCTCTTCGATCAGCAGCCGTTGCACCTTCTGTCCCAGCGGCCCCGTCTGGTGGGTCACCAGCTGCATGCCCAGAATCTGCTCGGCATACTGCTGCGCCTCGTCGATCGTCTTCGCCACCTTCACCCCGCCGCCCTTGCCGCGACCGCCCGCGTGGATCTGCGCCTTCACCACCACGCCCTTCGCGCCGCCGCTGAACAGCCGCTTCGCAACCTCCAGCGCCTCATCCAGCGTGTTGGCGACCTCGCCGTGCGGAACCGCTACACCATACTTCGCCAGAATGTCTTTCGCCTGATACTCGTGAATTTTCATAGGTATTTTTACGCAGAAACGTAAGCCAACCAGAGACCGGCTGGTAGATCGGTGCCTCGCACGCCTTTGCGACAAACGCCTTCAGGGCCGAATGCTCAGTGTAGCGAACGAATCCGAACCGGAGCAAACCGGCGCCTGGTTCCATCGATAAACAAATTCCACTCACCATCGATCTCGCTGCGCTACACTGGCGCTCTCCCCTCAGTTCCTCCTCTCCCGGAAGCGTTCGATTCAGCTGCCTCTCAAGCGGGCAGTCACAGGTTTTCAGATATCAGGAGGGAAAATGAATCTCAGCAAAAGTCTCCTCGCAGAGTTCCTCGGTACCGCATGGCTCGTCTTCGGCGGATGCGGCGCCGCTGTCCTCGCCGCCGCTTATCCCGGCCTCGGCATCGGTTTCGCCGGTGTCGCCCTGGCATTCGGCCTCACCGTGCTCACCATGGCCTTTGCCATCGGCCACATCTCCGGATGCCATCTCAATCCCGCCGTATCCGTAGGCCTCGTGGCGGGCAAGCGATTCCCGCTCGGTCATCTGCTCCCCTACATCGTCGCGCAGGTCCTCGGCGCCACTGCCGGCGCGGAGATTCTCTACGTCATCGCCAGGGGTAAGCCAGGTTTCGTCCTCGGCAGTTTCGCCGCCAACGGCTACGCCGCGCATTCGCCAGGCGGCTACTCCCTTGAGGCCTGCTTCGTTGCGGAAATGGTCCTGACATTCTTCTTTCTCATGATCATTCTCGGCTCAACCGACATCCGCGCCCCCAAAGGCTTCGCACCCATCGCCATTGGACTCGGCCTCACGCTCATTCACCTCGTCGGCATTCCCGTCACCAACACCTCAGTCAACCCCGCGCGCAGCACTAGCCAGGCACTCTTCGTCCGCGGATGGGCGCTCTCTCAACTCTGGCTCTTCTGGGTGGCGCCCATCGCAGGCGGCCTGCTTGCCGGCCTCATCTACAAAGTCTTCTTCGCGGAGACCCCGGCGCCTGCATCGCACGCGGTGCCCGCCAAGCCGGAATACGAGCCGCTGCCCGGAACGGCCGCCGGCGACTGAAGTCTGAACGCCGATCAGGCAATCCCTCCGAGAGGCGGCCGCTTTTCTCGCAGCCGCCTCCCGCTGTCTCTGTCCAGTAGCATGGAAACATCCCATGCCCGCACTGCAGGCTCTGCTCAAACAGATCGCCGAGGAGCATCGCCCTCTCACCCGCGAAGAGGCCCGCAATGCTCTTCACCTGATCCTCACCGCCGATCCCGATTCCACCCTCTCTTCCGATACAGACCTCGAAATCGCCGCCCTGCTCGCGGCCATAGCTGTCCGCGGCGAGACCGTCGATGAACTCACCGGCTTCGCCGAAGCCATGCGCTCGCTTTCCATCCCCATCCCTATCACCGCCAGCGAACGCGCTGCACTCGTCGATACCTGCGGAACCGGCGGCGACGGCCTCGGCACCTTCAATATCTCCACCGGCGCCGCGCTCGTTGCCGCAGCCGCCGGAGCTAGAGTCGCCAAGCATGGCAATCGTGGCGTCACCTCGAAGTGCGGGTCAGCCGATGTTCTCGAAGCCCTCGGCGTTCCCGTCGCCCTCACGCCGCAACAGTCCGCAGACTGCCTGCGCGCCACCGGATTCACATTCCTCTACGCGCCCGCTCTGCACCCGGCCATGATGCGCGTCCAGCCCATTCGCCGCGCACTCGGCTTTCGCACCATCTTCAATCTCGCCGGTCCGCTCACCAACCCGGCAGGCGCGCCCGCCCAGATCATGGGCGTCTATTCGCCCGCCAAACTCGAAATCGCCGCCGGAGCCATGGCGCGGCTCGGCATCCGCTTTGGCCGTGTGGTCCACGCCCGCAACGGCATCGATGAAATCGCGCTCTCCCCAACCGACACAATTCTGATCCGCCCTCTCTCTGACCACGACGCGCCTCATCCGCTTCCCATCCTCGTGAACCCCGAAGACGCCGGCCTTCCGCCAGCCGGACTCAGCGAACTGCAAGGCGGGGACACGCCGCAACAAAACGCCGCAATCCTGGAATCCATCCTCGACGGCACGGAGATCGGACCCAAACGCGATGTCGTTCTTCTCAACGCTGCCGCCGCTCTCGAAGCGGTTGGCATCGCCTCCGATCTCAAAGAAGGAGTCGACCACGCTGCCGATGCCATCGACTCCGGCGCTGCTACCCGGATCCTCAACGCCCTTCGCGAATTCGGCAGAAGCACAAGAACGATCGTCGTCAGCTGATTGCTGCTTCCTTGAAGCGAACGCGGCGACCTCCGGATCGGCTGTATGATCGGTCGCTCACTCTTCTGGGTAATTCAGGCGTAACCCGCAGATGCTATTGAATTTGGGGCCTTCCATCAGTTACGGTGGTAATCTGGTCGATGAGGGTATACAAGCCGATACTGGATATGTATATTCGACGGCACAGCGAAAGTTCTTGCTGCCTCCCTCGTATACCCGGTGATCCAATCAACGTCGGAGTGTGAAATGAGCGAAGCAATCCCTCTCCACCCCCTCGTCTTCACATTGCAGAACGCCATCGAAGGATGCGGCTTCTTGGCCGGCATCACCACCTATGGCAAGGCCGTGATGGAGCAGGACGAGAATGAGCAGTGGTGGATGTATGGCGTCTGTCCCGGTGCAATCGCGGCAGGGGGCAAAACGACCAACGAGGCTTTTCTGAACTTCAGAAACAGATATAAGGACGTGCTCTTCGACCTCGCAGAGGAATGTGGAAGTTTTCTCGCGTTCAGGAACGCAACGGAAGCGTTCTTCAAGGCGGAAGACCCCGAAGAAAGCGCGCGTTGGGAGACCGCTTTGGAAGTAGTTCGCAGGAGTGGCTCTGCGCTCCCCGAACCATTCACCGAACTGCCGCGGAAGAAGGCGGAAGACTTCCCAGTGGGTATCCAGATCGAACGACTGGAGAACAAAAAAGGCAGCCAGTTAAGGCCCGCCAACAATATCCAGGACTCAATGTCGCAAGCGGCCTGATGTCTGCCTCTGCGGATTTTGCCACCATCGAGAAAAATGCTCAAGGACTGCGCACCCGGCTCAACGGTTCGCTTGGCGAACCACAGCCGGGTGGTTCGTTTTGCGGGAAAGGCTTATCCGTCGCTGCCCAAGTTCGACAACATCGAATACGGCCACGTTAGAAAACTGGTTCGCTTTCTCGGTATCAGCGTTGACTGCGCAGCGAAGTACCTTCCCACTGTCTTCAAGCCTGAACCCAAACCTAAGCCGTCGAAGACTTCCGGTCCAGCAAAATAGCCAGCCCCAACAAATAAGACACTAAATTCCAGAGCCGCCACTCCCTCCGAAGTAGCATTGTTCCGCCTCCCACCTCCCGGTTACCCTGAGCTATCTCCCGAATATGGCGGGTGTTACATGCGTGCGGTCCGAACTTTCCTGTGCTGGATCTTCGCACTGGGAGCCGTCATCTTCCTCCGTTCTTCGCTCTTCTCGTTCCTTGACATTGCTTCCTGGCCCGATGCCCATCTGCCGCAAACGTTCCTGAGCGCCGGGATTCGCGCCGCTCTTCCTGTGCTTGGAGTGGTTTACGGCTTGGCCTGCTGGACGTTCTGGACCGGCAGATCCTCGGCCCGCGCGTGGGGCCTCACCGCAAGCGCGGCCAATGCCACCCTCGGCTGCCTGTTCCTCTACATGGATCGGCGCTTCCTCACCGCGCCCGCCACTGCCTTTCTCAATCCCGATGCGCTGCTCCTGGGCTTCGGAATTGCAGGCATCGTCGCTTTCCGCCGCCGTGACGTAACCACTGCGGAGAAATTCATGCAGCCCCTGCCCGGGGACGGAACCAATGCCATTGTCAACCGCGCCATCTGGATTGCCGGAACCGGCGGATTCGTCGCCGGAATGAGCTGGTGGTTGCGCTGGGCACATCGGAACGGCCTCCACTGGGTGAGAGAATCCTTCCTCCATGACCTGGCACTGCTCCTCCTGCTTGAGCTCCTGATGGTCGCGATTCACGAGTTCGGTCACGCAGCCGTAGGAACGGCACTCGGCATGAAATTGAGAGCCTTCATCGTGGGTCCCTTCCAGTGGCGGGTCCGCGAAGCCAAATGGGAGTTTCGCTTCATCCTCTCCGGCTTTCTTGCCATTGGCGGGGCCACTGCAGTCGCTTCCACCGATCGCTATCGCCCGGTCTGGCGCGACATTTGCATGGTAGCGGCCGGCCCCGTCATCAGCCTGGCTGCCGGCCTTTTCGCCCTTCGGGCCACCCTCACCGCGCCAGGCAGCCCCTGGCAACGGGACTGGCTTCTCCTGGCCGTCTTCTCCACCCTGTCACTGATAACGGGCGCGATTAATCTCATTCCGTTTCGAACCAAATCCTTTTACTCCGACGGCGCGCGAATCTACCAGGTTCTGTCCCAGGGTCCATGGGCCGATCTCCACCGTGCATTCTCCGCAGCAGCCGCCACCACCGTCACGCCGCTCCGCCCCCGCGATTACGACATCGATGCGATCGAGCGTGCCGTCTCCTCGATATCCACCGGGCAGCAGGCTCTTCACCTCCGCCTCCTGGCCTCCTCTTACTATCTCGATCGGGGCCGCAATTCTGACGCGAGCCTTGCCTTGGCCGACGCCGAGGCAGTCTACCAGGAGTCGGCTTCTGACATACCCGCCGAATTATGCACTCCCTTTGTCTTCGGCAAGGCTTACCTGCAGCACGACGCCGCCGGTACCCGCCTGTGGTGGGAGCGCATGCAAGCGAAAAAACCCATGCGCCTCAACGCGGACTACTGGATCGCCCGCAGCGCCTTCCTTTGGAGTGAACATCGCCTGAATGAGGCGCGCGAAGCCTGGGAAAAAGGCAATGCTCTGGTCCAGCAGCTCCCTCACGCCGGAGCCTATGAATCAGACCGAGATCATTTCGCGCTCCTCCACAAGGAGCTTGAGTTATCCACTCTCGTCAGTTGACGCCCTGCTTCAGGTCAGCCCATCTCCGAACCGTCGCGCTGAACCGCGTGGTAGTCGACGGAATGGCCCGGGGACCGGCCGCTGGGCTCCACGCGCTGGATGCTCTCGCGGCTGAGCCCGCGCTGACCAACTATCATCTGTTCCTCAGTGTCAGGGGAGATCCGTTGGTGAAGCTGGGACTATATGCCGAAGCTCGCGAAGAGTTGCAACGCACCCTTACGATGACGGAGAACCGTCGGGAGCATGAATTGCTGACGAAAAAACCAAAGTTGGCGGGTTCATCTATTGAATGAATGAATGGGTTTGCACAGATGTGAGATGCTGAGCACTTGCCAGCCGAAAACCTCTCGCTCAGCCCCGATTAGTCCTGGCAGATGCGCCTCTCGGTAACGATTCGGATCGGTGAACACAAGCCGATTTGCCGGTACCAATCGGGGTCAGCGAGTGCATAGGCGAATTGGTGTCCATTGAAAATTGTTATCGGAATAGCCGCGGAATTTTTGGATCTTCCCGGCGCCGAATCGTCTCGGATGATGATCGGGGTACTTAGCCGCTGCGGCATCTAAAGGACCAGCATGAAGAATGGATTGCTCTTGGGCGCGGGATTCTCATGTGACCTGGGAATGCCCCTCACATCCGAGCTGACAGAGTTTTTTGTGAACCTTTTCCCAGTTGAAACGGTGAAGCGGCTGGGAAACGCCATGTCCCAAATACAACCTTATGGCCAAGATCGGCCCATGAACCAGAATGCGATTATGGGCGGCCTGGCGTTACTGCTCGATTTTAGGAAAAACGAAGGCAAGAATTACGAGGCCTTTCTTGAGAAGCTTCAGAATACGGCCGGACTCTCCAGTCCGACTCAGTCCGATCGCGATTCCTATCATTACCTCTTCGACTATTTCTACCAAGTGATTCATCTTGCGCTCTGTCTCTATCAAGAAGTCTCATATGACATCTTGTACAGTCGGAACCGGCAATGGTTTTCTGGGCTCAAGACCTTTCTTTCTGATACAGAGACCTGGGTGTTCTCGCTCAATCACGACCTCTACTTGGAATATCTGGCGCTGGATCTCAAGATCCCGATCACGTACGGGGACGATCAGACTCTTGAACTTCCCGTGAACAACCTCGATCTCGCTCGGAGGATCGCGTTTTCCTACACAGAACGCAAGGGATGGAGTGCTGATCATTCTGGCTTTCTGAAAGGCAAGCCGGGCTTCAACTTGATGAAGCTGCATGGAGGCCTAAGCGAGTTTAGGTACAAAGATGGCACTCTCTTATGCAACTTGCAGCTTGATAAGCAATCGTCGCCGGGGCTAGCTCGTGAGTTTGGGCTTTGCCGACAGATGGCCTATTTCGAAAACGGAGAGCCCGTACTTGACGGACAGGATCATGGAATAAGCGACCTCGATGGCAACTTTGACCTCATTTCGAGGCCGATGCTTACGGGTGGAAGAAAATACAGTGGCACGTCCAAAATCAAAGACGGCGAAGAGAAACTCCAGATCCTGGACTCCATATTGAGAGGGCTCGATGAACTCACGGTTATCGGCTACGGGTTCGGTGATGAGCATATAAATTTCAGACTCTCGAACGCGATGCTGACATGCCCCCGAATTCTCATCCATTCATAACTGGAGATTCTCGGTTGAAGTTTGGCTTCGAGATCGTCTCGTCGCCGCCGAGGCTGTGCGGATGTGGGAAGCGCGAAGCGGTTTCCACATCTGCATAGCCTGTTGTTGCCCGCCGGAACTCATCCGGCGTGCGATAGCCCAGCGAACTGTGCGGCCGCTCGCAGTTATACTCCCGCCGCCAGCCTGCCAGTGTAACCCGCACGTCGTTCAGCGTGCGGAACCAGTGCACGTTCAGGCACTCGTCGCGCAGCCGCCCGTGGAAGCTCTCCACATGCCCGTTCTGCATCGGCCGGCCCGGCTGGATGTGCACCAGCGCGATCTTCCGCTCCTCGGCCCAGCCCAGCATCCGCCGCGAGCAGAACTCCGGCCCGTTGTCCGACCGCAGACTCTCCGGCCGGCCATGTTCGGCGATCACTCGATCCAGCACACGCGTTACGCGCCCACTGCCCAGACTCACGTCGGCCTCCAGCGCCAGACACTCCCGCGTGAACGCGTCGACCACGCTCAGGATGCGCACCATCCGCCCGTTCGCCAGCCCGTCCACGATGAAGTCCATCGCCCACTCCTGATTCGGCCGCGTCAGCCGCGCCGACGCCAGCGGATCGCGCACCAGCCGCTTGCGCCGGCGCCGCCGCACCGCTAACCCGGCTTCCGCATACAGCCGATACACCCGCTTCACGTTTACCACCTGACCGCGCCGCTCGAGGATCGCGTGCAGCCGCCGGTATCCGAACCGCGGCTTCTGTCGCGCCAGTTGCACCAGTTCCTCGCGCAGCTCCGCGTTGCGGTCCGGCCTCGGCTCATAGCGGTAACTCGATCGATCCACACCCAGCAGCTTGCAGGCTGTGCGCTCGCTCTGGCTGAACTCCGCCGACACGAACGCCACCTCTTTCCTCAGCTCGGCAAGCTCCAGCCGTTTTTTCGGATCACCGCCTTCAGCATCTCCTTGTCCAGGCTCAGATCCGCCACCAGCTGCTTCAGCCGCCGGTTCTCGTCTTCCATCTGCCGCAGCCGCGCCGCTTCGCTGACGTCCATCCCGCCGAACTTCGACTTCCAGCCGTAGAATGTCGCCGCGCTGATCCCGTGCTCCCGGCACAGGTCCGCCGTCTTCACGCCCGCCTCATGCTGCTTCAGAATCCCGATGATCTGCTCCTCCGTATACCGGCTCTTCTTCATGCCCAGTCCTCCCGTTCAATTTACGAGAGAACTCCAGTTTTAACTGGCTGAGTTTTCCGGGGGCACGTCAATGCTGCTCAACGACAAGCTGCGGATTGTCGTAGTTGATCCTCATCGGACAGACACCCCGCGCTGTCTACGACAGTTTGATTACGATAGCCGCGTGCGCCGTGCGTCTAGCGGAGCGGCCCAATGGATGGAGTATCGGGGGACTGGCACTTGGAATCAAGTCCAAATGAAGGCTCTCCAAGAGAACGAGCAATACAGAGCCAAAATCAGAGAGATTGTTGGATCTCATCTTAGGCTGGCCTGAGTCTCTACAGCGATGCTCCTGCCCGGTGACCTGCTCCTACCCAGAAGCTGCCTGACCTTGCCGGTCCACCACCATCGAAAGTACTCTCCCCCCATGCGACCTCTTCGCTATTCCATCAACGTCACATTGGATGGCTGCTGCGATCATCGAGCAATCACACCGGACGAAGATTTGCATCGTCACGCGGCCGAGAACCTCGACCGGGCCGATGCCCTACTCTGTAGCCGGGTGACTTACGAAATGATGGAAGCAGCCTTCCGGCCCCCGGCGCGGACCGGAGCGAGGCCTGACTGGATGGAACCCTTCGCCCGGACGATCGACGCGGCAAAGAAGTACGTCGTGTCGAGCACCTTGGACCGGGTCGATTGGAACGCGGAGCTCGTGCGCGGGGACCTGGGGAAGGCCGTTCAGCAGCTCGAGCGGGAGCCGGGTAAGGGACTTGCTCGTGGGAGGCGTGAAGCTCCCCCTGGCGTTGGCGGAGCTGGGATTGATCGATGAGTACGAGTTCGTGGTGCAGCCCAGGCTGGCGACGCCACTAGTCGGTCGCGGGTTCGCCCCGAGCATAAAGGCAATCTTCGAGCGACGCCTCCGCACCGCCTTCGCCAAATGCCTCACGAATCGTCCGGTTCGGACCGGAACGGGTCCCTGACGCCGTCGCCGGCATAAGCAGAGTCTCATTCTCGCGGTTCCGCCACCCGCGCAGAACCCCCTGCAGCGGCACACGCGACGCCACAACCGCCGCGGCGAACATCGTCTGCAGAAACTCGGGAGTCGTCCCATTCTTCCAGAGTCGTGCCATCGGCACGATCCTCCCGCTGCTATCCGGATGGAACGTGCGTTCGTCCCAGCGCCGCCGCCCTTCCGGATGCCCCGGATAATCCGCGACCACATGCGTGAAGTTCTGGTAGAAGCGCCAGCACAGTGGCCGGGCATATTGCGGCATGATGAGCACCGTGCTCTCCCGCCCGTTCCGAATCTCGTCCACAAATTCCGGAAAATCCCCGGCGCGGGTCAAATTGAGCCAGGAATTCGGTTCGCACCCATGCCGATCCCCGCCCGAAATCATCACCTGACCCCACTCCGCAGCCAGCTCGATCACTCCACGGTTTTCGCTATGGTCCCGCATACCGTTGAGCTCGAAGCCATGCAGATATCGATTCGTCGATTCAAGGAACCGCGTCAGCTCAAAGTCGAACTGCTCCCCCGTGATGCCCATGAAGTTCCACAGCGGGTGATTGAAGACCAGCAGCACTTCCGGAATCCCGCACAACTCCGCAAACAACGCGAAGGTTTGTTCCTCGTCCGCGCTCGCGGTTGTCTCATGCATCGCCGCCATGAACGACTCCGCTTCCGCAGGCGGCAGGTTGTGGACCCCGACATGAAACACCGCGCTCCCAAACGGTACCGTCCACTCCGTCGAGATCGGCGTCTCCCGCAATGAATCATCGGCGCGCAGCAATGTGCACGCATCGATGCTGTTGTGATCCGTCAGCGAAACCATGGGCTTGAGGCCCAGTTCTTCTATCTGCCGCGTCTCCACATCGAAGGCCAGCCGTTCGCACAGCGGCGGCGTCCAGTATGCATCCTCAAAGGCGAGCGTGACCCCGGTAATCCGCCGGCAGTCTTCTTTCTTGCCCTCGATCCACTGCCGCGTAAGACGATTCCGCTCCAGAAGCTTCCCGATAAATCCGAGACTCTCCTGAGAGTGCCGCGTGTGTCCGTGAAGGGATACACCGCTTCGATAGGGAACAACCGCATCCCTGTCCCTGGAAAGCAGCAATACTTGGTTGTGCACTCGACCTCCGCCATCCCATTACAGACAGCCCATCTATGGGATCCCGGCTTTATTTCTCTTCCTGCCTGAGCGAGATTTGCTCGTGACCCTGAGGTAACTTCCTGAACGGATTTGTGACCGCGCCCCGCAGAAGAATAAACTCGGACCATTATAGGACGTGCTGATAACGTACCGTATCGGCCTGCGCTTTTGGGAAAAGATTACACTGAGGTAACGTTGCTGTTGAGGAACTCGAGACACTCTCCGTGCAATAATTCGATTGACGGCTGTCGAAGCCGAAAGGCATCATAAAACATCTTGTCCCCCGGACCCCGTACCCCTGCATTCGCCCGGAGCCTTCTCTGGGCCGCACCGCTCCTCTTGCCTGCCTCTCTTGCGGCCGCTCAAAAGGTTAACGTCGCGATTACTAATTTCGCTGATGCCACCGGTTCCGCCGGCGCTGCGGCAAGTGATGCTGCCACCCACCTCAGCGTCGACGACATTGTCCAGAGACTGGCAGACGGAGAGAAAAAGCGCGCTGAGGACCTGAAAGGCTACACCGAACAGCGCCGCTACTCCGTAACTTACCAGGGATTTCCTGCCAATATGACCGCCACCATCGTCGTCGAGGCGACCTACGACGCCCCTGCCGACAAGCAATTCCACATCCTCTCTCAGTCGGGATCGAAGATGCTGACCGACCACGTCCTCAAGAAGCTGCTGGAGGCGGAAGAGGAAGCAGCAGCCGATCCCAGCCGGGCCGCACCAACTACCGCGAACTACACCTTCACCCTGATCGATCAGGAGATGCTCGATGGCCGCCCCTGTTACGTCCTCCACGTCGAGCCTCGGACAGACTCGCGCCTGCTCTATCGCGGCACTGTGTGGGTCGATGCGGACGACTACGCCATCACCAAAATCGAAGCCGAGCCCGGTCGCAACCCCTCTTTCTGGATTAGAAAAACACGAATCCATCACGTGAACACAAAGACCGGTGAATTCTGGCTCCCGGAACGAAACCAGAGCGAGACCGATGTCCGGCTCGGCGGGCGAGCCACGCTCACCATCGACTACGGCGCCTATAAAACAAAAGCCGAAGACGCGCAGTAGATCATCTCCGAAATCCTGCATTCCTCACGGCAGCAGCCTCCGCAGAGACCCAAGAATCATTCTCCGCGTCAGCCCCGCCGGCTTCTTCGCGCGATTCGCCTCCGGCTTCGGCCGCGGATTCGCGATCGCCTGCGCATAATATCGCCGCAGCTGCTCCGTGGAACCTCGCCAGCTATGCCGTTCCACATCCGCTCGCGCACGCGACCGCACCGCGTTGCGCTCCGCCGGATTCGCGAGCGCGTATTGCACCGTCCTCACCAGCCCGTTCCTTTCCGACGGCTCAAACAGAAACCCCGTCACCCCGTTCTCGACCGCGTCCGGAATCCCCCCCGCGCGGCACGCCACAACCGGGCATCCCGCAGCCATCGCTTCCAGCACCACCAGGCCCAGCGTCTCCGTCTTCGACGGCATCACGAACAGGTCGGCTGATGCATAGGCGGCGGCCAGCGCCTCACCGTGCAGGTACCCCGCGAAATACGTTGCGGTTCCCCGGAAATGCCGCTCCAGTTCACGACGCAGCGGACCGTCGCCAACGATGGCTAGCCTCACTTCCGGCATCGCTCTCAGCACCTCACGGAGCGTGCCAACGTCCTTTTCGGCTGAAAGACGACCTACATACAGCAACAACGGCTTCTTGGGCTCGCCCCCGCTCAGCATATGCCGCATCTCCGCCGAGCACTTCGAAGGATGGAACCGTTGCGCGTCGACGGCCCGCTCCCACAACGCCAGCCTGTCGATGCCGTGGTCATGAAGCTCATCCATCATGACCGTCGAAGTGCAAAGATTCAGATCCGCCCGCACGTGCCGCTGGCGCATCAGTTTCCAGGTCGGACCCTCGAAAAACCCAAGCTTGTAATAGTGCAGATAAGCCGGAAGGTTGGTGTGATACGAGATCACGATCGGAATATGCAGCACCTTCCCGTAATAAATCCCGCCCACCCCCAACAACGCAGGCTCGAATAAGTGAAATACGTCGGGACGAAATGCCTCCAGCTGCTTCCGCATCGAAGCCCGCGGTGCCGCCACTCGCAACTCCGGATAAAAAGGAAAAGGCAGAGAAGGTAAGCCGACCACCGTCGCCCCGGACAGTTCTCGAGGGCCGCCGCTCGGCGCGAAGATCAGAACTTCATCCCCGCTTTCCCTGAGCGCTTCCACCGTCCTGGTCACCATCGTGACGATCCCATCGACCTTGGGGAGAAACGTCTCCGTCACGATAGCGATTCTCATCCGCAGCGAATCCTCATATGAACGCTAAGGATATCCGCAGTCGCGGGGGTCTCGATATGTATTTTTCTCAGCTTCGCGCGCAAGATATTCGCGCAGTCACGTCCCTACTTGTGGAGGCTCAACAGGTTATTCCGATCAAGGCCGGAGCGGCCGCTGGGACGGCCAGGTTCACCCCGCCGTCACGTACCCGCCGTCACGTCCCCGCCGTCACGTCC
>PMSS01000359.1 GCA_003167515.1 Acidobacterium sp. | reverse complement strand
TGCCGTTGGCGGTAAGTAGCCTCACAGTCAGCAACTGGACCATCACTCTCACGAAAACGGACGGTGGAAAGGCGATCTTCTCCCTGGAAGGAGCAACTAGCGGGAAAAACGATTCATCTTTTGCAAAGTTTTCAGGAACCTGCGTTGTTGATCAGCTGGGGGCGACAGTTACAGTTCACTTAACGAGCACTTCGCAAACTTCACAAACGCTTCCTGACAGCTCCATAGTGACTAGTGCAGGAACTCTGACAATCGACGCATCACGTCAAGTAACTATCACTTGAGGAGTAAGGAATCAATAGTTCGCGCTTTCGATTCGCGAGTGCGACATTGAGTACACGCACGACTTCGAAGAGGGGGCTCACTATGAGTCAATTGCTAGTGGCAGTTAAGGTGCATTCTCGAAGCGGCTCCGCGATAAGGCCCGATAGGCTCTTGGCTCTCTTCCGGCGGACGGTGGTTGTGCTGTCTGTTTGTGTCAGTATCACTACGTGCTGCCTTGGTGTTGCACAGCAATGCAGCGCGCCGGATATTATCGCTTTGTCAAAAGCTGGATACACAAAGCAGGATATCAATGCGCTGTGCATGGTGGATGTTGCGTTACTGGACGAGTCAGCGCGACTTGATCTGAGTGTGCCTGCCATGAATCAATTCCTAGAGGCGATCCTGCCTTTACAGGTTTCTGCCAATGGTGCGCAAAATGGTGTTCTGCAAAGCGTGAAATATTGCAAAGCGGACGGCGACCATGTGGCGACTCTTGTTGCGTATGGCTCACTCCAGGGTGGCGCTGGCAATTCTGGTGTTGCAGCAAATCCGGTAAGCCATCTTAAGGGGCCTCTTGATTGTTCGATGTCTGCAGATCTGAACCGATCACGTCAAAGTGCTCTGGGCGCTCCCTTGGGCGTGCAGGACTTTTTTGCGACGCTGACCATGGAGTGGTCCCCATGGAGCTTACACTTCAAGATAAGCGCTGTGGATCAATCTCATGCCGGCCTAGTCGGAGAGTCTACTTTGTCAACTCAGAACCTGCCGATCGCTATTGGCAACCAAACGGTGCCATTCAATGTTGTCCTATACTTCCTAAACGACAGGATTAGCGCGATCATGGCACCGTCGAAAGACCTTGCTGGGATCACTCAAGTGAATCAGGTGCCTGCGCTTAGCTCATTTCAAACTTCAGTCGCTGGTGATGTTCCGCCTTCGCAGGATGTCAGGGCGAGGGTAAGCCATCAGGCAACGCAGTTGATTCTTAACACCTATTTCACGGGAGGCCAAGCAGTGGTTGTCCAAACCGGGAATAGCCAAATCGGTGATGTTAGCCTTTCGCATCTTCAAGCGGGGTCATCTGTTGCAGGTCAATATACTGTTTCGGGGAATGCAACGAGTAAGGCCGGTGCATTTTCTCTCGTCGCAACAGCGGACGGGGCGGACCTGGCTGTGGAACAGGTGCAAATTAGCCCACTGTCGCTTCAAACCTGTCCGGGGGGATTGAGTCTCGATGCAATTAGATGTAACGCGTCGAATGCGGCCCTCCAAGCAGGAGCAACGCTGCTGGGCAATGTTGTCACGGCGGCCTACAAAGGCGATCTTGTCAAGAATCTCGGAACCACCGAGGTTGTCCATCTGCCATTGGGCTCGACCTCTTGTAATGTGAGCGGCACCGTGAAGCAGGTTTCATCGACTGAGAAATTCTTGCAGGTTGACGCGTCTGTCAACTTTCAAAAGCCTTGACAACCCAAAATGTGGAGAAGAAACGATGAGTGGAACAGCGAAGAGAGCGCTTGCAATCACATGGGCCGCCGAAATTAGGTTGCTGGCAGTCATAGTGGTGCTTTTGATGGTGTGCATAAGTTCGTCCGGTTGCGCGACATGTTCTACAAGGCCGGGTGACAAACCTAATGACCAACCGAAATCCGACACTCCGCAGAAGTAATGTTGAGAGCGCAATTCACGATATTGCTTCTCAGTGTGCTCGTTGGGGACNNCAAGAACAAATCGAAGTAGGAACTCCAATCCTAATGGCAGGACGCTGTGATTCCATATTGGCCTCAACCAAGATTCCAAGTCTGCAGTCACACGTTGTACGCATTTGGAGTATTACTGACATCTGCGCTCATAGTTGGATCGATTGTGTTCATTTGCTTTGCTAGGAAATCGGGTTTGAATCCGAAGATCGCCGCAGTTATGGTGGCGATCGGTGTACCGATTGGTTTGCTCGGATCTCATCTCTGGTATTGCGCAATCGAAGATCGGGGTGCGTTGCTGGAGTTCGGCGGAATTGCATCTTTCGGTGGGATTTTTTCCACTCTTTCGGTCTTGTGCGCGTGCGTGTTTATTGCGGAACGTGACTTTTCCGAGAAACTGCCAAGATGGCTGGACGCAGCATTCGTCGCGTTTTCCGTGACGGCCGCGATGAGTCGCCTGGGTTGTTTTATGGCCCATGATCACCCAGGGCCACTCACCAATTCTTGGTTGGGTGTAAAATTTCCCGACGGAACTCGTTACGATCTAGCGTTGTTAGAATTCATGTTTTGGTGCATTGTCTGCGGCATTAATCTTGCCTTTCACCGAAGCAAGATCTCGAAGCAGGGCGGGATGCTTTGGGGTGGAGTGGCAATCGTGTACGGATTATTTCGATTGTGGGCCGATGCAAACCAAGAGTATCTAGCTGTTTCCTCTAGCCCTTTAGTTCTCAGGCTGCCAACAATATTATTGATAGCGCTTGGTGTAGGTTTTGTCATTAGACCATGGATCAGCAATCTAGATGAGACCAAAGCGATGCCATGCGCGTGAGGTACCTTGGATTGATCTGATCACCAGACCACCAGACCCAAGGGCACTGAGGATGTCGCCATATCGATTAGTGTCTTGGACTGCGGCGAAAGAAAGGCCGGCATTTCTCGATCTGTGGTTTACCGTATTTGCAACGGATAATAGTACGACGCCTGATCCTGCTCATGCGTAGTGGAGAGAAAGTAAGCTCCGGGTTTTGACTTCCGCAAATCGAGATCGACGGATATTTCTTCCCGGTCTGCATTGCCGGTTGCTGTGGCGCTGCTCTGAGCCAGTAGATCATTGCCTGTCTGATCGCGAGTGACAGCAACCGCGTATTGACCCGGTTCGCTGTAGCGGGGAAGGATCATCGTCACCTTTACCAATGCGGCCGGTAAGGTCACGGATTGCAAGGGGCTGGGCTGGCCATTCCTAAGCGTCCCAGCGTTCCAAAGGTCTACTGTCTGCGAAATTGCAGCCACATTGGCAGCCTGATGCGCCGTGTCAGCTCCGCGGCGAGCCAGCACGACGAACGCAGCGACAATCAGACAACAACATACTGCAGAGGCGGCGAGCACCAGTCTGCGCGATAACGTAGGCTATTTTTCGCACATTTGATTTGAGTTTTGGCTGAGGAGGTTGGTACAAGCAGGAGGAGCGAGGCCTCCGGGGAGACTTGTGATGGAGCCCAACCATGTCGGGCAGTGGAGTGGAAGGCAGCGGCGGGACGCCGCTGGGTGGAGTGGTGCGGATCGACGATGGGCGTATCGAGGCGCATCTGGATGAGGTAGTCCGATCGACCGTGGAGGAGGCGCTGAACGCGCTGCTGGACGCCGAGGCCGATCATCTGTGCGGGGCGCGCAAGTACGAGCGCACCGAGGGGCGCAAGGATACACGGGCGGGGAGCTACACGCGGCAGCTGCACACCAGGGCCGGCGAAGTGAGCCTGCAGGTGCCGAAGCTGCGCAACCTTCCTTTTGAGACGGCCATCATCGAGCGCTACCGCAGGCGCGAGTCTTCGGTGGAGGAGGCGCTGATCGAGATGTATCTGGCCGGGGTGAGCGTGCGCCGCGTGGAAGACATCACCCAGGCCTTATGGGGCACGCGGGTAAGCGCCTCGACGGTAAGCGAGCTGAACCAGAGGATCTACGGCAAGATCGAGGAGTGGCGCCAGCAGCCGCTGGTGGGCGAGTTCCCCTATGTGTTCCTCGATGGGCTGTGGCTGAAGAGATCGTGGGGCGGGGAGGTGAAGAACGTCTCGGTACTGGTAGCGATCGGGGTGTCGCAGACCGGCTATCGTGAGGTCCTGGCGGTGAGCGAAGGCGCAAAAGAAGACAAGGCCAGCTGGACCAACTTCCTGCGCGAGATGAAGCAGCGTGGCTTGAAAGGCGTTGAGCTGTTCGTCTCCGACAAGTGCCTGGGGCTGGTGGAGAACCTGGCCGATTTTTACCCGGAGGCAAAGTGGCAGCGCTGCGTGGTGCATTTTTATCGCAACGTGTGGACGGCCGTGCCCACCGGCAAGGTGAAGGAGGTGGCGGCGATGCTGAAAGCAATCCACGCGCAGGAAGACCGTCTGGCCGCTAAGGAAAAAGCCACCCAGGTCATCGAGAAGCTGCGCGCGATGAAGCTGGCCAAAGCCGCGGAGATCGTCGCTGGCGGCATCGAGGAGACGCTGAGTTATTACGCGCTGCCGCCGGAGCACTGGCGATGCCTGCGAACCAACAATCCGCTGGAGCGGCTGATGCGGGAGATCCGGCGACGAACGCGTGTGGTCGGAGCATTCCCGGACGGCCAGTCGGCGTTGATGCTGGTGGCCGCGCGGCTACGCCATGTGGCCGCAACCAAGTGGGGAACCAAACGCTATTTACAGATGGACAGGCTGGCCCAAGTCGTGGCCATCGCCTGACCGCCTTGCTCCTGGCCCCCATGGGGGCCAGG
>PMSS01000410.1 GCA_003167515.1 Acidobacterium sp. | reverse complement strand
ATGTTCGCGCAAGCGGAAGGACGCTTCGCACGAATCCTGAAGAAAAGTAAGGTTATCGGTTACGAATTGGATGGGAGTGTTGATCTCGTGGGCGACACCGGCCGCCAGCTGTCCGATTCCCTCCAGCTTCTGGGCCTGTCGGAGCTCCCCCTCGAGGGCGCGTCGTTCGGTGATGTCTTCCTTGACGGCGAGGAAGTTGGCGATCGAACCATTCGCGTCGAGAATGGGCGTGATGGCCGCCGACTCCCAATAGAGCTCGCCGTTTTTCTTCCGGTTGCGGAATTCGCCGCGCCATTCCCCACCATCGAGGATGGTGGTCCAGAGGTCGCTGTACATTTCCGGGGGCGAATGGCCGGAATTCAGTATGCGGGGATTTTTGCCCCTGACCTCCTCGGGCGAGTAGCCGGTACAGTCGCTGAATTTGCGATTGATGTACGTGATGTTGCCCTCGAGGTCGGTGATCACCACCGAGACCGGGCTCTGCTCCACAGCAGCGGATAGCTGCCGCAGCTTGTCCTGCCGCCGTTTGCGCTCCGTAATATCGCGGAAGGTCCAGATGCGCCCGTAGTACTGCCCCTCTTTGCCGACAACCGGTGCCGAATACATCTCCAGGGTCGTTCCATCCTTCAGTTCAACCTCGTCGCGGCTGGTTTCCTCCCGATGCTCAGGAAAGTGAAAGCGATCGAGCCTGGCCCACACCGGTTCGGGGTCCTTAAACAGGCTGAGCATATGCCGGCGCACCGGAATCTGCTCCGCGCTGAGGAGAAGTTCGGAGGGAATCCCGAACATCTCGACCACGCGACGGTTCTGAAGAATGCGACGATTGTCTGCATCCACCACCAGAATTCCATCGATGGTTGAATTCACCTGCGCCTCGAAAAACGCTGTCTTCGATCGCAGTTCGAGTTCGGACTTCTTCCGGTTTGAAATGTCGGCGATGACTCCGTCTGCGAAGACGACGCCGTCTTCCTCCCAGGTCTCTACAGCCCGGTGGCTCAGCCAGACCCAGCTGCCGTCCTTGTGCTGCAGGCGAAACTCCACATCGAACGGGGTGCGGTCCGAGAACAGAGCATGAACGGCCTGCTGGAAACGGCTTCGATCGTCCACATGGACTCGTGAGAGGGCAAATGGCAGGCCCCCGTCGCACATCTCCCGGGAGTTGTACCCGATCAGGCGCTCGACTTTGGGACTGATATAGATGATGCGGCCATTCTGATCCCCGGTCCACGCGACATCGGGCAGATTGCCGAGGATGCGGCGAAATTTCTCTTCATTCTTTTCGAGGAGCGCTCTGGTGTGCCTGGCGGCGCTGAATGTCGAGCTCATCCATGCGGCGGCGAGCGCGCTCAGCAGGAAGGGGAGCAGATAGAGGCGCGCCTCGGGGCTGATGCCAAGGGTGTAAAGGGGAGGCAGGAAAAAATAGTCGAGGACAAAGGGCGCGAGCAGAGCGGCGAGCAAACCGGGCCCACGGCGGCCCAGCCATGCGCTGGCCACGACGGCGGCGAGAAAAAGGTAGTCCTCGGAGTGAGGAATGAGGGGATGGAGCAGCAAAGAGAAGAGGGCGGCGAAGCCGATGAAGACCGGTGCCAGTAGATAGCGGACGAATCTGTTCCGGAGCGCATCTCTCACGAGTCGTCCATCGGCTGAATCCAGAGGACGATGAGGGGTGAAGGCCGGTGTGGAACTCTCGTTTTCTCCCGAACTGCCGATGACCGCATCAGCTTCCCTGCGACAGGAAGCCGATCAAAGCGTGTTACCGGGGCGACACGCGGCCCCGGGGGGAGGACGGATTCCGTGAAGGAAAAGATTCTGTGTGTTGACGACGAGTCATCCGCCCTCGAGGGCTACCAGCGAATCCTGCACCGTCAGTTCGATGTCACCACCGCCGTCAGTGGCGAACAGGGCCTCGGGATGGTCGAAAGGCGCGGTCCCTGGGCGGTCGTCATCTCCGACATGCGCATGCCCGGCATGAACGGCGCCGACTTCCTGGCCCAGGTTCGCCAAAGGGCGCCCGATACCGTGAGAATGCTGCTCACCGGATATGCCGACATGAAGTCCGCCATGGATGCCGTCAACCGCGGACATATCTTCCAGTTCCTCACCAAGCCGTGCGAAAGAGATGTGCTGGTTGCCGCCATTAACAGCGGAGTAGCTCAGTACCGCGCCCAGACGGCTGACAGAGAACTGATTAGAAGCGCCCAGTCCACGACNNGTGCGAAGCCGTCGATTTCTGCCAATGGGATAACTTCGTAAGTCCCGCTGGCTTGCCCGGGCCCTCGGACGCGAAAGCCCACTTACTCCCCCTGGTCGGAAATGATCCCCAGTGTTATGTGGTGTTACTCCGGCTTACCATCCTGCACACTGTCGAAGAACGTTACGGCGAAAAAACCGCAGGCGATTACCTCGGCATCGTCGCCCAGTTACTGGCCAGGGCCCTCCACCCCGACGATCACCTCTTCCACTGGGGCCGCGACGTGCTCATGGCCGTCATAAGCCGGCATATCTCACCTGCCGCGGTGCGCATGGAGATCGAGCGCCTCATCGCCGAAGCCCGCGACTACACCGTCGAGGTCGGCGGCAGAAGAATGATGATCGCCTGTCTGATCGCCTTTAACCTCCTGCCCGCGTCGCAGTTTCCCGAATTCAGCGATCTGCTCGCGGCGTGCGACCCCAAAATGATCGGCAATTTTGAGGCGCGCCCCGCCGAGTCCCGGCCAAGAGGCTGAAAAGAGAATCCTCCTATGAGTGCAGATCTTCGAGAGGGTCAGGCCCCCGGCACTCCGTTCTCTTCAAAACCCGGCTGTCCCACTCCCGCCGGGCTCCCGCGTGTCATCGTCGAAAGAAAATGCCTTCAGAGTGCCGCTGACGAAAACCTCGCTAAATTTCAGGCCGTCTTCGACGGAGTGGAGACCGGCATTTTTATCATCGATCCGGAGACTCACATCATTGTCGACGCCAACCCTGTGGCTGCCCAACTGGTAGGAGCACCTCTCGACAGGATTGTCGGCGCCGTCTGTCACAAGTTTGTCTGTCCCGCCGACAAGGGCCGCTGTCCGGTCACCGACCTCGGCCAGACAGTCGACAACTCCGAGCGTGTCCTGCTCACCGTTAACGGAGAAAAACGGTCGATCATCAAAACCGTGAAGCCGGTCGAGATGGAGGGCCGCCCCTGTCTGCTCGAGAGTTTTCTCGATATCACCCAGCGCAAACGCTCGGAGAAGGCCCTCGAAGAGCGAACCGCTTACCTTGACACGCTTATCGAAACCAGCCCTCTTGGCATTGTCGTGCTCGATAAAGATGAGCGCGTCCAGTTATCGAATACTGCGTTTGAAAAGCTCTTTCTCTACTCGCGCGAAGAAATGCAGGGCGCCCGCCTCAGCGGCCTCATTATTCCCGCCGGCCTGGTATCCGAGGGCGATCGTTTCACCCGCGAATGTCTGAACGGCAGGAGTATCCGGTTCACCAGTTGCCGCCGTCGCAAAAACAACGCACTCGTCGACGTCGAGGTATACGGTGTGCCTCTCATGATTGGAGGTCAGCTCCAGGGGTTGCTGGCCCTGTATCGGGACGTCAGCGAACGCACCCGGATCGAGGCGGAAATGGCCGAACGCCATCATCTCGCGGCCCTCGCCGCTGAAATCGGATTGGCGCTCACCGGGGCGGATGGCCTTAGCCAGGGACTCCAGGAGTGCGTGGATACCCTCCTCCGCAACATGGATATCGTGTTTGCGCAGATCTGGACCACGAACGAAAAAGATCATCGCCTCGAGTTGCGGGCCAGCGCCGACATTCAGCTGCTTTCCGGCCCCAGCCGCAAACGCATGGACCCCGCCCGCATCGAGCGCATCGCCGAGAGCGGCGTGATGCAGCTCGACGGTGCCGCAGGTCCGGATCCCTCGCCGGCTCCAGCCGCCGCCGGACAGCCAGCCACGTACACCTTTGTGGGCTACCCACTCAAGGTTCGCGAGCAGGTCCTGGGAGTCGCGGCCGCCTTCGTCAGTCTGCCCCTCACCGACGCCACCATCCAGGCGTTCGAGTCGGTCGTCCACGGCGTCGCGCAGTTTGTCGAACGCAACCGCGCCGAAGCCTCCCTCCGCGAGAGTGAAGACCGGTTCCGCACCGCCTTCGAAGAGGCTCCCTACGGTATGTGCCTCACCGCGCCCGACGGCCGCTTCCTCCACGCCAATGCCGCCCTCTGCCAGACCCTGGGCTACACCTCGGAGGAACTGCTGGCTGGCGCCTGGCAGCAGATCACCCACCCCGACGATCTCGAGCGATCGCGCCAGGTCGCCCTCCGCTTCAGTCAGGGCGAGATCGCAACCACCGAGTTCGAAAAACGCTACGTTCACAAACAGGGGAATGCCATATGGGTGCGGCTCAAGATCTCGGTCGTGAAGAACGACTCCGGCAATCCTTCCCATTACATTACCCAGATTGAAGACATCACCCGGCGCAAGCTGGCAGATCAGGCGCAGGCTTTCCTTGCCTCGCTCGTCGAATCCTCCCAGGACGCCATTGCCGGCACCACCCCCGATGGAATCGTCGTCAGCTGGAACCGCGGAGCCGCGGAACTCTATGGCTACACCGCTGCCGAGATGATTGGAAAGCGGGCCTCGATCCTGCTGGTCCCCTCCGATCGCCCCGACGAAATGCCTGAGCTGCTCACGAAGATTCGTCACGGAGAAAGAGTGACCGGCCACGAGACGGTGAGGATCCGCAAAGACGGCCGGCGGGTGGACGTCTCGCTCACCATTTCGCCGGTTTTCGACGCGGCCGGCAACGTAACCGGCGCCGCCTACATCGCCCGCGACATCTCCGCGCGCAAAATTGCCGAGGAGCGCCTGCGAGCCTCCGAAGAAGGCTATCGCGAGCTGTTTGAGAATGCCAGCGACCCTGTCTACACCTTCGACCTCGATATGCGTATCACTTCCCTCAACCGCCTCGCGGAACAGACCATTGGCTACGACCGCGAGGAAGCAACCCAGATGAGCCTGCGGCAGTTGGTCACTGCCGAGCAATGGCAGCGCGTCGAAATCGTCATCGCGCGGCTGGTCGCGGGCCATCCCCCCGCCAAGTTTGAGGTGGAGATCAGGGCCAGGGATGGTCGACGGGTGATGCTCGAAGTCAACCCCCGCCTAATTTACCGCAACAACAAGGCCATCGGCATCCAGGGAATCGCGCGCGACATCACTGGCCGCGATGTGGCGGAAGTGGAACTGCGCCAGGCCCAAAAACTGGAATCCGTCGGCCGCCTGGCTTCCGGGATCGCCCACGAAATCAATACCCCCATGCAGTTCGTGGGCGATAACGTCCGCTTCCTCCAGGATTCTTTCGCCGGGTTACAGTCTCTCATCGACAGGCTGCGCGCTCTCTGCGATCCTTCCGATGCCCCTGTTCCTCCCGGAGATTTTCACGCCACGGATTTTCCCGTCGAGTTCCGTCGCCTCGAAGCGGAACTGGACACCGCCTACATCCTCAAAGAAATTCCCGATGCCCTTGCCCACACACTCGACGGCGTCGACCGCGTCGTCACCATCGTGCGCGCCATGAAGGAATTCGCTCACCCCGAAAGCATGGGTATGGCTCGCTCCGACCTCAACAAAGCTCTGCTCAATACTCTCGCCGTGGCGCGCAATGAACTGAAATACGTTGCCGAGGTGGAGACCGATCTCGGAGACCTTCCCCTCGTGGTTTGCAGCATGAGCGATTTGAATCAGGTCTTCCTGAACCTGCTCGTCAACGCCGCCCACGCGATTGCGGACGTGGTGCAGGGCTCAGGCCAGCAGGGCAAGATCCGCGTGCGCACCCGGACTGAAGGCCCTGCGGTCCTCATCAGTATTTCGGATACAGGCGCGGGTATCCCGCCGGCCATTCGCGAACGGATCTTCGATCCCTTCTTCACCACCAAAGAAGTGGGGCGGGGAACCGGCCAGGGCCTCGCGATTGCTCGCTCCGTGATCGACCGCCACAAAGGAAACCTCACCTTTGAGAGCACGGTGGGCAAGGGAACCACCTTCAACATTCGCCTGCCCATCGATAGCACCGCCGACGGCTCGAGCCCCGCTCAGACGCCCGACTCCGGCGCCTGACCCCACGTTCAGACGTCGATCGGCCGCCTACGCACCCTCCTCCAGGATGTTCGGAACATCGATCCCCAGCGCCGTCGCCAAATCGTGCTGGTGCTCCTGCTCCTGCGATATGATCTGGCGAATCTGCTCCGCCAGCGCATAGTGCCCCACCGCCTCCGCCTGCCTTACCCGCTTGCGATACTCCTTGATCGTTACCGTCTCGTTGTCCAGATCGAAGCGCAGCATCTCCTCCGCTTTCTCCGACAGCTTCACCGCTTTCGGACTCGCATTCGGCACCGCGCCCAGATAATCCAGCTGATCCGCGATCGTCAGCGCGTGCTGCAGCTCCTCACCCGCATGCTTCCTCAGCTCGCCCGCGATGTTCATCCACTGCGCGCCCTTCAACACGTTGCTGTAAACCACGTACGCCATGATCGCCTGATACTCGCGCGACAAGTCCTCCTGCAATCCCGCAATCAACTCTTTCAGTGCAGGTTTCTTCGTATCTGCCATGTTTTTCTCCCTCGGATTCTGTTGGATGCCGCGCGCCGCCATTCGCAGCGCCAGGCCCGGCCGAATTTCCCCGAATCTCTCCGTGAACCGTCTCGATGAATCCCTCTTGACGGGTCCTTTGCGAGCCCGCCGCAAACCCCAGCTGCGCCGCCCTTACGAGCACGCCGTTACGAGGCCGCGTCTACGAGAATAGGCAAGCGCTGCTTCCACGGTCAACCGTTCCACGGTCAACCAGGCCTCTTTTTTGCTCCCGGTCAAACCCTCCACCCGCCCCAACCCGGCATTCCCACAGCTCACCCCGTAACATGAGTTTAAAATTAGTAGGTCAGCGGATCGCCTCCCGCCCCCTCCGCCTCCGGACCCGAGCCCGATCACGATGCCTTCAGCCTTCCGCAACCTTTTCAACGACCATGCTGACCATGTGCGCGGCAAGGTCATCGGCATCTACGCGCTCCTCATCCTCATCAACGCCGCCGCATGGCTCTGGGCCATCGCCGCCTTCCACCGCTTCCCCGTCCTCCTCGGAACCGCATTCCTCGCCTACTCCTTCGGCCTCCGCCACGCCGTCGACGCCGACCACATCGCCGCTATCGATAACGTCACCCGCAAGCTTATGCAGGAAGGCAAACGCCCCATCGCCGTCGGCTTCATGTTCTCCCTCGGCCACTCGACGATCGTCATCCTCGGCTCACTCCTCATCGCCGCCGCCGCCCTCGGCCTTCAGAAACACATCGACCACTACCGCAACATCGGCGGCGTCATCGGCACCCTTGTGTCCGCACTCTTCCTCCTCGCCATCGCCGTCGCCAACATCGTGATCCTCCGCTCCGTCTACGCCACCTTCCGGCGCGTCCGCCGCGGCGAGCCCTACGTCGACGAGGACCTCAACCTCCTCCTCGCCAATCGCGGCTTCCTCGCCCGCATCTTCCGCCCCATCTTTGCCATGATCCGCCGCAGCTGGCACATGTACCCGCTCGGCATCCTCTTCGGACTCGGCTTCGACACCGCCACCGAAATCGGCCTCCTCGGCATCTCCGCCGCCGAAGCCTCCCGCGGCCTCTCTCTCTGGTCCATCGCCGTCTTCCCCGTGCTCTTCGCCGCCGGCATGTCGCTCATCGACACCACGGACAACATCCTCATGCTCGGCGCATATGGTTGGGCCTACATCAAGCCCATCCGCAAGCTCTACTACAACCTCACCATCACATCTGTATCAGTCGTCGTTGCATTAATCGTGGGCGGCATCGAAGCCCTCGGCCTCCTCGGCGGCCAGTTCCATCTCCAGGGCATCTTCTGGGGATTCATCGTCCGCCTCAACGACAACTTCGGAGTCCTCGGCTACTGCATCATCGGGATCTTCGCCCTCGCCTGGATCGTCTCCATCGCCATCTACAAACTCGGCCGCCTCGAAGACCTCGAACTCAACCCCGAAGTCTAACTCCCCGAACGGACCGGGGTCGGTTATTTATCATAGGATGTTCCCAAGAGCTCCCAGAGCAGAGGCCCACCTATGCGTTTCTCCGATCGTTACGGGATCACCTCAGTCAAAGAAGTCTTCCAGCTCGATTGCATGAACTCGGAGCTGAGGAACGCGCTATGGAGCGTGATGTATCTCCATATATGGAGCGACGCCCAGGCCGAACCGCACCGCCCGGGCCCACCCCGCTATCCGCTCTCGATGAACCCGAAGCTTCAGCGCTTTTGCCGCAGGCTTTGGCTCCAAAACTACAAAGAGCCTGTAGATACGATTCCTGGCAATTGGGCTTTTGTTTTGGAACGGCTCCGAGCCGAATTCTTAAGCTGCTATTGGCATGAGGCCTACAATTTTCTTGAATTCGTTGCCAATAATTACGATGTTTTCGACCAGGATAAATTTATCGCTGCGTGCAACGCCGCTTTGAAGGTCGAGAATTCCGCTTACAGGCTGGTCAACTGCCTTATTACAAGGGTCACTGACGAAGAGGAAATAAACGCGATTGAAAACGCGTCGCAGTCTGCCCTTGCACCGGTTCGCGCCCACTTGCGACGCGCCTTGGAACTGCTTTCTTCCAGGGAGCAGCCGGATTATCGCAACTCAATCAAAGAGTCGATCTCAGCCGTTGAGAGCTTGGTGTGCAACGTCCTCGGCGAAAAAGGAACTCTCGGAGAACTGATCAAGAAGCTACAGAATGAGATTGGCTTGCATCCTGCGCTGAGCGGGGCTCTTAACAAGTTGTACGGCTACACTTCTGACGAGGACGGCGTTCGACACGCAATCCTCGATTCCGACACCGTTGGGCTTGAAGACGCCAAGTTTTTCCTGGTTACCTGCTCCGCATTCATCAACTTCGTCACCGCAAAATTGGCGGGTTTGAGCAAATAGAAGGCTTGCTTGATGGAACTCAGCTCGTTAGCTGGCCAACTCTTCAAAGGTGTTAAGTGCTCTTCGCTCTAAGAGGTGTCGGAATGCGTGACGGGCTAACCGGAAGTTGAGATGGATGGGCATGGTGGCTACAATAATCTCGGCAGGCGAACAGAAGCGGGCCTCTCGAACCCAATCCGGAGGTCTGATTGCCAGGTGTCGAGCGGACAAAAGGAAAGGGCCCGCAATCGGCAAGCTTCCTATTCCCTGTTGCCTGTTGCCTGTTCCCTGCACTCACTCCCGCAACGCCCGCATCGGCTCCACATACATCGCCCGCCGCGCCGGAATATAACAAGCCAGCATCGCAATCGCCGCCAGCATCGCTGACACCCCCAGATACGTCGCCGGATCCGCGGGGCTCACCACGATCAGACTGTGCAGCAGGTGCGCGATGCCAAAGCTCGCCGCCAGCCCCACCGCCAGCCCGATCCCCACAATCCACATCCCCTGCTTGTAAACGATCTTCAAAATGTCCCCGCGCCCAGCACCCAACGCCATCCGCACCCCAATCTCGCTGGTCCGCTGGCTCACCACATACGACAGCACGCCGTACACCCCCACAATCGCCAGCACCATCCCCAGCGTCCCCATCACTCCCGCCAGCGTCGCGATGATCTGGAACAGCAGCAGCCCATTCGGCGTGTAAAGCGCCTGATGCAGTGTCTTCACGTCAAATAACGGCAGGTTCGGCGCCATATCGTTGATCGCCCGCTCCAGCACCGGCAGCATCGCCGCCGGATCGCCCACCGTCCGCACCTCCAGCGTCTCCAGAGAATTCCCCGTGTAGTTCTGCGCAAACGGCAAATAGAAATATGGCGCTGGCGCTTGCCTGTATCCCTGATAACGCGCGTCCCTCGCCACCCCCACCACCTGCAGCGGATGCGCCGGATCGCTGTTCATCGTGAACTCCCGTCCGATCGCGTCCCCATGCGGCCAGTACTTCTTCGCCATCGCCTCGCTCACAATAGCAACATGAGGACGATTCTCGTCATCCCCATCGCTGAAATTGCGCCCCCACTCCAGTGGAATCCCGAGCGTCGCAAAATAATCCGTCCCGATCAGGTTGTAGGCGATCACCGGCATGCTCTGCCCCGCCGGCGGCTGATATCCGCCCACCGTGATCGTCTCGCCGCCGTTGCCCACCAGCCCCATCGGAACCGCCTCCGCAATCGTCGCCGTCCGCACGCCCGGCAGTGCCCGCACTCGCTCCAGAAGCTCCTTGAAGAAATCTCGCGCCCGCGGATCGCTGTACCCAATCTCCCCCGGGTCCATCATCATCGTCATCACATTGGCCGGATTGAACCCCAGCTCTGCATGCTCGCTCTGCGCCAGGCTCCGCGTGAACAGCCCCGCAATAATCAGCAGGATCAACGCGCTCCCCACCTGCACCGTCACCAGCGCGTCGCGGAATCGGTGCCCACCGCCCGCAACCCCGCGTCCACCTTCGCGCAAAACCAGATTCAGATTCGCTCGCGCAAGCCGTAGCGCCGGCACAATCCCCACCAGCGCTCCCGCCACCAGAGCCACCGCCATCGAAAACGCCAGCACGTGCCAGTCAAATCCGAAATCGAAATGCAACGGCAAATCCGTGCCCAGGTTGATCGAGCTCAGCAGGTGGCTCCCCCACAGTCCCAGCCCGATCCCCGCCAGACCGCCGCACAACGCCAGCAAAATGCTTTCCGTCAGCATCTTCCGGAGCAGCCGCGCACGCGCCGCGCCCAGCGCCGACCGGATCACCATCTCCCGCTCCCGCACCGTCGCCCGCACCAGCAGCAGATTCGCCACGTTCACGCACGC
>PMSS01000266.1:254-4600 GCA_003167515.1 Acidobacterium sp. | reverse complement strand
TCGATCGCTTCGGCCCGGCCCACGTCGTTGATGCGCACGATCAGCGGGTGGACATTAGCAAGCGCCATCTGACCGCGGAAGAGAAGGACAGCGAGCGCGGTGCAGACAACGGCCAGCACCAGAATCGTGACCTTCAGCCAGGTGTTCATCACCAGCGGATCACCGTACTGTTCGAGGTAGCGTTCCGCCGCGCGCGTAATGTCGGATGATGGCTTTATGCTGGTGCTCATTGTTTGAATACCTCCTGCCTAGATCGCCCGGAGAATCGCTGCCGTTACGAGGCCCAGTCCGCCGCCGTGTCCACCGGCCGATCCAGAAAAGATACTCATGGTCATGGCCGGAATCTTCAAGAGGATGTAGATGTTGACGAGGACGAGCAGAATGAGGAGTGGAAGCTCCGTGAGCTTTCGGCAGGCATGCACAGATCAGAAGCAGTATCCCTGCGCCACCCAGTAATGCCAGTCTTCGACAGCCTGCCGGGTTGATTCATCGGGGTTGGCGGCGGTCAGTTGAGAGAGCGGGACTGCCATATCGCGATCCTGCCAGCGGATCATTACAAGCATGTCGGCGGAGCAGGCGTCGTCCGGCGCCATGCGCCGGACCTCGACAGATTCGCCTTTGCGGAGAGGCGAAGTGGTTCGGGAGGTGGTGCATGTTGCGCGGAACGGGAAGCTGATCTTTTCTTCCAGATAGTAGTACCAGCTCATAGCCTGTTCTTCGGGTCCATTCGCGTCCACGATGATTTCGTCATGGATTCGGTCTTCCCGGGCGGAGTCGCGTTTGCGTTTGGCCATGGCGGTTACGATGAGCACGGTTGGTTCAGGATACGGCGGACGGAGGTGCGGCCGATGCCGAGCTGGCGAGCGATCCTGGATTTGCTCAGGCCGGAGCGATAGAGTTTGCGAACCTTGTCGGCGCTGAGGCCGGCGGTGAGAGGACGGCCCACAGCTTTGCCGTTCTGCCGGGCGTGAGCCAGACCGGCACGAACGCGCTCGCGCAGCACTTCGCGTTCGAACTCCGCGAACACGGCCAGCATGGCGGCCATGGCGCGACCGGAGGGCGTGGTCAGGTCCAGTGCTTCAGTCAGCGAGACGAAGCCGACGCCGAGATGTTCAAGCTCTGTGAGCGTGGCCAGCAGATCGGTCACCGATCTGCCCCAGCGATCCAGCCGCCACACCAGCACCACATCGACTTCCCGGCGCCGTGCGGCTTCGATCAGTTTCGCTCGCATCTGCCGCTCGGACGCGCCGGAACCGACTTCCTTCACCTGCATCGCGATGGTCCAGCCGCGGCGGACAGCATACTCGCGCATGGCGCGATTCTGCATGGGCAGGGTCTGCTGATCGTGCGTGGAGACGCGGGCGTAGAGGCCGGCGCGAAGCACCGTTTGGGATCGTCTGGAGGGGTGGCCGAAAACCTTGCGCGATTTGACGGTTGTGGAGCCCCTGTTTACGGGCATTTCCCGATGCTTCCTGACTGTGGCCGCAGACTATCCTTTTCGGCCATGCGGAGCATGATAGCGCGTCAGGGCTCAGCGATGAGGCTGCGGTAGTTCCACGGCATCCACTCCGCCGGATTCCGCGCCAGATCTTCGGCGTGCCGCTGCAACTCGGTCAGGTAGTCGAACGGATTGGCGCCGTTCAGTTCGCAGGTATGGATCAGGCTCATGTAGAGATCGCCCACCTGCGCTCCGTTCAGCGTTTTATAAAAGAGGGCGTTCTTCCGATGCAAAATTGCACGCTTCAGTGACCGCTCGCAGATATTGTTATCGAGCGGTGCGCCGGCGGTACGCAGGAACAGGGTCAGCGCCTTCCAGTGGCGCAACATATATTGGATGGCTTTCCCCAGGCCGGAGTTCGGCTCTGTCCGGCGGCTCTCTAACTGCGATTGCATCCAGCCGTGCAGCTTATCCATCACAGGACGGCTGTGCTGCTGATGGAAGCGCAGCCGCTCCTCCGGCGACATCTTCTGCTCCCGTGCCACAGCATCGTTGCGATACACCGCGCCCAGCAACTCCAGCACATGACGGCTCTCCTCGGGGAAGTTCGTCAGCACCTCGACGAACTGCCGCCGTCCGTGCGCCAGGCAGTTAGCCACCAGCAACTCCACGTCCTCACTGAGCTTCGGCGCGTTCCGCGCCAGCGCATCTGACATGCGTATCGGCGCAGCCAGTCCTGCTACCCGGTGCTTCAGCACCTCGGACAGGTTCTCGCCAGCATGTCTGATTCCGCTGAAGAACAGCGCGATCTTCCAGCCCGGCGCCGTGGAGACGATGCCGCTGGTAAACACCCCGGTCCTGTCATCTGCCGGCTCCCGGGCCAGATGCAGCACCCGCATGCTGGTGTCATCGTTGTGCAGCACTTCACCCTGCGCTGCCTGCCGGATCAGTTCCTCCCACGCCGGCCGCATCAGCTCCGCCGCTTCCTCGACGATCTCCCACTGCGTGGCCGCCGGCAGCGGGATGCCCAGACTCTCTTCCAGCTGCTCCAGCCGGTAGAACGGCATACCGCTGCCATACTTCAGCTGCGCGATCATCGCCGCCGCCGTGTCCTCGTACTTCTCCTCGCCCACTCCTTCCGGAGTCGCGGCCGTATAAATCTCCCCGCACAGGTTGCAGCGCAGCCGCTCCATCTCATACACGGTTGCCGTCAGCGGCGCCTGCCCCGCGATCCGCACCAGCACGCGCGGATCCTGCTGCTCGTACACACGCCCTTTTTCGCATCCCGGACAGCGATCGCCGGCCGTCAGCTGCCCATGCGGCACTTCCACGCGCGCGGCGCCGCTGTAAGCATCGGCTCCGTTGCGCCCGTGTCCCGGCTTCTTCAGCTTCTTCGTATCGTCTGCCGCTGGCTTCGGCTTGTCTTCAAGCCCCGCCCGTTCCAGCACTTCCCGCGTCCTCTCCGTCACCAGCGGGAACAGCAGCCGCCGCAGATCGCGGATCGTGGTGTCCTTGTCGGCGATCAGTTCGGTCAGAAGCTCGAGCCCTTCCACCACCGCCTTTAGCTTGCGGAAGTCCTCTTCCGGCAGCGACGGCCGCACCCGCTCCAGCAGCGACTCCAGATCCTCGCGCGGGATCTCCATCACTTCGGACGAGGCCTTCATCGGACCCAGGTTCGCTCAGGTCGATTCAAAACGCCAGGACTTTTTCAGGGCCGTATCTGCGCGGATGCCGCACCGGGGTTCACCGACCGCCACACCGGCGCTGCTCGCACTCGTGATGCATCGCCGGCGGCCAGCAGTAACTGCGCCTGCCATGCTTCCAGCCGCCGCGCCGTATGGCCTTCACCTTCCGGCCACCAGCTGAACCTTCCCTTCGACAGCCGCTTGATCAGAAGCCAAAATCCCTGCCCATCGTAAGTAAGCACGCGCACCGTCGTGCTTCTCCGGCTGCGGAAGATGAACACGCAGCCCGAGAACGGGTCCTCTGCCAGCTTCTCCTGACAGAGTCGCGCCAGTGAATCGATCCCCTTGCGTCCGTCCACCGGCTCGATCGCCACCAGCACCCGCATCTGCGGCGTGATCTGGATCATCCCGCCGCTTCACGCCACGCTCGCAGCAGCGCCGTCCAGTCCGGCGCCGTCGCGCTCTTCCACTGCACCCGCATCCGCGGACTGGGAGAAGTCTCGAACTCGATGACATACTCATCTGTTCCTGAGCTGACGCCACCGACCAGTTCCACGAAGCTGGCTGGCGATGGCTGCTGATGCGGCGTTGAACCTCCGCTCAACCGCTTCTTCAGCGCGTTGTAATCCAGCCGCAGTGTGTGCGCCACCACGTTCGCTCCGTGCTGCCGCGCCTGCTCCACGGCGGCCAGCCACAGCGTCGCAGGCAGCTTCGCCCGGCCCGTGCGAGTACTCCTGAACTGCTCAAACTGATGCTCTAACTGGATAACTGAATCCGGAACAGCGGCCCTCCTGGATCTCATCGTCTGCCGCCCCTTCAGCGACTAACTCAACCTACCAGCCCGCCCCGCTCAAATCATGCACCCTTGCCGAAAGGACACGAAGCTCCTGCACCATGTTGCCCGGATCGGAGAAGTTAATCAGCTCCGCGTAATACTGCGCCAGCAGATCCGCCAGGACGCTCAGCACGGCTGCGGCGACCACCTTATAGAAGCAGAAACCGATGAAGGCTTTGAGCCAGCCCCAGAACAGAAACTCCAGCTTGTCGAAGACGAGAAACGGGATGAAGACCGGTCCCAGCAGGCCGATGACCGCACTGGCGATGGCCCCGTATGCGACGATGGCGCTCACCACGGCGGAAAACACGGCGATGAGGACCTGAATGATGACGTAGACGAGCGCGTAATAGGGATTCATCAGGGCCTTCGTCATGCCGGGGCCTTC
>PMSS01000266.1:0-208 GCA_003167515.1 Acidobacterium sp. | reverse complement strand
GCGCCACCGTGCGCGGAGGCAAGCGACTCCTGCACGCCGAACCATACGAGCATGATGGTGGCGAGCGCGATGCAGACGCGAAGGCCCAATGCGTCGATTGTGGGGGATGCGGTGCTGGTCAGAGCATCGCATCCCTGGGTGATCCAATTCAGCACTCCCATACGTCACCTCGGCGCTCGCCAATTGATGTTCAGTAAGTCAGGGCTTG
>PMSS01000054.1 GCA_003167515.1 Acidobacterium sp. | reverse complement strand
TAGCGCACCAGTTCCAGAAAGCCTGCATCGACGATCTCGCGGGCCTCAAACTCCACCCGCGTCCCCGGCGGCCGGTTTTGCAGGCGGATGGTCTCCGTCCCACTGCCTTCGGATACATACGCCGCGCCGCTCTCCGGCGGGCGAATGCGCATGTAGTGGCGCTTGACGGCCGGCAGCAGCACTCCGTTGTTGGTCACCGTCCAGTCTTCCAGATGACCCTCGATCCAGTCGGCGAACTCCTCCAGGAAAACAGCCAGCTCCACTGAATCGTGCGCCCGCGCAATCTCTGCCGCGCAAATCAATCCGGCAATCACGGCCGCGAGAGTCGAGGGCGAATAGCCCGCATTTTCTTCCCAACGCTCCTGGTGCGTAATGGGAGCGTGGCGCACCAGGAATCCCGCCGCCCGCTCGACAAACGGAACCATATGCAGGTCACCTAATGCATTCGCGTTCCACAGCCGCCACGCCAAAATCAGAGGAAACGCCACCTCGTCCAGTTGCTGCCCGCTCCAATAAGGTGTCCCATCAATCCAGAAGTTCTGCGCAAACCCTCCGTCGGGCTGCTGCGTGCAGGCCAGGTAAACCAGTGCCCGCCGCGCCGTCTCCGCGCGCCCGCAGGCCAGCAGCGCGGTAGCCGTCTGCACCATATCGCGCGTCCACACCAGGTGGTACCCGCCCAGATCGTCGTCGCCCATGGCATAGCCCCACGGGATCGACGCGGACGCAATAAACGCGCCGCCAAATGTCTTGTCCTCGTGCGCCAGCACCACATTATGGCTGATCTGCAGCAGTCGTCCGCCGTCTCCCGAATGCCGCGCCCACTCGCGCGGTGACGCGGCGCGATGCCATTGTTCGATGAAGCGCGACAGGTGTTGCTCAAACGGCACCGCCAGCGATCCTGCCGCAGCGGAGAGTGCCGCGTGATGCCCGTCGCCGAATCCAATCGCCACCGTGAACTCGCGCGTGCTGGCCTGGGGAATTTCCCCCATCATCGCGACGTTGCCGTCCAGCGCCGACCCGAATTCCCAGTCCATTTTGAAGTTCTGCTTCAGATCCTGCCATCCGTCGCTCGCACCCACGTATCCGCAGCTGGCGCGGCTGAAACTGCAGTCCGCGGTCACGGCCAGCGACACGTTTTCTTTCCATGCGACCAACACTATTTTGCCGGCCACGTCCACAACGCGCGCGGAGTTGCCCATCCCCCCGCCCTCCAGATGCGGTGCGAGAAGCGCATATACGTGCAGTCGCCGCAGGAGATCTTCGTCCCCCTCCAGCCGCACGCGAATCAGCACCACGGGGGAGTGTGGATCGCTGATCATCTCGCGCACCACGGTGTAGCGGCCCTGGGGGTCGCGATTGCGCACACGAATCGCCAGCGCGTCGGAGTCGATGTACTCGAACTCATGAATCAGATTGCGGCGCTCCTCGTGGAAGAACGTCTCCCCATCCGTGATGAGGAACTGCATGTCGCGAATCTGGGGGCGATCGATGGTCGGGCAGTAAATCTCGGTGTGGATGCCGTGCGAGACGGTGAACCAGACCTTGCTGGAAGCGGCGTAGGCGGTGCTGACCGCGTCCTTGGCGCTCGAACTCCAGCGCGGCGAGAGGCCCGGCGCGCCGAAGGCCAGCCCCTGGCCGTCGAGCCATCGGTATCGTTGAGAAGAGTCTGTCATCGCGTCAGCTATTCTCTATGAAAAGGAGGATTTGTGCGTTACGAGGGAATGAATGGGAGGGTTCGAGGGTTGCTAAATTTCGACGACCGCGAATCCTGCCCTGTTTGCAGCCTCATTCAATCGCTTGTCGCCACCAATGAAAGAACGCCCCGCCGGCCGCTGGTGGCACCAGACCATCGCGGCGGCCAGTTGCAGGCTGTCGGCAGCACGCAATGGGTAGACATCCAGTAGCCGACACGCTTCATCCACCAGCGAGTCGTCCGGGACAATTGTCTTCCAGATCGATCGTAGCCTGTCCAATGAGGCGACCGCCTTCAGCACCCCCCGGTTATCGAGGATCGCGACACGGCGAAGGCGCGCAATCGCACTGCGCACTTCGACATAGCTTCCCCACCATACTACCGGGGTGTAGAGGGTCAGATTAATATCCGCCTGTGGAGTTCCCGCTTGCCGAACGCACGCGGGGACAAGCGCACTTGCGTCCCAGAACGCAAACTCGCGCGCTACCATCCCTCTTCCCGCTCATCCAGCAACGCCTGAGTTCCGGCATTGCCGGGAACGCCTGGCCTCGGCATTTTCAGAAACTCCTCGATCCACTCGGGCGTCATCTCCACCTTTGCCGGCCGCAGTTTCCCCTCAGCGATCAGTTGCTCTTCTTCCTCGTTCGCAGTCATTGGCACATAGGGCACAAGGCGCGCCACGGGCAGTTTCCTGTCTCGAATCACAATCTCCTCGCCGTTCCTGGCGAAGGCGATGTATGCGCTCAACCGGTTTTTTAGTTCGGCAATATTGACGCTTCGCATGAGCGGTCCTCCACATGGCTATTATAGCCATTTGGCTACGGGACGCGAGGAGTTTCCCCTCACACCACCTGCGACATCGCTTCCTGATCCGGATGGAACTGCACCTCGTTCATCGCGTGGCCAATCTCGTGGTTCTTCATAAATTGCTGCCACACGAAGCCGGTGCGCAGATTCTCGGCCATCAGCATGGTGATTCCCTGGTCGATGCCGAGAATATCGGGCGCAAACCAGTTGGCCTTCGGCTGGAACGCATCGACGAATCCATAGCGCGTATAGACCTTGTCGTTGAACTGCTCCCGCATGCTCAGCAACACGTGGGAGCATTCCGCCGGCAGGAAAATCAGCGATCCCCCCGTCGCACAGGGCACGAGCGTGCCGTCCAATGGGCCCATGGCCGGCGGCCCTCCCCATACGCGGTAGCCATCCCGCGAGTCGGAGGCGGTGATCCCCCACAAATTCTGATCGAACCAGGGAAACTTCCGGCTCTCGGTCAGGCACCACAACTGATGTGCTCGCGTGGCCGCAGTCGAATTGGTGAAATAGTTCGCGTGGAGGTCGGCAACGTTGCGGAAGTCGCACCACGCGTGCGCGTACTGGTGAATGAACAGCGGCGCAACGCCGCTGATGAAGTCGAGGCCGCCAAATTGCACCACCGGCCGCTGCAGATCGTTCCACGTCGTCGCGGGAATCGGATGCGTGGGCGACCCGATGGCCAGCAGATACATGGTCAGCAGCTCGGAGTAGATGTCCCAGCGATGCTTTAGAAATCCCTGGTCGGGGAGCCAGCCCATGGCGAGCGTCTGGCCGCCGTTGAGCATCCACTCCCAGTCGAT
>PMSS01000313.1 GCA_003167515.1 Acidobacterium sp. | reverse complement strand
GAAGAGCCTGCCCTGAGCGAAGGTCCCGCGAGGGACCGAATCGAACGGGACCTGCATTTCGCTCAGACTCACAAAGCTTGTTGGGATTTGGGAGCGCCGATAGTACCGCCTTTCCTGACCCGACATGCGCACATCGGCCAGGCGCATCTCGTCCCGCGCAAGCGGGACTACGGAGAAAGCCACGGCCTTCAGGCCGTGGAACAAAGGCCCCAACCGAAGGGGCTTCAGCCCCGGCCCGTTTCGAAAGGCCAAAGCTTAAGTCGTTTCGAATGAAATCGAAGGCCCCAACCACCGCAGAATCAAATTGATCCCAGCCAGACCAATGTTGTCGAAGCTGTAAACATTTCCCCTAACTCCAACGATTTCAAATCGATAAGCGCTACCACCCCAGGAAAAGAGAGGGGGGGTAGTAGAGATGTTATCAATGTTGTTAACAGAGGGTGGCCCATTCAAGCCCGGTCCTGGCTTGAGTGGGCTCAGGAAAGGAGCCAAAATGCCCCTGCAAATCCCGCATTTTCAAAAGGATGCCGCAGCCAAAACCCGACCCCCGGCAAACCCCGCCGCCACAACAACTTGCCGGATCCCCACCCGGGGGTGGGAGGGCTACCTGTCCCCTGTACCCTGCACCCTGTACCCTGGCGCCAGCCCCAGCTCCCCCGCCAGCCGCTCCAGAAACGCCCGAGTCCCCGCCGAAACCGGAACCATCGGCAGCCGGTACCGTTCCTCGAGCTTGCCCATCATCGCCAGGATCGCCTTCACCGGCCCCGGACTCGTCTCCCTGAAGATCCCCTGCATCAGCCGGAAGTACTTTCGATTGGTCCGCCTGGCCGCTGACCAATCGTTCCCCAGAGCCGCCCGCACCATCTCCGCCATCTCCGCCGGAATAAGGTTCGACACCACCGAAACCAGCCCAGCTCCGCCCACGCCAAGCACCCCGAGCGTCATCCCGTCGTCGCCCGAATAAACCCGAAACCCCTCTGGAACCAACGTGATCAGTTCCGTGATCTGCACCAGATTCCCGCTCGACTCCTTCACCGCCTCGATGTTAGGAGCCGCCTCGATCAGCCGCACCACCGTCGCCGGCTCCAGATTCGCCGCCGACCGCCCTGGAATGTTGTAGAGCACCACCGGCAGCTTCACCGCCTCCGCCACCGCCTTAAAGTGCTCAAACTGCCCCTGTTGCGTCGGCTTGTTATACCAGGGATTCGCCGTCAGAATCGCCGTGACCCCCGGCACCTCCGCCGCCGTCCGCGCCCGAGCCACGGCCTGCCGCGTAGCATTGTGCGAACACCCCGCCCAAACCGGAACCCGCCCGGCCGCCGCCTCCGCCACAATCCGGATCACCGCCAGCCATTCCGCCTCATCGAGCGTCGGCGTCTCAGCGGTCGTACCGCAGGCCACCAGCCAGTCGATCCCGGACTCCACCTGCCAGCGAGCCAGCTCGTACAACGCCCGCTCGTCGACGCTTCCGTCCGCCCGGAAAGGTGTAACCAGCGCCGTCCCACAGCCCTGCAGCTCCATAACAAGTCGAGTCTACACCGCACCGTATTGCTCTCGACAGCAGTTAAAGGCGCGGGGATGGCAGGTCAGAAATCCCATTGAATCCGATACGTGAGCCGCCACCTATGCTCTACACTTCAGACGATGCCTGCGCCCGTCCAGGACCTCAAAAGCTTCGTGCTGCCCCCCAATTTCCGCGGCCGCCCCGCTTGGTTCGTGCAGCTCTGGTGGATCGTCCAGGCCACGCTCTTTCGCTGCTCGCCGCAGGCGCTCTACGGCTGGCGCCGTTTCCTGTTGCGCCTCTTCGGCGCACAAGTCGGACGCGGAGTCATCATTCGTCCCACAGTTGAAATCACTTATCCCTGGAAGCTGACCATCGGCGATTACAGCTGGATCGGCGACCACGCCACGCTCTACACTCTGGGCGAAATCCGCATCGGCCACAACGCCTGCATCTCTCAGCATTGCTATCTGGCTGCGGCGTTCCACGATTACCGCAAACCCACCTTCGACATGATCGGCAGCTGGATTGTGATCGAATCCGAAGTCTGGCTGGCGACCCGCGTGTTTGTCGCCCCCGGCGTTACTGTTGGTTGCGGCGCTGTCGTCGGCGCTTGCAGTGTCGTCCTGAAGGATATGCCACCGATGACGGTCTGCGCTGGGAATCCGGCAAAACCGCTGCGCGCCCGCTCGACTGGTACGCGAGCTGAAGATATGGACCCGCAACCGGAACGGCTATAGCTTGGCGACGATCTCCTGAAAGTCCCAGCAACCTGTCTTCCCTGCGATCCACTCCGCGGCGCGCACCGCACCCTCGGCGAATCCGCGGCGCGAATACGCTTCGTGCTTCAGCGAGATGCTGTCGTTGTCCGACCGCGCCAACACCTCGTGAATGCCCGGCACTTCGCCCTCCCGCTTTGACGCAATCTCGACGCTGATTCCCTGGCTCGCAGCTTCGATAATCCGCTTCAGCGACAACGCTGTGCCGGAAGGCGCGTCGACCTTTCCCGCGTGGTGCGTCTCCGTAATGCTGAAGCGATAGCCGGGAGCAGCAACGACCAGCTCCCGCGCAACTTTGAACAGCGCCTGCACACCAATGGAAAAATTCGGGCTGTAGAGCAGCGCCGCCTCTCTCCGCTCACACAGCGTGCGCATGTCTTTGAGGTGCTCGTACCAGCCGGTCGTCCCCACCACCACGCGCGCCCCGTTGGCCAGGCACGCCCGCATGTTCTGCACCGCCGATTCCGGCGTCGTGAAGTCGATCACCGCATCGAATCCCGCCAGAAAGGGAGCCGTCAGCGCGGCGGCGTGGCGATTCTCCTCTTCGCCCACCACCCGCACGCCGTGGCCGCGCTCGTACGCCACCTCAGCCACCAGGCTGCCCGTCCGGCCGCGTCCCAGTACCAGGAAAAGCATGGCTATTGCCTCCCGAGGCTAATCGTCCCGTTATCGTACCGCCGGCTGCCGAATCGCTTCCACGTCGAAGATCGCCGGGTCGGGATCGCTGAAGAACTCCGCGTGCAGAGACCGCACCGCCTCCTCCGCATCATCCTCCTCGACCATGAAACTCATGTTTATTTCCGAGGCGCCCTGCGAAATCATCCGCAGGTTCACGTGCCGCACCGCCTGAAAGACGCGCGCCGCAATGCCATTCTGCCCACGAATATTCTCGCCCACCATGCAAACCAGCGCTTTGCGGCCCTCATATTTAACATCGGCCAGCTTGCTCAGGTCAGCCGCAATGGCCGGCAGCTTCTCGTTCGAATCGAGACTAATCGACACGCTGACCTCAGAGGTGGACACCATATCCACCGGACATTTGTGCTTATCGAAAACCTCGAATATCTCCCTAAGATAGCCATGCGACATCAGCATCCGGCTCGCCACCACATCCATAATGGTCAGCCGCTTCTTCACCGCGATCGATTTGAACGGACTCTTGCAGTGCGCCGCCAGCGCCGTAATGCGCGTCCCGCTGTTCTCCGGATTCTTCGAATTCAGCACGAACACCGGAATATTCTTCTTCACCGCCGGCAAAATCGTCGCCGGATGCAGCACCTTCGCGCCAAAGTAAGCCAGCTCCGCGGCTTCCTCAAAACTGATAGTCTTCACGCGCAGCGCATCCGGTACCATCCGCGGATCGGCGGTCATGATGCCGTTCACATCGGTCCAGATCTCAATCGCAGCGGCATCGATGCCGCCGCCCACCAAGGCAGCAGTAAAGTCCGAACCTCCACGCCCCAGCGTCGTCGTCACGCCTTGCTCCGTCGATCCAATAAATCCGCCCAATACTGGAACCCGCCCCTCAGCGAGGTGCGGTACGACGTGCTCTTTCAGCTTCTGCTCAATGGCCGCATCCTGCGGAATCGCCTTGCCATACTGCGCGTCCGTCACGATGCACTGCCGCGCGTCGACGTACACCGCGTTGATCCCGCTGCGCACGAAGGCCTCCGTCATCATGCGGCTCGAGACGCGCTCTCCGTACGACACGATCATGTCGGAGATGCGAGGCGTCAGTTCACCCACCACCGCCAACCCGCGCAGTATTTCCTCCAGCCCATCGAATTCCTTACCCATCCAGGCGTGCGTCGCCGCCAGCCCGCTGTCCGCCCGCGTTGCCGCCAGCGGATCCTCTCGCAGTTGCGCACCCATCGCCAGCTGCATCGCCGTGTCGCAATGCCGAATGCGCAGCCGCTCGGTAATTGCCATGGCGCTGGCCCTATCGCCGCGCGCTGCGGTGGCCGCGGCGGAAATCAGCAGGTCCGTCACCCGGGCCATCGCGCTGACCACAACAACCGGCTGCAGCCCATTGGCGACGCGCCCAGCGACGATCTTCGCCGTGCGCAGGATCGCCGCAGCGTCCTCCACGGAGGTCCCGCCGAACTTCATCACGACGAGCCGATTCATGCCGGCACTGCCACCGGGTCGAGCTTGCCCAGAGACACGAGGAGCTCCGCGTTGAGCACAGCCGCGCCCGCCGCCCCGCGAATGGTGTTGTGCGAAAGCACCGTGAACTTCCAGTCCAGCAGACCGCACGGACGCAGGCGTCCCACCGTGGCCGCCATCCCAGCGCCCCGCATCCGGTCCAGCCGCGGCTGCGGACGATCCTCCGCCGTCACAAACTCCACAGGCTGCACCGGAGCCATCGGCAGGTCTTTGCCCGCCAGCGGCGCGAACTCCGCCCAGGCCGCGACCAATTCGTCCTTCTTGGCCTTCTTCCCCAGCTTGATGCTCACACTCTCCGTGTGACCGTCCTCAACCGCGACGCGGTTGCAGTGCGCGCTCATCTTCGCCGCCAGCGGCTCGACTTCTCGCCCCTTGAGCTGACCCAGCAGCTTCAGCGTCTCCGCCTCCATCTTCTCTTCTTCGTTCTTGATAAACGGAACCACGTTTCCCAGAATATCGAGCGACGCCACTCCAGGATAACCCGCGCCACTCACCGCCTGCATCGTGCTGACAAAAATCGCCTCCACCCCAAACCGTTCCACAATGGGCTTCAGGGCCAGCACCAACCCAATCGCCGAGCAGTTGGGATTCGTCACGATATAACCGCCCGACCGCTTCCGCCAATTCTGGTTCTCGATGAGTGCCAGGTGATCGGCATTGACTTCCGGGATCACCAGCGGGATAGACGACTCCATGCGAAACGCGCTCGAATTGGAGATCACCGCGCACCCCGCAGCCGCAAATTTCGGTTCCAGCTCGCGCGCAATATCGGCGTCGAGCGCCGCGAAAATCACCTTCGGCGCGCCATCCGGCTTCGCCGCCGACATAGGCAGCGCCGCCACCCGCTCGGGCAACGGCGTCTCCAGCTTCCACCGCACAGCATCTCCATAAACCTTGCCGCCGGACCGCTCGCTCGCCGCCAGCCAGGCCACTTCAAACCACGGATGATTCTCTAAAAGTTGAATGAACCGCTGGCCGACCATGCCGGTCGCCCCAAGTATCCCAATCTTTTGCCGCATGTCCCTCGCCCTTTATCAGATACACCGCAAGTCCGGGCGTCACATAAAGCCGGCCTGCTCGATGGCTGTGTCGATAGTGTAAATGCCTCCCCTTCAGGCCGAATGCCACAAAAGGTTCCCGATACAACTATCGTCACGTCCGCTCCTGGCGGTAACCACATTCAAGCCTCGTTTGGCTTGAGCGGTATTCCACATTGAATCCTCGAATCGCGCTTGATCATCTGGCTATTGGGAGGAACACCTTGGCCGACTATCTACCTCTGACCGCTGTTCATCCGGCGAGCTTCGATCCCGGCACCGCGCAAACCCCAGGCTCCCTGCGCCTCGCCGCCATCAGCCGCGATCACGGCATCACCACGGACCTCTGGGGCGGAACCTTCCTCGTCGAAGCCGGCGCGCGCACCGCCATCCATCACCACGGCAAACAGGAAACTGTCGTCTACGTCCTCGAAGGCGAGTCGCTGATCCGCTGGGGTGAGCGCGGCGCAACCGAAGCGCTCGTCCGCGCAGGCGATTTTCTGCACGTTCCAGCATGGACGCCGCACATGGAAATCAATCCCTCGAAAGAACACGCCTTCCGCTGGATCGTAGTCCGCAGCACGCCCGACCCGATTGTCGTGAACTTACCCGACAACTACTGGGGTTGAAGAGGTCCGATTTGCGATAACCTGGGTGCCCCATGTCTGCCTGATTTTGGCAGACATGGGAATGGTACGAGCCTTAAAAGAGCCCCAGCACGATAAATGTAGCCGTCGCTCCGCCTGGTGTGATTGATTGTCGTCGCACCCGATTGCGGTATCGGCGCGTCTGGCGGCGCCTGGTCCTGGCTTGCACGCGCGGTCCCCACAGCCAATCAGGAAAAAGAGCAACGCTGCAGCACACAGTCTCACGACGCCTCCATCTTCTGCGTCCGCGCAAACACCCACCCATCCCCCAGGCCAAAATTCACCGCCGAACACCCCAAAATCGCCGCCCCGTTCGCCATCACCACAGGCATCCGCACCACCCCAACCAGCAACGGCATCAGCGCCAGATTCCCCACCATCGATACCACCCCGTTCGACAGGTGAAATCGCACCAACTGCCCCACCAACCCGCCATCGCCGCGCCGCTCCCGCCATGTGTATCGCACATGCCAAACAAAGTTATGCAACAGCGTCACCTCAATCGCCGCAGCCGTCGCCAGCAGATAATGCCCAGCCATCCGCCGATTCAGGACCGCCAGCACGCCCAGTTGCACAACCATCCCCAGCGCTCCCACCGCATTGAACCTGCACCACCGAACAAAGCCACTCACGGCAAAGGCTCCTGCCGATAGAGCTCAGCCGTATGCCGCACCGTCACCACCACCGCCATCGCCAGCATCCCAACCACGGCAACGGCCCCTCCCAGATCGAACAGCAGAAAACGATGCCCCAGCACTGTCGCGTACGGACTCCGCAGCAGCTCCAGGTTCCCGATAACCAGTAAAATCCGTAACTCGGTCGGCCCAAACATACCCTGCGATAACTCAAACCTACCCAGCGTATAAGTTGCAAGATAGCTCTCCCCGGACAGCAACAGAAATGCGACTAACATGGCCATCGCCGTCTGCCCGTGCACCAGTCCTGACCACCCCAACCCGCACATCAGCGCCACCGATCCAAAAATGTCCACCATGTGATCCACATAGAACCCGTACCGCGGCCTCTGCTGCCGCCGTACCCGCGCCAGCGTCCCATCCAGGCTGTCGCCCATCCAGTTCAACGCAATGCACAGGATCACCAGCACCAGCGTGCGCCGATCGTAGCGCGTCAGCGCATAACCGATCCCCGCTCCCACCTGCGCCGCGAGGCCCAGCACCGTCAGTTGATCCGACGTCACCCATCGCGGCGCATGCTCCGCCATCCAGTGCAACACGCGCCTTTCCATCGCCGCTGTCAGCGACTGGTTCACCCGCCGCGCTGCCCGAAATCCCGTCCCTTCACCCCTCACCACCGCATTCGCACTCATCATCGTGTCCTTTCCCCTGCCGGTTCTTTTCGCTGTTCTGCCGCACGCTGAACCCCCGCGTCGCGCACCGCGTCGCAAGCGGCCCGCAGCGTAAACTCCAGCGACTCCCGCGGAATGCTCTCCACAAACGGCCCCACCGCCCATCCCAGCCCGCGCGGTATCGACCGCGTCAGCGATACCGACTCGACCTGCACATACAGGCCGCCGTCGCGCTCCTCCCAGCTCCAGTAGGTATTCATCCGCCACAAAAACCCATGATCCTCGCTCGGCCCCAGCGCCCTTTCAGCACTCGTCCCCGCTCCCCCAGCAGTTGCGGAATTGACCTCCGCAATCCGCGTGCTCCTCGACACGCTGTACCCATGCTGCGCATCCAGCCGCCCAAACCTCACGTCATAGGTCGAATCCATCACCACCGTCATCACGTGCCGCTCGCGCACGCGCATCCATCCCTGCACCTCATCGCCGTCCTGCGCAATCAGCCGCGCCTCGATCACCTGTGGCGAAAAGTATTTTGGATAGCCATTGAAATCCCGCAACAACCGCTCAAAATCCTCGGCTCTCGCTCCCGCCGCAAAGGCCGTCCCGCGCCAGTGGTGCAGCAGCGCGCCCGGCAACTCCGCGCCCACAGGCGGAGTCAGCATCTCGACAATCACTTCGCCCCGGCGCAGCCGCATCTCGCTCTGCGGATCCGCCGCTTCCCCCGCAAGAAATCCATCCCGCGACCGATGCTGCTCCCCCAGCCGCGCCTCAATCGCATCAATATAAGAATTGAAAATGCGAAGCGCTCCAGCCGGCATCTCTGCCCCGCCACGACTCGGCAGCATCAGCACCGCCGCCACACCAAACCCGATCAGAAATCTCCCAGTCATGCACCGAACTTTGCTCCGCCCCGCCTCACGAAGCAATGCACGCAATCTCGCCTGTTAAAGGAATGTTTCTCACGGCGTAAGCCATTCCAGCTAGGCGGCTTCCGGCGAGTTCTCCATCGCCCGAAACCCCTGAATTCGCCCCGCCATCAGCTACACTCGTCACCAGACAAATGACCGGCCAGGAGCCAGCACGCCGCTATCGCTTCGGAGCCTTCGAAGCCGACGTTTCCACCGGCGAGCTCCGCCGCCAGGGCATCCGCCTCCGCCTCAACGCCCAACCCTTCCAGGTCCTCTGCATGCTCCTCGAGCGCCCCGGCGAACTCCTCACCCGTGAAGAGATCGCCCGGGAGCTATGGCCCGACGGCACCTTCGTCGACTCCGAACACGGGGTCAACTCAGCCGTGAACCGCATCCGTGAAGCCCTCAACGACTCGGCCGCCAGCCCCAGATTCATCGAAACCCTCGCCCGCCGTGGCTATCGCTTCGTCGCCCCCGTCGAAAGAATCGCTCCCACCACTCCCGTCGCAGCCCCCGCAGCCCCGACCGTCACAGCGTCCGCCACAGACTCGCCCGCACCGGCCCCAACTCGCACCCACATCCTCGCCTCCCCCGAAGAACTCCCCAAAATCCCCTACAACGTAGCCCAGACCCTCTTCCTCCTTCTGCAGCTTATGTATCTGGGCTTTTACATCGGCGCACTCGCCAATCTCCCCGAGATAGAGGACCTCTTCGAAGCGCTCTTACCCAAACCGCCTCTGGCTCTCACCGTCCTCATCGTGACCGCCGCCATTCTCATCCCCGTCCGCGCCTTTCTCCTATGCGCCTTTCTCTTCCACGCGCCCGGCATCCGCGAAAAATTCCTCAGACTCTGGCAGTTCCTCCTGCCCCTCGACGTTCTCTGGGCGCTCTCGCCCTTCCTGCTCCTGCACCACATCAACTTCGGACTGGCCCTGGCCTGCACCGCCCTCCTCGTCTACTCACCCTTCGCCCAGCGCTCCCTGGTGCTGATGGGCGCAGGCGCCAATCCCGAACTCTCCGCCCCCGCCCGCTGACGAAGCGAACGCACCACACACGCGCTGAGCAGTCGAAGGCCTGCTCCAAAAGCCGCGGCTTCTGATCCCTGAACCCGGCCTTTTGGAATTGCACAACTACGTTCCGTTGGAGCAGGGTGCGGTGAGGGAGCAGTCGTAAAGGCAGGCAACAGGCAATAAACATGGATAAGTCCTGCGGGATAGATTCCCCGGGACCTCTTTATTCATTGGTTAATAAACCTAATTATGTTGGCCTCGTTTGGGGACGCCAGTCGTTGGCCGGTGATTACCTCGGGGTGTGACGGAAACCGAGGGCTCCACTTGGAGTTGAAAACGGGATGAAGGGCTGGCTCCTGCCGGGGGCCGGCGGAGGTGGAAAAATCCAAAAAAAAGGTGGCGCTCCGCTGAGGCTTTAGGACATATGGTGACCCAGAACTTCTCGCCCGCCACAAACGTGCGCGTGTCGCCCCCTCCCTGCAGGCTCCGATTCCTCCAGGCGTCGAATACCTTTTTCGTTTTCAATGCACCCGAGCTCGTGATGCGCCCGTCTTTGTAAACATTCGCCGCCGCAGCCCCGCTCGTGGTCGAGGTCATGATCAGGCCGTCCTTCTTCAGGACGATCACCGCGCCGGCGGTCACAATATCGCTGTGATCGGCCGTCGCCTTGGTCGGCGTGTACTGCGCCGAAATTTTTTGCTCGATGCTTTGCGGAGTCCCGGCCGTCTGCGCCTTCAACGTCGAACCGCAGATCGCAACGGCATAAATCGACAACACAAAAACCGGGGCCCAGTACATCTTGCCCTGCTGGGTTTGCATACAATCCCCCCAAAATGGATGGCGTCCAGGGATCGATGTGCGCGACGACGGGGTTGTTCTGGAGTTCATGAGCGATCCGATATCGGATATTCGCTACTACTCGTCGTTGAAGTTTCCTTATGCGAAGGGTGCATATCCGACGGACGATGCGGCTTTGAAGATCGTCGCGGAAGTGCTGGATGTGGCGCCCCAGGATAACAGCGGGGGGCAGCAAACGGCGGCAGCGGGACAGGGTGGTGCGCCCCGGGGCTCCGGCAGCGCCAGCTGCGGCACCCGCCGAACCGGCACCGGCGGCGATGGCGGCAATTCCGCCACCCCCACCGCCCACCGATACTCCGCCGCCCACGATTGCTCTGAAGCAGACGAAGGCGCAGGTGGTGGCGATCTTCGGGCAGCCGACCAAGGTGGTGAAGCTGGCGACGAAAGAGATCGATTATTACCCGGATATGAAGGTTACGTTCGTCAACGACAAGGTCACCGCCATTGAGTAGAGGGAGCGGCTGGCCCGGCCCCGTATATAGATCGGCAGGACGCATTGGTAAGGAGAAAACCGTGCCCAATTTCGCTATTCGTTCCATGAGATATGCATGTGTGCTGGCAGCTGTTTTGATCGTTCCTGGCTGTCTGACTGCCACCGCGCACGCCCAGACGAAAAAGACAACGCCCGCCAAGCCGAGCGTTCCGGCGAAGCCTGCCTCGACCTCAGTGAAGCCAGGAGGGGCGGCGAAGCCGGGCGGGACGTCGACGGCGGGTCATAGCACGGCGACGACGGGGCCAAGAGCGAGCTCGGCCGGATCCAAAATCACGACAGCCGGTCACCCGACGACGACAGCGGGTCGGGCGAGTGTTTCTGGAGGCAGCGGCACCCATCCCGGAATGGGCGGCGGCGCGCACTCAGCGGCCGACAGCGGTCATCCCGGAATGAGCGGCGGCACGCACTTAGCAGCTGGCAGTCACACCGTGGCGGGACCGCGCGGGACCCAGATGACGCGGCGGGCCGATGGGCGGACGGCGGAGTTTCACGATCCTGGGCGCGGGATGACCGTGCGTCATGGTCTTAATGGCGGGCGCGAGGTGCGCGTCGATCGCGCAGATCACTCGCGCGTCTACGGCGAGCGCGGCGGACGCGGGTACGTGCAGCATCCGTACATGTACCGCGGTCGCGAATTCGGCCATCGCACTTACTACGACCACGGACGGTATTACGACCGCTACTACCGGCGGTATGGCTATCACGGCGTATTTCTGGATGTCTATGCGCCAGCCGTCTACTGGGGTCCAGGGTTTTATGGATGGGCCTACAATCCCTGGGCGGTTCCAGTGGCTTATGGGTGGGGATGGGGCGCGGCTCCGTGGTACGGATTCTATGGCGCCTACTTCACGCCGTATCCGGTTTATCCGGGCGCGGCGTTCTGGCTGACGGATTATATGATCGCGGCGAGCCTGCAGGATGCCTACGCTGCGCAGGCGGCCGCAGCGCAGGGGGCTGCGGCGCAACAGGCGGCGGCGGATCAGGCGGCGATGCTGACGCCTGAGGTTAAGGCGATGGTTGCCGACGAAGTGAAGCGGCAGCTGTCGCTGGAGAATAACGAGGCGGGGCAGAATGCACAAGGCCAGGACATCGATCCGGCGTCGAGCGGGATTGCGCGCATGCTGGGCGATGGCCAGCCGCATGTGTTTATCGCGGGTGCGAGCCTCGATCTGACGGACACAGCGGGAACCGAGTGCGCAGTGAGCCAGGGCGACGTGATCGAGGTGGCAGCGCCGCCGGCGCAGGACGCACAGGCGACGTCGGCCGTAGTGCTGGCGTCCAAGGGCGGCAACGAATGCAGAAAGTCGGACAACGTGACGGTAGCGCTGAACGATCTGCAGGATATGCAGAACCACATGCGTGAGTCGATCGACCAGGGCCTGGGCGATCTCCAGAAGAACCAGGGCCAGGGCGGACTGCCGCAGGCGCCGCCTTCGGCGCAGGCTCCGGCCACCAAGGCTGGTTTTACTGCGGATGCGCCGGCGCCGGATACGACCGCTGGGGCGCAAATTGCGGAGCAAACCAAGGCCGCCGATCAGGACGAGCAGGAAGTGGCTTCGGCAACTCCACCAGCAGGTGCCGGAGGCGCACTGGCTCCGATAGCACCACCGGCTGCGCCGGAGGGCCCGCCGCCGACATTGTCGCTGGGACAGACAATCAGTCAGGTAACGGCGATCAACGGCCAGCCGACACGAATCGTCGACCTGGGGACGAAGAAAATCTACATCTACAAAGATATGAAGGTAACTTTCACGGCGGGCAAGGTCAGCGCTGTACAGTAGCCTTTCCCGAAGAACGCCGAATCGCCAGTTAACGGCAAGCCCGGTCGCGGGAACCCTTTGCTTATGTCTGCTGGGTGAAGTGTCCTCTTACTTTCTAAGTGGACACTTCGGACCTTCGGACCTCCCTGCTCCTGCACCACATCAATTTCGGACCGGCCCTGCCCTGCGCCGCCCGCCAAGCCTACTCATCCTTCGCCCTGCGCCCCCTCGTCCTGATAGGCGCAGGCACCCATCCCGAAGTCTCCGCCCCCGCCCGCTGACGAAGCGAACGCGTCAGGGTCCGGAACAGCTCGGGGATTACGCCGGCTTCGCTTTGCCCTGCCGTTGGGAACGGTCATACGCGATCACGGCTTTCACCAGCCGGCGGAGCGCCGCATCCCGGTCCTTCTTGAAGATGTCAATGGCCCGCCACTCTTTCCCCTCAAGGCCCGCCTTGAACAGGTGGCGCCATCTCAGCCGAACGGATGCCCGAACAGACATAAGACCCAGATAGCCAGCAGGTAAAGTGTTACCAGCGCCTGAACACCGGCAAAGGTGCGTGACCAGCCAACCGCGCGAAATTCAAACTCGCGTGCCGGGAGCAGTCGAATCCACCGCCCTATATCTGCGTCCTTGAACCCGATGTTGAACCCGTTAACCAGGCTAAAGAAGGCCGCGATGCGTAGTAGACGAATTTCCTCGCGCAGCCAGCCCAGGATATTCCTCTGCTTCAGCAGCTCCCAGGCCTTTGTCGATTGAACCTGCGGCGCATTCCGAATGGCGTCAGGCTCCAAAGTGAGCCCGCCGGCCACCGCCAAATAGAGACCCGAGGGGCCAGGATGGTGCATAAACGCAAAGAAGAGAATCGTAAACAGCCCCCACGCGCCGAAACCGATCCCTATCGGACGCCATACGTTGAGTCCGTATTGACAGGTCCAGTCGATCAACTTCGAACCAAGATAGTCAGTACAAGACCCGAAACTTCCTGTGCTGCTCCTGAACCGCAGAGAGCAATCTCCGGCGTACTGCTGCCTCTGCCTGATGTGGATTGCGTAATTGATCTGGCTATCCTGAAGTGCGAAACCGCCATCGCGGAAGGACTGGCGAAGCCCGGCTAGGGCGGAAGGGTCCTCATCGTAGGTCATCTTATCCAGGTTGACTGCCTGCGCAATGTCCTTGGCTTCCGGCAGTTTGTCGGATTCGGGTTCGAAATGCACGCCGGTCATGTCCGCATGATCGAACGAAGCCTCCGTGAGGTCGGTGCCCGAGAACTTCACGCCGCGGAGAATAGTCGCTGGCCCGGTCAAATCCCAGCGGTCGAAGCTCGCGCTCTTCAGTTTGGCGTCCTGGAACACGGAGTTCGTAAGATCGGAGCCAGTAAAGTCGGCGCCCTCCAATTGGGCATTGGGCGGAAACGTGCAGTGAATGGATTTCCTCTGAAACACCGCGGGATGCACGCCAATAGGCTGCTGAACCAGAGGGTCTAAGGTCTTCGGATCGCCATATTCCGGCGGGGGCGCATGGTACCAGTCCAGCGCAGCAATCGCCTGATCCTGTCGGATCGACTCCGCCTTTTTGTACAGCACATAGATTTTGTTGTCTTCTGCGGAGTTGGCAATCTCGCGGCAATCCATGGGAGCGAGGGCCGGAGGGGTAAGGCCTCCGGTGGGCTGCCCATGACTCGTGGCCGGAAGACTCACGACAGCGAAGCAGACGAGACGCGTCCACCGCGGCATGCGGTATCGAGAATCCATAAAGACCCCTCGCGGATGGTCGGATCCACCTAACTCTGAATCTTGGAATTATGCACGGATTACAGCCACGAGCACCAGGAAATTCAACCGTCGAAACAAAGTTGCTGAAAGCATGTCCCTGAAGTCGCGATAAGAGCTCGAGGCGTATCGGGATCACCTGTCGGAGCTCCTGGCGGCAATCCGGAATTTCAATCGTGATAAATCCTCTAACTCGATGCTCGCTCAAGCTCCTGGCAATATCCTGCGCAGCAGGACCCGGTAGAAGCCCCGGCTTTCAAGCCGGGGAAAAAAAGAAAAACGGCGCGCAGCGCCCTCCTTGCTGCCGCAGGCCAGGGGGTCCCCAGCGAGCCGTTGTTGCTCGATGGGGTGGAGGCCAGACGACGCAGTTCCGAAGGAACGCAGCTGGCAACAAATACGTCGGCGTGAGCTCCGCTCACGCCCTCCATATTCCCGCGCCCGGTACCTTCGTAATGTCGATTCGGGCCAACCCACAAGCACAAAAACCTCACAAACACACGTAAAGCTGACTTGACATCCCACCCCACCCCTGCTACCTTAATGTCAAGCCGACTTTCCATGCCTCCAACCCTCCACAACCGCCTCCGCGAACTCCGCCAGGCCCGCAGCTGGACCCAGGAAGAACTCGCAGCCCTCACCGGCGTCTCTCGCCAAAGCATTAATTCCATTGAGCGCGATCGCTACATCCCCTCGCTCCCCCTCGCCCTCACCCTCGCCCAGGTCTTCCGCTGCCCCGTCGAGCAGCTCTTCACCCTGGACCCACCCAACAACCATAAGGAGCCCCAACCATGAAACTGCCCTTTCTCGGCGCCGTCCCCGGCCGCATCATTGACGAGCGCCTCCTTGACCATCGCCGCCGCTCCTCCACCTTTGCCGTCATCGCCGGCGCCCTCGCCTCTGGCGGCCTCTTCGAATACCACCTCCTCCGCCAGCACCGCATCGACTGGGAACTCTTCTCCGTCCTCGTCTCCATGGTCGTCGTCAAGCTCTCCGCCCTGGCCTGGTACCACTTCACCGACTAGCTCAACAACGCGCCAACCAACTTAAAAGGAGCCTCACAATGTGCCTCTCCATCGATGAAACCGGCCGCCGCCCCCGCGTCCTCCTCTCCATCGGAATGCTGTGCCTCGCGATCAGCCTTGGCTCGCAGGCTTTCTCGCTGTCCTTTGGCCTTGCTCCCGCCCCACTCCACTTCCTCCGCGGATTCCTCCTCGGAATCTCCCTCGTCTTCAACATCGTCTCGCTCACCCTCATTGCTCGCCGCCGTTCAAGTCTCGAACCCTGAACGCCGACGGCTTTCGCGAACGGAACCCTCCCCGCCACCCCGGCGAATGGAACCCCTACCGCCGCCCCACCGAACGGAACCCTACCGCCACCCCGCCGACGGAACCCTACCGCCACCCCGAAAAGCCAGCGCATGGCCAGGTTCACCCCATAGCAAGAAGCAAAATCCCCCGCCCTCGCGTCCGTCAACACGATTCAGAACGCGCTCGTGCCGAAAGTTCCATGTCAGATCCGTTTCGGGAAAGACTGAAACCAGCCCCTTCGACTGCCTCAACACAGTCCTGGAAATGGATAGATCCAAATCCGAAGATCCTCAAAATTAAAGACTCTCAACTCTGCCCTTCCTGTCAAGTTTCCACCACTTATCCAAAGTAACAACCTCTGATAACACATGACTTACAAGCCAGAAAAGTTGGCAGTTTTTTCGTCTGAACCTGCTATTCTTAACTTAATAGAGTAAAAAAAAGAAAAAGCCTCGCCACGCCGGCGAGGCTTTTCTTATCAAGGAGGAGAACCGATGGTCCCAGGCAGTCAGGTCGCCAGCATCCAGTCAACCGCGTCCGCTGCCCCATTTCGAGGGCACCCACGCGAGATAACCACGGTTACCCCCGACCCAACCTCAATCCCATCAGTAGCCGCCCCGCAGTTCGGTACCCCCCTACCCCCCACCACCCCCAAAAATCCCAACACGATAAACTCAAAATTTGGCCAGACTCAAAATTTGGCCCCGAACTCAAAATTTGCCGATGAATCCCAATAATTCGCCCCGAGTCCGCTTCGCCCCCTCGCCCACCGGCTACCTCCACGTCGGCGGCGCCCGCACCGCGCTCTTCAACTGGCTCTTCGCCCGTCATTTCAACGGAACCTTCATCCTCCGCATCGAAGATACGGATTTCGAGCGCTCCTCCGAAGCCATGGTCGACGGCATCCTCGAAGGCATGCGCTGGATCGGCCTCAACTGGGACGAAGGTCCCTTCTTCCAGTCCCAGCGCCTCTCCCTCTATCAGCAGACCGCCGAAAAACTCGTGGCTTCCCGACATGCATATTACTGCTTCTGCACCAAAGAAAAGCTCGAGCAGCGCCGAGCCCAGGCCACAGCCGCCGGCCGTCCGCCCATGTACGACCGCCGCTGCCGCAGCATTGCCCCCGAAACCGCAGCCGCCCGCAAATCCGCCGGCGAGGCCGCTGCGGTCCGCTTCTCCGTCCCAGACGGCGGCTCAACCGCCTTCGACGATGCCGTCTTCGGCCGCGTCGAATTCGCCAACGCCGAAATTGAGGACTTCGTCCTCCTCCGTTCCGACGGCATCCCCACTTATCACCTCTCGGTCGTCGCCGACGACATCGATATGCGCCTCACCCACATCATCCGTGGCGCCGACCACATCTCCAACACCCCCAAACAGGTCCTCCAATACCGAGCCCTCGGCGCCGAATTGCCCGTCTTCGCCCACGTCCCGCTCATTCTCGGCCCCGACAAAACCCGCCTTTCCAAACGTCATGGCGCAACCTCCGTCATTGCCTATAAAGACATGGGCATCGTCCCCGAGGCCTTCCGCAACTTCCTCGCCCTCCTCGGCTGGTCCCCCGGACCAGGCCATAAAGACCGCGAAATCTTCTCCTCCGACGACTTAATCCAGCTCTTCAACCTCGACGGCATCTCGAAATCAAACGCCGTCTTCGACAACGACAAGCTCGCCTGGTTCAACACCGAATACATCCGCGCCTACGATCCGGAAAGGCTACTGCCACTGATACAAGATGAGTGGAAGGCCGCCGAATTCACCCCCAGCCGCTCAACCGGCGAGATTCTCGCCGCCATTGACCTCCTCAAACCACGAGCCCGCAGCCTCAAAGACTTCGCCACATCGTTCCGCGCGTACTTCAGCGACGATTTTGAATACGATCCCGCCGCTGTTACAAAATTCCTGAGCGATCCCGCGCTCCCGGTTCTTCTCGAGGAACTCGCCGCCCGTTACGCCGCCGCGCCCGAGTTCTCCGAAGCTTCCGCCGAGCAGACCCTCCGCGACTTCGCCGCCGAAAAGAACATCAAAGCCGGAGCCCTCATCAACGGATCCCGCGTAGCCCTCACCGGCCAGGCCGTCGCCCCCAGCCTCTTCGCTGTCATGGCCGCCCTCGGCAAAGATCGCGTCGTCAGCCGCCTCTGCGCCGTCTCCAAAGCGCCAACCTCCGGATGACAACCCGCGCGGCCTGGTTCGCCATGGTCGTCAACAACCACCTGCAGGCCAGACGGCCGTCACGCCGGTTTTGCCTGACTTTTCTGAACGCTAAACGCTGATCGCCGAACCCTGGTTCTTTGCTACAATCCGTACAGTGGAATGGTGACAATTCCGCAGGTTCGCTCTTCTGCAGCAGATGGCGAACGGCAGGACAAGCGCAAGGCGCAACGCTTTGCAGCACGGCTCTCAAAAGGCGTGGGGACGTAGTTCAGTTGGTTAGAACGCTGCCCTGTCACGGCAGAGGTCGCGGGTTCGAGCCCCGTCGTCCCCGCCAACAAACTCAATAAAATCAAGAGCCTGCAAATCCGTGACAGCCACGATGGTGCGCCCGAGGGTGCTGGCGAGGGTGCTGA
>PMSS01000198.1 GCA_003167515.1 Acidobacterium sp. | reverse complement strand
TGGTGTTCTGGAGCGGCGTGTTAGTCGAGGCAAACACCGTCGGGCTGAAGGTGATGGTCCCGGCGCCGCCGCTGTTGGCGTCCGCCGCCGTGATCGCGTCGCGCAGCGTGCAGCTCGTGCCCGTCCCAGGGCAGTTGGCCGCGTTACCGGTCGCATCGTCCCCGGTGCTCGTCACCACGTAACCCGGAATCGGCGCGAAGTTAGCCATCAGCGTCTCCGGAGCGTTCATCGCGACCGTTGTGGTCGCGCTGGTGGCGCTGCCGAGGGTGCCCGGGGCCATGAGGCCCGTCCAGTTCACGAAATAGTAGCCGGCATTCGGAATCGCGCTGATCGTCGGCTGGTTTCCGGCGGTGTAGAAGGCGCCCGACTCCGCAGTCGTCGCCGCTGCCAGCGTGCCGTTGGCGTTGGCGCTGACGTTGAGCTGATAGCCGGTGATGTTAAAGGTTGCTGTATAGGAGGTAACATTCGCCGTGACGGTCGCCGTGTAAGGGGTATGGGCGACGCCCATACTACCGGCCAACCACTCCTCGAATGAGTATGCGGTCCCGCTCAGGGTTGGCGTGGTGTTCGGCATGTCGAGCGTGTGCTGGTCGCCAATATTCCAGGTGAACGTCTGCGTCGACGTGTAGATCACGGTGTCCACCGTGAATGCGGCCCCTGGTACGTTCGTGCCCACCGTGACCTGCTCCGTCGGCGGTTCCACCGCGAACGGAGGAGTGCTGGTGACGGAAATTGCCGGCGCCGGAACGGCTGCGGAGTTCAGCGCAAGGTTGGCCGTTAGTGTATCGGCGCTGCCGGTCGCACTCACAGTCAGCGTGTTATAGGTGGCGATACCCGTCGTCGCGCTGGTGTTTGCCGAGTTACCGGCCAGCGTGCCGGTTCCTGCCGACAGCGTCAGCGGAATGGTCGCTGCCGATCCGATGAACGGCACGCCGCTCTCGTCCAGCGTGACGGCCGCCTCGAAGTCGGCGTTCTCGATGATAGCGGTCGCCGGAGAAATCGGCTGTGGCTCGGTGCTGAAGTTAAGCGAGTAATCCGTCTGCACCGCGCCCGCATCCACGCAGGCCGTTCCCGAGGTGTAGCCGGCGTATGTCGTGTTGGTGTTGGGTTCGCCACGCTGGTCGAAGGTGACTCCGTTGGGGATGTTAGCCGGAAGACCGCCGCAAATTGCCGCGCTGCCCGGCTCTGGCAGCATGGTCTTCGTCGGGCCGCCGTAATTGCCGAGAGCGCTCAGGATGGCGCTTTGATTGCCCGATCCGCTGTAGCTGCCGTAAATGTCGCCCCCGGTGTTTCCGGTGACGATGCTGTTCTTGATGGTGGCGCTGCCGCCGCCGATGTCGATGCCGCCGCCAAACGCGGCTGCCCCGCCAGCGGAGTTATTGGCAATCGTGCTGGATTCAATCAGCAGAGTGCCGGTGGTGTAAATGCCGCCGCCGAAAGCGTAGTCCCCGGACGCGTTCTCGTTGCCGCTGATCGTGCTGGCAACGATCGTCAAATTTCCGGTGTTGTAGATTCCCGCGCCATACCCGTTGCCGGCTGGGCCAGTCAGATTGCCCGAAACCGTGCTGTCGGTCAGCGTCATGGTACCCGTGTTGTAGATCCCCCGGGTGGCATAGAGGTTGTTGGTGACGGTCAGTGTGCTGCCCGACACCGCCAGCGTGCCGGCGTTGGCGACGTTGGCTTCGCCGGATGCATTCTGGATGATCAGGTTCGCGATGGAAGTTCCGGTCACCCCGGAGTTGACGTTGAAGGCTCCGCTGCTGTTGAGGCTGCTGGCTCCGATGCCATTCACGGTAATGAGGTTCGTCAGCGTGTAACCGCTGCCGCTCGTGAGCCCCTGGATCGATGTTTTGGCGGGAATGGTAAGGCCGCTGCCCAGGGTGATGGTCGTCGGGGCCGCGAAGACGGTCGACGAGAAGGTGATGTTGCCTTCACCAAGGCCTGCTGCAGCCGCCAACGCGTCACGCAGCGTGCAGATCGTTCCGCCTCCGCCCACCGGGCAGTTCCCCGGGGAGCCGGTTGCGTCGTCGGAGCTGGTAGTGACCACGAAGCCGGGGATCCCGTTCACCGAGAGCATCAGCTGCTTGCTGTTGGTCGCGCCCCAGTAGTCCGTAACCTCGACGTTGAAGGTCAGCGTCTGCGTGGTTGCGGGCGCGGTTCCGGTGAGAACCCCGCTGGTTGGATCGAGGTTGAAGCCGCTCACCGGGCTCACCAGGGAGAACATCAGAGGCGGTGTTCCTCCGGTTGCGGAGATCGTCGTGCTGTAAGGGAGAGTGATGTAAGCCGGCGGCAGCGAAACGGTGGTGATGGCCGGGGACGGATTGCAGGCGACGGTGAACGGTCCTGCGCCGGCAACCTGGGAAGCGCTGTCCTGGACGCGGATACCCACCGTGGTTGATCCCGCCGTGCAGAGTCCGGTGATCTGGTTAGAGCCGTTCAGCGACAGACCTGCAGGCAGGTTCGTCGCCGAGAAGGTATACGGAAGCGCGCCGCCCGTGGCGTAGAGCTGCACCAGGTAATTCGCCCCCGCGGAGGCGCCGGGCAACGACACGGGGAAAAGCGCGACCTGAGTCAGCGTGGACACGTCGAACGGATCGCTGGGGGTGGAGGCCGATGGCGCGGGAACCGCTGCCGAGTTCAGCGCCAGCGTCGCGGTCAGCGCGTCGTCAGTACCTGCCGTACCAACCTGCAGCGTGGAGTAAGCTGCGATCCCGGTGGTGGTGCTGGTGGTTGCGGAGTTACCCGTCAGCGTGCCGGTTCCTGCTGACAGCGTAAGCGGAATGGTCTCGGCCGCAGCCAGGAACGGCGCTCCGCTCTCATCCAGGGTCACGCCAGCCTCGAAGTTCGTGCTGGTGAAAATCGAGGTCAACGGCGAAATCGGCTGCGGCTCAGTCGAGAAGCTCAGCGAGTAATTCGTTTGCGCTGCCCCAAGGTCGATGCAGGCGTTCGTCGTGTAGCCGGCATAGCTGGTGTTCGTACGCAGGAAGCCGCGCTGGTCGGTGGTATCGCCCGTGGGATCGTCGGTTGCCGTGGCTGCGCAGATGGCTGCGCTGCCCGGCAGCGGGATCATGGTCTGCGTGGGACCGCCGTAATTGCCCAGCGCCGCCACCGCCGCCGAGGAAACCGTGATCGCATTCGTGTTGCTTGCGCAAGCAGAGCACCCAGAGGTGCCCGAGAGGAACAGATTGTGATCGGCGTTTACCGGGCCGGGGGTGGTAAACGAGGAGAGATTGTCCACCCCCTCGGTCAGGATGCTGTTCTTTACATTGATGGTGCCGCCCCAGTCCATCACGTCGACGCTTCCCAGATTCCCGGAGAACGTGCTGCCGATAACGTTCATCGTGCCGAAGCTCGAGGAAACCCCGTCTCCGCCGCTGCCTTCCTCCGTAGGCGAGCCCGCGTTATTGCCGCTGAAGGTGCTATTGGTCACCGTGGCCGTGGCCTCGTTGTAAATGCCCGCTCCGCCGTACCCACTGGCATTGGTGGCTGAGTTCCCCACGAACGCGCTCCCGGTCACCACCAGGGTTCCGGTGTTGAAGATCGCGCCTCCCCCTCCGGCAGTGTTCGAAGAAAAAGTGCTTTCGCTGATGGTCAGATTTCCCCCGGTGGCGATGCCTCCGCCCAGGGTAGACTCACTGCCTTTCGCAATGGTGAGATTCGCAATGCTGGCCGTTACTCCCGGGGCTACGGTAAAGACTGCACTGGCACTGTTGCCGCTCACCGTCACCAGATTGCTCAACGTCGCTCCGCTGCCGGTCGTCAAGCCCTGAATCGTGGTCATGTTCGGAATCGCCAGGAAACCGTTCGTCAGCGTGATCGTGTTCTGTGCCGCGCTGTTCGTCGTGGGGAACGCCGTCGCGCTGAAGGTGATACCACCTTCGCCCGCCGCAGCCGCTGCCGCCAGCGCGTCACGCAGCGAGCAGTCCGAGCCGCCTCCGCCCGCCGGGCAGTGCGTCGCCACTCCAGATGCATCGTCGGAGTTGGTGGTGACCACGAAGCCAGGGAACGCATTCACCTGGATGCCGGTCTGGCTCCCATTGGTCGCCCCGATCATGGCCGCGGTAATACTCTGCGGGCCCGTCGTCTCGAACGTCACGATGAACGTCCCGGTTCCGTTGGTGATCGTTATGGGCGTCGTCACCGTCGCCGCACTGTCGCTGGTGGTGATAGTCGCGGTTCCGGAGCCCCCCACGGGATTGCCATTCATATCGACGCGGAGCACCGTTCCGGGATGGGCGACGCCAGCATAGACCGGCGAAGGATAGCCGCTTACGACGAGTTGCGCCGGGGGCGGCTGGACGGTGAGGGTCGCAGTGGCTGTGCTCCCGGTTCCGCCATTCGTGGAGGTCACCGCGCTGGTAGTGTCGCTGTAACTGGAAAGGGATCCAATTGCTCCGGTGACCGTTACTGAGAACTGGCAATTGGCGCCAGGTGCGATGCCCGCGCCGCCGAGGGTAATAGACTCGGTCGTCGCATTCGTGGTCAAAGTCCCGCCGCCGCAAGCGCTTCCTGTCGAGGTCGCAACGGTGAGTCCGGTGGGCAGCGTATCGCTGAAGCCGATTCCGGTCAGAGCGAAGCCATTGACTACCGGATTAGTGATGGTGAAGTTCAGCGACGATGTAGCGCCCTGCGTAATCATGTTGGGGACGAAAACCGCGCCGATCGTGGGTGGCGCCAGGACGGCAATGCTGGCCGTGGCAGTGTTCCCGGTTCCACCGTTCGTCGAGGTCACCGCGCTGCTGGTGGTGCTTTGCGAGCCCGCCACCGCTCCGGTCACCGTTGCTGTGACCGTGCAGCTGCCTTTAGCCGGGATGGTCGCGCCGCTCAGAGTCAAGGTAGCCAGGGTCCCACTGCACGTGGTTGATCCTGAATCGAAAGTCAGCCCCGCCGGCAGCGAATCGCTGAATCCGACCCCGGTCAGCTGAGCGGCCGCGTTCGGATTCGAAATCGTAAAGGTCAGGTTGGCCGTGCCGTTCAGCGGAATCGTAGACGTGCCAAATTGAGCACCGATGGTCGGCGGCGAGAGCGGGATCACGATGGTGATCGCGTCGGTGTTCGAAGGCGTGGAAGCGGCGCCCGCGCCGCTCGCCGTCACGCTGTTATCGATCGTCCCAGTGGCCGTGCCGGAAACGTTCACGTCAATCGTCAGTTCCGGGTAGCTGTTGCTCTCGGCAACATCGGAAATGGCGCTGTCGTTCTTGCAGGTCACCGTCTGGCTGGACGCCGCGCAGGTCCAGCCCGTGCCGGAGGAGCCCGCGTAGGTGAAGGCTCCGTTCAGCACATCGGTCACCGTCATCGGATTGGCGCCGGTTCCTGACGCGTCGCCGGTTGAGCCGGGCCCATTGTTGACAATGTCGACCGTGAAGGACGCGCTCTGCTGGCTCTGGTCGAAGGTGCCGGTGTCCGGCACCGTCACCGACACTGCTGGCGGAGTCTCCACGAAATTCAGGCACCAGCCATTCTGCGCGCCGGCCGGCGAGCTGTGCAGGAGTTGGTCGAAGTACAGGCTCCAGGTCCCGTTCGGATTCGTGTTGGCGAATGCCGAATTAAATGTGGAGCTGCCGCGTGTCCCCGCATAATCAAGCGTGCTCGGCGGAGTATAGAAACCGCCCGGGCTTGCAAAGAAGCTGTCCGCGGTGCCGTTGATGTTGGCATAGCTGGTCGGCTTGTAGCTGCCCGGACATATAGCCGGTTCCTCGGTCGATTCGAAAAGCTCATTGCAATTGCTGGTATCCGGCACGGCGCCGCTGGCGCTGTCGGTGAAGATATAGTTGCCGGGGTTGGGAAGAACCGTGTTGCTGGCGCCGGTATTTGAGAAGAAATCCAGCGCAGCTCCGGTTGGACCCTCCACCATCGATTCGGTCGCGTAGATCTGGTCGCTGAACGTGTAGAAATTGTCGAGCGTGAGGCTAACGGAACTTACCGTGCCCGGCAGATTCTTCACAAAGATGTTCGATGGATCTGGCGTGAAGGCGCCGATCTGCCCCTCAGCGGTCAGCACTGCTCCCGTATTGCAGAACTGCGCCGCGTTGCCGGACACATTGGAGACCACGGTCGTGTCGTCGATGCGCTGCCACACGAAGTTTGCGCTGGGGTCATAGCCTGGCGCGCCGCTATACGAAGCGGTGATCTTGTGGTCTCCCTCGGTCAACTGACTGGTGGAGAATACCGCCTGGCCGGCGCCGCTCAGAGTGATCACGTTGTTGCCGCCGGTGGGTGGCGCGCCATTGTCAAGGAAGGTCACCGAGCCCGTGGTCACGGGGTCGCCGCCGCTTTGTACGGTCGCCGTGAAGTTGACCGGAGTTCCCGTGGGGGCCTGATCCATGCCGGAAGTAACCGTGGTGGTGGTCGCCGCCCCCGTATTCAGAGTCAGATCGATGCACCAGCCGCCGCTCAGGCTCAGCGGGATTCCGCCGTCGTTCTCGATGTACAGCAGCCAGTTTCCGGCCGCCGTGGCGCCACTGAACGCCTGTTCGAATGTCTTGGCGTTCGTGCTTCCGTAGGGCAGCGGGTAATTCGGGGGCGATGGCGGCGCGGGACTGCCGGTTTGCGTAATGAACGAGTCCCCCGTCAGGCTGTCGTCCGTCGGCCCGTATGTTGTATCGTTTTGCAGATCGCAATTCGGCCCGCTTCCTCCGTTGCAGATCCCGCCGTTCTCACCTTCGCCATTCGGCACCAGCGGATTGCCGTCCGCGAACGTCACGTCCACCGATGGCTGCGGATTCCCCGTCACCCCGTGCGACAGGAAGTCGAGGTTGTTCGTCTTACCCGGCGAAACCAGCAGGAAGGAAGTGTCACTCACATCCCCCGACAGGCCGCCGTTGGTGGACTGAAGACCGTTCAGCTCCACCGCCACGTTGGCCACCGTCTGCGTTACGCTGCTGGGAACCTGAATGTAGGAGGGGTAAACCAGGTCGGTGGAAGTATAGCCCGTCGTGGCCAGGTTGCCCGGATCGCAATACGTGTTCGTGGTGGGGTTTGTGGTGTGGTTAATCGCGAGCTGATATAAGCCGCCGCCGCTGCTGGGTGCATAGCTGCTCGTTCCCGAGTAGGAGGCCCCAATAGAATAGTTGCCCTCTGCGCTGAAGACGACGTCACAGGTCGCCGTGCCGCCGCTCACAGTCTGGTTGCCCCCGGTGCAGGCGATCGGCGAGTTGTTGGCAGTGAAGGACACCGTCCCGCCGCCGATCGGCTCCCCGCTGCTGGACACCGTCGCAGTCAGCAGGGTAGAGTCGCCCGTGGACGCGGTGTACGTTGGATTCACACTCGAACTCACCGTCGTGGTTGTGGAGGGCAAGTTGGAATAAGTCAGGATCAGCTGCCATCCGCCGATCGATACCGGATCGGTGACGTACAAGGGATAATCGATTGTCTGGTCGCTGTCAGCCAGGTGGAGAGTCCAGGTTCCGTTGGCCGTGGCCCCGAGGAATTTGGAGGTTAGGGTGGCGCTGCCATCGGTTTGCGGCAAGTCGCCTGGTGCCGCATCGTACAAGGGTACGATGTTTTCCAATTCCCAATAGGAGCCGGGCGCCACGGTTATGGATCCCGTATTTGGCCAGGCTCCCCCGTAGTTCGGCTCGTTGAGCGGCGGCGCGACCGTGGCCCCGTCCTTAATCGTGATCGTCACCCCGTTCATGGCATCGTAGCCGCTCCCCGTGCTGCCGAGCAGCGCCAGTTGGTTTCCCGCTGGGTCTTCCAGCACAAAGGTCGTATAGAAAACGCTGCTGTAGACGTTTTCGTTGTTCTCGTTGTACCCCGCCCAGTCGGCGACTGACGAGGTTACGCCATTCAGGACAACCTGAACGCTGGCTACGGGGCCGGTAGCGCCGGAGACGGTCAGGTAAGATGAGCTGAGGCCGGCCGGGGTGCTAGTGGTCCCCGTGGCGCTCCCCGCTATCGCCATCGCGCAGTTGCTGCTGGGCGTCGCGGTCGAGCACGTAAAGGTCGTCTGGGCATGGGCGCCCATAGCCGCCAATCCACAAGCCAACCCGGCAAGCACACCCATCCGCATCGTGAACGAGACGATCCTCTTTACTTTCATTGCAGCCTCCCTCACCGCCCACACTTGCGGCTGGACTTCAACCGGGAAAACCGCACCGGCATCGCAGAACGATCGGCGTAACGACATCGTGGAAACCTCGCGGGGGTGAGAGCAATCGCGCATTGGAGTACGCATGGAGCCGGGATCGGCACAACGATTCGTTGCAGCTGTCGCTGGGGGCGTGCTACGGCAGCATCGGCGCGCCGGGGAAGCGCGGGCGTACGTGCGTTCCGAAGCTCAGATCGAACCAGAGCTTCAATGGGGACTACCAGTATGAATCGGTATGAATAATAACGAATCGGGAAACACGATGATGAGGCGGCAAAACACGAATGTCAAGCGGTTTCTCCGTATCTTCACCGGTCCGTGACGCCTCGCCGGGAGTTGCTGGGCTTGTCCTGCTTCGCCCTGAACTCAGGAGTCTCTGAGAACCGAGCAATCTCTAGCTGCAAGGTCTCGTTTTCGCGCCGCTGAATCACGCAGGCCGTATCAGCCACCCGGTCCCCCCAAAACCTGATCCCGGCCAGGTTCACCCCACAGCAAAGAAGCTAACGCTCCCGCCATCCTGATGGTCAACGCAATAGATCCCGGGCTCCGGCCTGAAGTACTGTCTCGCACCGTTTTGGGAAAAAGCCCGAGCCAATGCCGAGTGGCGCCAGACGAGTTAGAGGAAGGCAGGATGGCGCCAGTTGGTCCTTCGACCGGAGGCGTCGTCGGACGATTCCTCAACGCAAGGTAGTTTGAGGGGCCAGGCAAAACTGCTCCAAGCAGCAGGAAAATCCGGCGTTCGGCTGAAAAAGGTTAAATGTGGAAAATTTGTCAAGCCCCAACTCAAAAATCCGAAGTAACAACCCCACATTTCAAGCCACTTACAAGCCAACTTATCCGAAGAAAGTTGGCAGTTTTATCCTCCAACCTTGGTATTCTAATAATAGAGGGTAAAGAAGAAAAAGCAGTATTAGAAGGTAGAAAGCAAGGCCGCTTTTCGAGCGGCCTTTTCCATTGCTGGAGAGTCCTTGATTCCCGAACCGCCGTCTGCCCAATCCCGCGTCACCCCGCTTACCGGCCCAGGACGCCGGAGCGCCCAGGGCCGCCGGTACTTTCTCAGCAACACTCCCCAGCGTCCAGCGGGAGGTACCAACGTTACCCCCTCCACAACCCCAGGAGAATCAACAACCACCCCGCAAATCGCTACCCCCGGCACCCTGCCCAATCTTCACCAAACCGTTAACCGCAGTGCTGATATGCCGTTAGGATCGGCTGCATAGGATGGCGCCTAACTGCTGTTTCAGTTCATTTATTTCCTGGCGGAGAATTGCTACTTCGGACTCTAACTGCAGGAGGCGATCGCTGGGTTCTGGCGCGGCTATCGGGTCGGGGGAGGGCTGCGGCGCTGTGCGTTCTGGTACCGCATCTGGTTCACCCGAGAGCAGGTGCGTGTAGCGAATTTCTTTCGTGCCGGGCTGGCGCGGTAGAGCGGCGACCAGGGAAGGCTCGCGCTCGATGAGGCGATGGAGGACGGAGAGCACGTCTTCGAGTTCGTCGAAGCGGAAGATGCGCTCGGTGCGGCCGCGGAGCTCGCCTGGAGTTTGCGGTCCGCGGAGCAGGAGCACGCAGACGACAGCGGTCTCGCCGCGGGTGAAATTGAAGACTTCCTGGAGGAGGTGCTCGTATTTGGCGACGCGGCTGTCGGCGTTGCGCGAGGCGCCGGCGAGCTGCTGGTCTTCGAGACGGTGCAGCGCGAGGCGAACCGCATCCTCATCGAGCTGCATGAGGGGGTCTCGATTGTTCTTCTGATTGCAGGCGTTGACCAGGGCATTGAGCGAGAGGGGATAGTACTCGGGGGTGGTGGCTTCTTTTTCGACGAGGGCGCCCAGCACGCGGGCTTCTACGGGAGTGAGAAGAATGGTCATGAAGGTTCCATTGTAGCGATGGGCGGACGTGCAGATGATGAGCGGCCTGGACGGCCGGCTCTGGGGTTAAGAATCGCGAGAATTGGGAAAAAGGCCGAGGGCCGAATGAACTGGCCCTCGGAAAGCCGGTCAACTGGTTTGGTGTTGTTGAAGAAACACCGGGAGCTGATGAATGCTGACCGCGACTGAAATGTACTGGTTGTCGCTAGAGGCTGTTACCTACAGTATTGAATTCGTTCGCGATCGAACCGGCGAGAGAACTCATGGCGGCAATCGATCCAAGAGCGATCAGGGCAGCAATTAATGCATACTCGATGAGGTCCTGACCGGATTCATCAATAAAAAAAGTCCGCAGCGGAGAGATCGCTTTTGTTATTTTCATTGCTTTCTCATCAGGAGTGCCACGGTTGAGTTGCCGGCCCCGACTTCATGGAGCGTTCCATTTCATGATTTGATTGGAGCCCCCTCGCGACGCGCAGGCAATGACACGGTGGGGGGATTACGGTAGGGTGGCGTCGCCGGGGCGGCACTGGCTTGTGAGTTATAGCGCTGACAATATGGATTTAGTCGTCGACATGGAAGGAGTTACTACAGGTCTGGGCCGAACCCATCTTTCGGCCAGCGATGTTTTGCGGGTTAGCGGCCGTGTTCTTCGAGATACCTTTCGGCTTCGAGAGCCGCCATGCAGCCGGTTCCCGCGGCGGTGATGGCCTGGCGATAGCGGCGGTCCTGCACATCTCCGCAGGCGAAGACGCCGGGGACGCGGGTGAAGACGTAGTCGTGGGTCTTGATGTAGCCGTCTTCGTCGAGGTCGAGCTGGCCGGCAAACATCGAAGCATTCGGAATGTGGCCGATGCCAAGAAAAAGCCCACTGGTGTCGAGGACTGACTCGACGCCGGTGACAGTGTCGAGGACACGGACGCCGGTGACTTCTTTCGATTCGACGCCGAGGACCTCGAGGACGACGGCGTTAGTCATGAAGGCGATTTTGGGGTTGGCGATGGCGCGGTCGAGCATGATGCGCGAGGCGCGGAAATGTTCGCGGCGATGGATGAGGGTGACTTTGGTTGCGAAGCGGGTGAGGAAGAGGGCTTCTTCCATGGCTGAATCGCCGCCGCCGACGACAGCGATTTCGCGGCCGGAGAAGAAGAAGCCGTCGCAGGTGGCGCAGGAGCTGACGCCGTGGCCGATGAGGGCCTGCTCGGAGGGCAAGCCGAGCCAGCGGGCTGAGGCGCCGCTGGCGATGATGAGGGTGCGGGCGTGGATGGTCTCGTGGCCGAGATTGAGGGCGAAAGGATGCTTGGTGAGGTCGGCGGTGGCGAGGTGGCCGAGGCGAAACTCGGTGCCGAAGCGGGAGGCCTGCTTGCGCATGTTCTCGATGAGCTCGGGACCCTGAATGCCTTCGGGCCAGCCGGGGAAATTTTCGACGAGGGTGGTGATGGAGAGCTGGCCGCCGGGTTCGTGGCCTTCGAGCAGCAGGGGGTTGAGGTTGGCGCGGGCACTGTAGATCGCTGCTGTGAGTCCGGCGCAGCCGGAGCCGAGGATGACTGTATCGCGGATGTTATCTGCCATTTGCGTGAACTTTCAAATTGTACCTGCGGCAGGTCGGTCGACTGGGATCGGCGGGACGCAGAGGGAAGTTGGCGCACGGCCCGAATTGGGGAGCGGCGGGCGCGTTGTCCCGAACTGACATGATGCTGGTCGGTTGGCGTTCGATTCTTTCCCCGGTGGGGCGGGTGGTGTGGGGAAATGGAGTCGGAGGCGACCGCAGGGTTGGTGGCGGGCGCTTCCGGAGGCCCCGCGATGAGCGGTGTACATGGATCGGAATCGGCAGGCAGGGTTTTGGAGGTGCTGGTTTTTTGGGCGTTGATCCTGATGTTTGGGGTTGGGGCCGCTCATGGGGGAGGACCACGGTGGATCGCTGGTTCAAGCTACTTCAACTCTTCGGTGGAGGGGCAGGCGGTCGTTTGGAGCGGCGGGCAGGTGAGTTATTACACGGACCTCGGGGATCTGAGTGCGGAGGTGAGCCAGGCTGAGGCTGACGCGATGGTGGCTACGGCTGCCGGCGTGTGGAGTGGTGTGAACACGGCTGCCGTGTCGATTGAATGGGGGGGCAGCCTGGCCGAGGATGTGAACGGGTCGAACATGATTGCCGGGGCGAGCGGGGTTACGATGCCGGCGGATATTCAGTCGACGGCGACAGGGACGCCGGTTGGGGTGGTTTACGACGAAGACGGTTCGGTGATTGACGCTATTTATGGTCCTGGCGCGAGCTCGGCGCTGGCTTGCGAGGACAATGGCGTCATGGTGACAGTCGACAATTTTGCTGTTACGGGGAATATTGCGCACGCTCTGATGCTGGTGAACGGTTTGTGCGCGACGAATGCGGAGCAGATTGCGAACTTGCAGTATCAGCTGATTCGCGGGTTTGGGCGGGTGCTGGGGCTGGATTGGTCGCAGACAAATGAGGAGATGTTTGTGAATGACCAGGTCACTTCGGATGGTTTGGGGGGGTGGCCGATTATGCATCCGATGGAGCGGCTTTGCAATGGCGGCGGTGGGGCTTGTATGCCGAATCCGACGCAGTTGCGGACGGATGATGTTGCTGCTCTGAATCGGCTTTATCCGGTGACCGCTGCGAATATTGCCGGGTTTTCGGGGAAGACGATTACAGCTTCGGCGACTATTTCGGTTCAGGGGACGATTCAATTTGGGCGTGGGCAGGGGATGCAGGGGGTCAACGTGGTGCTGCAGCCTGTGGTCAACGGCGTGCCCGATGTGCGGTATACGGCGACCGCGGTGAGCGGGGTGTTTTTTGCGGGCAATGTGGGCAATCCGGTCACGGGGACTGTGGATGCGGAGGGGAATCCGCTGAACCGGTTCGGCATCAATGATGCTTCGCTCGAGGGATTCTTCGATCTCAGCGGAGTTCCTCTGTCGCCGGAGGTGAGTAGTGCGCAATATCGGCTGACGTTTGAAGCTCTGGACCCGATGTATACGGGAACGATGTCGGTTGGACCTTATACAACTGGGCAGGTGATGCCTTCCGGGACTATGCCGGTGATTGCGCTGGGGACTCTGAATGCGGGTTCTGGCGTTACGCAGACGGTGGTGATTGAGGACGCTGCGGATGAGGGGCAAAGCGGGGCGGACGGAAGTGCGGGGTCGCCGGCGGATACTCCTGGAACGGGCGAATGGACTGGGCGCATTACCGGGTATGGGCACTCGGGTTGGTTTCAGTTTTGGGCGCGTGGCGGGAGCGAGTTTACCGTCGAGGTGGGGGCGCTCGACGAGAACGGTTTGGATTCGGCGAACAAAGCGCAGATTGTTATCGGGGCGTGGAATGGAACGGATGCGGTTGGCGTTCTGCCGGTAACCGGGACTGCCCAACCTTTCAACGGCAACCTGGTGGGGCTCACTTCCCTTCCCGTGTTGACCGTGGCGGACAGCGAGGTTCGGATTGGACTGGCCGATCTGCGCGGAGATGGGCGCCCGGATTATGCGTACCGCGGGCGCATTTTGTATGCAGACAGTGTCACTCCGGCGCGGCTGCCGGTTGCGGGTGGGCAGATCGTGATTCAGGGGATGGGATTCAGTCCGTCTGTCGCGATTTCCGTGAATGGCGCGACGGCACAGGTGACGAGCGTGACGCCGAATGTGATTGTTGCGACGGCTCCGGCGTCTGGTGGGGCTACGGGGAGCGCCATTGTGCAGCTCCGGGACACCCAGACCCTGGGCGTGGCGCAAATCACTGCGAGCTACGATGCTGAACCCGACGATGCTATTTCTCTCGTGGTTGCGCCCATGGGTTCGGTGGTCATGGGAGTGCCGGAGACTTTTGCGGTTCGGGCGATGAACGTAACGACGCAGACTCCTGCAGCGGGCGTGACGGTGACATTTGCTGTCACGGAAGGAATGGTGGCGCTGGGTTGCGAGCAGAGTTCGTGCAGCGTAGTGACGGGGGGGGACGGCACAGCAAGTTTGGGGGTTGTTGCAAACTCCACGGTGCCGGCGCAGATTAAGGCTTCTCTCAGCAGCGGGAGCAGCGTGCTGGCTGAATTCACCGGAGCGGCTCCGCCGTCGATCGCGGCTCTGACGCCAAATCTCTATGTGGCTCTGGGCGCGACTGTGGACTGGCCTGTGCAGGCAATGGTACTCAATCCGTCAGGCGCTGCTGTGGCAGGGCAGCACGTCAACTGGATTACGGCCGGGGCGGGCGACAGTGTTTCTTCCGCGCAGAATACGAGCGACGCAAATGGCTTGGTTTCGAATCAGATTGCGGTGGGACCGTTTGGCGCGAGCGTCGAGGCTTCGGTCAGCGCGTGTATCGCCGGTAGCACAGATTGCGCGGACTTCACGGTGACTCCCGTGCATCCGCAAGACGCGGCGCTGGCTCCATGGAGTGGGACGGTGCAGTACATCTCCTTGAGCCAGCCTTTTGCGCCGGTTGTGCTGCATGTGACGGATGCATTCGGCGATCCGCTGGCGGGAGCAACGGTCTTGTTTGCCGAGACGCTGGATGGCTGGACTGAACCGTGCCCGGCGCAGGGAGGGTGTGCTGCTGCGCCGCTGCTTGCGCAGCAGATGGTGCAGGCGACGTCGGGGATTGACGGCTCGGTGACGCTGACGCCTTTGTCTTCGCAGGGTCTGGCCGCGCGCCTGCTGGTTATGGCGGCTACGGGAGACACAACACTCAATTTCGAGTTGGATGCTCATCCGTGAGGATTGTGGACACCCGAGGCTGAAGCCCCGGCCCGGCGACGCTTAACGCGGGACTGGAACCCGCTCGTCTACCCATCCATAAAGATCACCCTGGACCTGCCGTAAAATCAGGTTGACCGGCCCTAGGCTCACGAACTTCGTCCTCTCTAACTTGCGCAAAATCCACAATTCCGTGTCGATTTCCAGCCGCCCATTCGTATATACCGATGAGGAAACATCGCTGCGCTGCGATGGCGTCAGCGTGGAGCGGCTGGCACGCAGGTTTGGAACTCCGCTGTATATCTACTCCGCGAGCCATATCACCGAGCGGCTGAGGCTCTTCCAGAGGGCGTTCAGAGTTCTCCCGCATCTGGTTTGCTATGCCGTAAAAGCTAACTCCAACCTTGCGATTCTGGAGCTGCTGGCTCGGCGCGGCGCGGGATTCGATGTAGTCTCGGGCGGCGAACTGGAGCGCGTGCTCGCCGTTGACCGCGCTGCTGCGGACAGAGTTGTCTTTTCCGGGATCGGCAAGACCGCGCCGGAGATGGACCTGGCATTGCGGTCGGGGATCCTGCTTTTCAATGTCGAGAGCGAGGGCGAGCTGG
>PMSS01000004.1 GCA_003167515.1 Acidobacterium sp. | reverse complement strand
ACCGGCAATGTGCTGGCGCAATATCTCGGCGGCAGGGTTGATTGGTCGACCCACGGCTCATCCCCCAGCGCCTCCACATGCTATGACACGTCTACGGGCAACGCTGCCTACTCCATAACCTACCAGAATGGCAGTAACGTGACCTGTAGCATCAGTTTCAAGTTTCAGGCGGGAGATTAGAGTTCGGCGGTCGCGGTAAATCTGACGTGATGATGGCGCTGCCTATTGCATGGTCGCGTTGCCCGGATGAACGAGGATGACGCGTCTGGTGCCGAACTGGCCCGGATAATCCCGCATGGAATTACGGATGAGGTTACTGGCCTTTCTAAAACGCCCCGCCTTATTGATGCGCTCGCAGGTTTTCTCAATCTGCCCCACCACCTCATCGCGGACTGCGGGAGCCACGCGGCGCAGTATCTCCTCTTTCACGTCGATCGTCGCGTTGATGAACAGCATCCGCTGTCTGTCGCTGAACCCTTTCCAGCAGCCAGCCCTCTCTGTCATTTCATCGAACAGCGCATAGCAGCGCGAGAAGATTAATAGAAACGGCAACGCTTTCATGGCATCGCCCAGCAGCCAGGCCGCTTCCGTTTGGAGAGCATCTGGGGACATGACATCGTAATGATGCTTACAGTCAGCGAATGTGATGAGCTTCTTGCGGTAACACTCGTTGATGTAGGTCAGGATCTCTCCGATCATATACTTTCGGTGTGCTCGTCATGAGTAGCGAGAGTGCTGGGAGGTCAACGTTAAGATAAGCACAGAACCACCGCAATATATGACACTGGCGGCTCTGGGTCAATTGGTGGCGGGATAAATGCGGCACACGGGAATGACGCGAGGTGGAAACACGGCGCGGTGAACATCTGCGTTGCACCTCCATAGGTCGGAATAAAAAGCACTGGGCCGCATTCCGGCTCCGGTAATACCATAGTGGCTTCACATGCGGTTTCAGTAGTCGAGGGGAGCGACGATGCGGCGTTCGCAGCGTGGGAGAGATGCGCGGTTCCACCTTTGTGCGGCAAATACCCTCGAAATTCAAGGCCGAAGGACTTGACAAGACCACCGGCACTACGGGATAGTCTTGTGCACTCGCCCGACGAGACGCTTTAAAGCGGCCGCACAAGCGGCGCGATGCGAGCCCGTGTTTGCGGAATATGGTTCCCCGGCAGCGCTTTAGCTGCACAGCGTGGTTTCATGACCACTCCACACCCACGGAGGCACTCGGTATGCGCTCAGCGTCACTCTGCCTATTTACGGTTGTCTGCAGTCTCTCCTGTTCCCAGAAAGCCCACTGCAAGACCACTGACAGCTTCGCCTGCCAGGCGCACGCCACGCCGGCAGAGAGCGATGCGCAGGGACTCTTCAAGCGGGCGGGGACGAAGGACCCCGTCACGGTGAAAGTCACCTTCACAAACTCCGACACGGATTGCACGGGCGTCCCGTTGGAAATCAACGTAATGAACGGTCAGCTTGTTCATGTAACCATCAAGGCTGACGGGTTCGACTGTGTGACTACACAGACCCGGGCCGCAGCACCGAGTGCCATTACTCCGACAGATATTATCGCTTTGATTTCGAAGGGGCTTACGGTCGGCTTCGATGGCGGCCACGGCGCCACTCCTACTCCTAAGGATTTCTACCTCGATTCTGGGAGGAACGTCGCTTTGACGGCGTCGATCAGCTGCACCAATAGCAAGAGGACGCTGAAGCAAGACATTAAGGTCACCTATCAAAATCCGCCTCCGGTTGCCGTCTCCGCAGGAGTTCTTATTGGGACATCCCATATACGGTCGTATGGTATTTCCACTGCGCAAACAGGTATCACCGGCGGCGTCGCCACCACTCAAAACGCGGTCGCCGTCACCGGTTCGCCGACCGTGCAGTTCATCCCATTCAGCTATTTCAATCTTTACTGGTGCGGCACGCGAAAACTGAATTTGAATGGACAGCTCGGGATCGGCGTGAACCCCAATCTGAGCTCGCCACGGGTGGAGTTTTTTGCTTCGCCGTTGGCATTGGCTTGGCACGACTTGTATTTATCTCCCGGCTTCCACCTTGGCCAGCATGAGAACCTGAGCGGCGGTTTCACCGTGGGAGAGAATACTGCGTCCAGTCTCAGCAAAATCCCGATTCACTGGGATTACTACACCGGTTTCGGATTTTCACTGTCCTACAATCTGAAGCCCCTGGTGAAGGGAGGATCGAGCCCTCCCGCATCCGCGAAGAAATGAGATGCCTAGGGCTTCATCAGACCAGATGACGATATCGCCAAAAGGAGGAGCGCGGGGCTGCGCAAACCCGACGGCGCTTTTTCGAAGGCGCGAGTTTGCTTCGCCGTGGTTAGTGGCGGAATCACCTCTGTGAGTTCGATCTACAGGTCGAATCCGATCTTGCATTTCGATGGCGGAGGGAGTGCCTTCATGTGGTCAATCTCATCCACCAGCACCTCGATGATGGAGGAAATCTGCCTATGCCCTGTCTCCAGCCTCTCGACTCGGACAGCCAGATCTTTGTTGGCTGCCGATCAGCACGCGCAAGGCGAACGAAGGCTTCCACCGCCAAGATGCTCATCTGAATCGCAGGGGACTATTGAGCACGGACGAGAGCATAACTACGCCGGGTTCGGTAAAGGCTAGCGGCTGATATCTAGTATTTCTTTTTGATGCGGTCGCAATTTGCGACCGCATTGAGGCTATTTCCTTATGGGCGAGGTGGAACATTTCCTCGCCTGTACTCGCCGCTTGACAAGGTCTACCGGGCTGACCACAGTAGCCGTGCCATGACGAAACCAAAAACACAGTCCCTGATCCCGCTAAAGCGGGTCGCCAGCCGCATTTACCTAATTCGGGGCATGAAAGTCATCTTCGACTTTGATCTGGCCGAGTTGTATGCCGTCGAGACGAAGGCGCTCAACCAGGCGGTGAGCCGCAATCTCGACCGCTTTCCGGGCGACTTCATGTTTACTTTGACAAATCAAGAGATTACAACCTTGAGGTCACAAATTGTGACCTCAAATTGGGGAGGAAGACGATATCTTCCCAGAGTTTTCACGCAGGAAGGCGTGGCAATGCTCTCGGGCGTTTTGCGCGGGAAGCGCGCGGTCGAGGTCAACGTCAGCATCATGAGGGCGTTTGTGCGGCTGCGTGAGTTGCTTGCCACCAACGCGGAGTTGGCGCGGAAGGTAGGGCAGCATGACCGGCAAATCGCGGTGCTTTTCGAACATGTGCGGAGCATGCTTGCACCGGTGCCAGTGAAAAAGAATCCTATAGGGTTCATCCATCCCAAGGACTGATTACCTCACTCTTTCTCTGCTTGACTCCTAACTCGATAAAATACATTATCGTGTTTGAATCGGCTGTGATCGCCTGCTTTCAAGCGGGAATGTCACGAAGATCGCCTCTTCCGCATTTCTGCGACAAAGGTCGCTTTGAATTTATCCTGGTTTCCTGCTGTCTGGAACCATTCCCAATGCCGTTTAGATTCATAGTCGAGAATACAGTCCCAGGTAGCACGAAGATCGTCGTCTGCTTTGCTGAAATCGTAGATGGACTCTACAAAGTTCCACGTGAGGAAGGCGAAGGCGTCGTACTCGATGAGTTCGTGTTTAGTTTTGCTGTCAAGATACGGGTTAGATAAATGCGGGTGCTCGATAATGAGCTTCTGGATCTCGAAGTAGGTACCATCGAGCGCGCAGTAAAACCTGTGCCTTTCCACGCCCAGCCTAGCTATTTCGCGGCTTTGACTGTCGATAGACTTAGCGACCTCCTCGCGACGGTTAATCCAGATGGTCAAGGGAATACCAATGGCGAGGATGAGGGTTCCGACCGCGATCACACTGGTTGCAAGTGCCATGATCTGTTCGCTCCACGTTCCAATGAGGTTCATGAAATGCATCATGCGGCGGTCTCCATAAGTCTTGGGCGCTAGATCAGCCGGAGGTTCTCCGGAAGATCCCGGAGCATCGCTTCAATCTGAGGA
>PMSS01000336.1 GCA_003167515.1 Acidobacterium sp. | reverse complement strand
TCTGCATGTTGCGCGCGCCGACCTGGAGGAGGTCGACGTACGGCATCATCGGCTCAATCTGGGAGATTTCCATGACCTCGCTGACGATGAGCAGGCCGTGAGCGTCGCCGGCTTCGCGCAGGAGTTTGAGAGCATCAAGGCCGAGGCCCTGGAAGGAGTAGGGAGAGCTGCGGGGTTTGAAGGCGCCGCCACGGAGGAACTTCGCGCCGGCTTCTTTGACGAGTTTTGCGCAGGCGAAGATCTGCTCGCGGCTCTCGACGGAGCAGGGGCCGGCCATAACGATGACTTCGTCGCCGCCGACGCTGACGCCGTTGGGGAAACGTACGATGGTGCCTTCGGGTCGAAAGCTGCGTCCGGCAAGTTTGTAGGGCGAGGAGATGCGGATGACTTCCGCAACGCCGGCCAGGACTTCGAATTCCTTGTGGTCGAAGACGCCGGGCGTGCCGACGCCAGCGAGGATGGTCTGCACGGTTCCGGTGGTGCGGTGGACGTTGAAGCCGATTTCCATCATGCGCTCGACGACGGACTGGATATCTTCTTCGGTCGCGCGATCCTGCATTGCAACGATCATTTTGCTTTTCCTGTTTGGTTCTGCGCCGCGCCGGTGGCGGGTGTGCCGGGGCGGGAGGCGAGTTCGTTCCGCTGCAGAGCCCGCATGACGTCGACGATGCGCTCGTAGATGTGCACGAGTTCGCTGTCAGGCAACGGGCCGGGATTGTGGGTGCGGACGTTTTCGAAGATGACGCGCTCGCGGTTGGGTTCGTAAACGGGCAGGTCGGTGGCGCGCTTGAGGCGGCCGATTTCCTGCGCGGCCGCGGCACGCTCACTGATGAGCGCCACGAGTTGGCGGTCGAGTTCGTCGATTTTTCGCCGCAGGGTTTCGATGTCCATGGTTATTCTGCTTCCGCGCAGACGGCGCGACGGCGCATGAAGAAAATCCGCAAAAAGCTATCGTATACGGAATGGCTGCGGGATCAGCGGGCCGGCACGGCGGGTTCTTTGGCAACGCCGCGCAGGCCCTGGATAAATCGGGCGATGGAGCTGGCGGCGTGCTTGGGGCCGGCCTGCTCGATGGTGGCGACCAGCGCGCTGCCGATCACGGCAGCGTCGGCGAATTCACCGACGGCGGCGAAGTGTTCGGGAGTGGAGATGCCGAAGCCGACTGCGATGGGGAGTGTTGTGTAGCGGCGGAGACGTCTGACGAGCTGCTCGGCGTCGGATTCGAGTGAGGTGCGCGCGCCGGTGATGCCGGTGCGGGAGATGGCGTAGACGAAGCCCTGGCACACGGCGGCGATACGCTCGAGGCGTTCGTCGGGGCTGGTGGGCGCGGCCAGGAAGATGGGCGCGAGATGGTGGCGGCGCAGAGCTTCAAGGTATTCGGCGGCTTCTTCGACGATCATGTCGGTGACGAGGACGCCGTCGACGCCAGCTTGCTCGGCGGCTGCACAGAAATTCTCCAGGCCGAAGCGGAGGACTGGATTGTAGTAGGTGAAGACGATAAGGCCGGTCTGGGGGCGCTCGATGCGAAGGGCGGCGGCGAGAGCGAGGACGTCGTGCAGGCGGGTTCCGTTGCGGACGGCGCGTTCGCTGGCGCGCTGAATGACGGGGCCATCGGCGATGGGATCGCTGAAGGGGACGCCGAGTTCGAGGACGTCGGCGCCGGCATCGATGGCGGCGATGGCGATGTTGTGGGTGGTCGCGAGGTCGGGGTCACCGACAGTGATGTAGGCGACGAGACCTGGCTTGCCGGGAAAACGTATCGGCACCGGTTACTTATCTCCCGCGAGCCTTAATTCGCGGGTTAGTATGCCCATGTCTTTGTCGCCGCGGCCGGAGATGTTGACCAGCAGGATGTCGCGTGGGCTGAGCGATGGTGCGAGGCGGATGCATTCGGCGACGGCGTGGGCGCTTTCGAGCGCCGGGATAATACCCTCGGTGCGCGCGAGGCGCAGGGTTGCGTCGAGAGCTTCGGCATCGGTGGCGGAGGTGTATTCGGCGCGGCCGGAGTCGTGGAGCGCGGCGTGTTCAGGGCCGATGGAAGCGTAGTCGAGTCCGGCAGAGACGGAATGGGTGAGAGCGATCTGGCCGTTCTCGTCCTGCAGGACGTAAGAGTAGGTGCCTTGCAGGACGCCGGGGGAGCCTCCGCTGAAGCGCGCAGCGTGGTCGCCGAGGAGCGAGCCTCGGCCACCGGCTTCGACGCCAATGAGGCGGACTTCCTTGTCTGGGATGAATTCGTAGAAGGCGCCGATGGCGTTGGAGCCGCCGCCGACACAGGCGATGATCGCCGTGGGAAGGCGGTTTTCCTTCTCGAGGATCTGAACGCGCGCTTCGCGGCTGATGACGCGGTGGAAGTCGCGGACCATGGTCGGGTAAGGATGCGCGCCGAGGACGCTGCCGAGGAGATAGTGAGTGGTGCGGACGTTAGTGACCCAGTCGCGCATGGCTTCGTTGATGGCGTCTTTGAGGGTGCGCGAGCCGGAGGAGACGCCGCGGACTTCAGCGCCGAGCATCTTCATGCGGTAGACGTTGAGTTCCTGGCGGCGCATGTCCTCTTCGCCCATGTAGACGACGCAGTCGAGTCCGAAAAGCGCGCAGACGGTGGCGGTGGCTACGCCGTGCTGGCCCGCGCCGGTTTCGGCGATGATGCGCTTTTTGCCCATGCGCACGGCGAGGAGCGCCTGGCCGAGGCAGTTGTTGATTTTGTGTGCGCCGGTGTGGAGGAGGTCTTCGCGCTTGAGGTAGATCTTTGCGCCGCCGAGGGATTCCGTGAGGCGTGAGGCGAAGTAGAGGGGCGTGGGGCGGCCTGCATAGTCGCGCAGCAGCGAGTCGAGCTTGAGGTGAAAATCGGGATCGGCCTGGGCCTCGGCGTACGCGTGCTCCAGCTCGTCGAGCGCGGCGACGAGGGTTTCGGGAACGTAGCGGCCACCGTAGGGGCCGAAGCGTCCGGCGACGCGATTGGTCACAACCGATGCCATCAATCCACCTTACACCGGACCCACTTCGGTGGGGTACACGACGGGGGGCTGGATTTCGAGGAATGCGCGGCGCGCTGTGCGGACGAAGTTGGAGAGGACCTCGGGATGTTTTTTCCCGGGACGCATCTCGACACCACTGGCGACATCAACGCCCCAGGGACGGAGGGCCAGGATCGCCTCGCGCACATTGCCGGGATGGAGGCCGCCGGCGAGGATGATGCGAGGGTGATCGGCATCCGCTGCAAGAGCTTCACGCGCGCGCTCCCAGTCCAGGGTTTTGCCGGTGCCGCCGGATGCGGTTGCGGTCCTGGTGTCGAGCAGGATGGCATCGATGTCGCGATGACGAGCGATGGCGCGGAGTTCGTTGCGGAGCCGTTCTTCTGCTCGGTCAGGGTCGCTGTTGATATCCCAGTGCAGGGTTTGAATCAAAAAGAAGCCCGGGCCGAAGTGGTTGCGCAGTTTTTCGGCGAGCGAAAAATCGAGCTCACCGTGAAGCTGAGCACCGTGCAGTCCCGCAGAGAGGAGAGCAGAGGCAATCTCATCGAAATCCTGGGTGGTAAAGATGCCGATCCTGGTGAGATCGGCCGGAAGGTCGGGCAGGATGGCCGCGATCTGTCCCGCGGTCACGCGGCGCGGGCTGGTGGCGAAGACAAAGCCGACGGCATCGGCGCCGGCATCGGCGGCGAGCAGCGCGTCTTCGAGGGTCGTGTTGCCGCAAATTTTGATCCACATGGCAGTCAGGCGTGTTCGGCGACGGTTTCCGGCGCTGGGTTGCGAACGTCCTGGAGGAGCGCTTTGAGGGCGGCGCCGGGGTCTGGTTGACGCATGAGAGATTCGCCGATGAGGCAGGCGTGAAAACCGGCTTCGCGGAGACGGCGCAGGTCGGCGGCGGTGTGAATGCCGCTTTCGGCGACGTGCACGGCGTTGGGTGGGAGTTGACTGGCGAGGCGGAGGGAGGTTTCGAGGTTTACTTCGAAGGTGTTCAGGTCGCGGTTGTTGACGCCGTAGGCGTCGCAGCCGATGTCACGGACCATTTCGAGTTCTTCAGCAGTGTGGACCTCGCAGAGAACGTCGAGCGAGTAGCGGTGGGCAATGACGGTGAAGTAGTAAAGATAGCCGTATCCGAGCGCACCCGCGATGAGGAGGATGGCATCGGCTCGACGGGCGCGGGCCTCGACGATCTGATACTCGTCGACGATGAAGTCTTTGCGGAGGCAGGGGATTTTGGTGGCGGCAGAGGCGATTTCGAGGTTAGCCAGACTGCCCTGAAAGTAGGGCTCGTCGGTGAGGACGGAGAGCGCGGTTGCTCCGGCGCTTTCAAGATCGATTGCCAGCGATTGCGGGTCGAAGTCGGCGCGAATGACGCCCTTTGAGGGCGACGCTTTTTTCAACTCGGCGATGATGGCAGGGCTGATGGCGCTGGCTTCGCGGAGGGCACGCGTGAGTCCGCGGGGCGTGTGCTGCGCGGCGAGTTTTTCCAGCTCGGCGACAGAGACTCGTTCGCGGCGGCGTGCCACATCGGCACGGGTTCGGGCGAGAATCGGGTCGAGACGCTGGCCAAAGGGATGCAGACGGATGGTCCTCTGTTTCAAGTATAGCGACGGGGGCCGAGCGCGGGACGACTGAGGCCGCTCCTGACATTTGTCATGTTCGATTGTTGACGAAGCGCACTGCCGGTGGCGGGCGCGGCGGAGCGATGCTGGGTGTGTCAGGAGGCTTTATGAACAACACAATCCCCAACACCGTTCACAACGCTCAGGTGCAGCCGGCGATCGAAAGAGAGTGCGATTCGGATTCACATCTTCTGTTTGCTCTCGGTGTGGTTCTGCTGGTTTGTGGCGCGGCCATTACAGGCCACCATGAGGTGACCATGATTGGGCTGGGGCTGATTATCTTCAGCAGCCTGTTTAATTAACTGGCGGCGGATCGTAAGCGCCTCAGGCTGCGGCCAGACGCGCAACTTTCTTCCGTTTTGCTTTCGAGGCGTGCGACAGGTCGTACTGCGTTTGGAGATTCAGCCATAGCTCTGGTGAAGTACCCAGGGCCTCGGACAGCTTGAGTGCCATCTCTGCCGAGATGCCTGAGGTTCCGTTGAGAAGGCGGGAGAGGGTCACGCGGGAGACGCCCAGGTGACCGGCGAGGCGAGTGACCGGCATGGATCCCATGTGTTCGCGAAGGATTTCGCCGGGGTGGGCAGGGTCGTACATGCGCATAGTTGTTCCTCAGTGTTAGTCGCGATAATCCACGAGAATCGCGTCCTGTCCGTCAAAGGCAAACGTCAACCGCCAGTTTCCGCTCACGTCGACTGACCAGTGTCCAGCCAGGTCGCCTTTCAGCGGATGAAGGCGCCAGCCCGGGGAGTTCATGTCTCCCGGTGCGGTTGCAGCGTTGAGCCGAGTCAGTTGCAACCTGAGCCGTTTGGCATGAGCGGCCTGAATTCCCGCTTTCGATCCGGTCAGGAAAAACGCCTCGATGCCTTTGTGGCGGAAGCTCCTGACCATGTGTATATAGTATCGCTACGCGTTACATCATGCAATACGCTACTAATGATGCGCTTGCCGATGCCTGATTCAACTCAGGATTCCCAGCTTCTTTGCGGTCTTTTCCAGGATTGCGAGGGCCTGGTCAAGCTGTTCGCGGCTATGCTCGCTGGTCATGATGGTGCGGATGCGAGCTTTGCCTTCGGGGACGGTGGGGAAGGCGATGCCGGTTCCGAGGACGCCAGCGTCGAAGAGGGCGCGCGAGAAGTCCATGGTCTGGCGGCCGTCTCCAATGATGATGGGCGTGATGGGGGTTTCGCTGGCGGGGGTGTTGACGCCACCGATGTTGAAGCCGAGGCGGCCGAGTTCAGACTTGAAATAGCGGGTGTTCTCCCAGAGACGTTCGATGCGGTCGGGTTCTGATTCGAGCAGGTCGAAGGCTGCGATGCAGGTGGCTGTGACCGAGGGCGGATGCGAGGTGGAGAAGAGGAACGGGCGGGCACGGTGATAGAGGAAGTCGATCAGATCTTTCGAACCGCAGACGTAGCCGCCCATTGCGCCGATGGCTTTGGAGAGCGTGCCAACCTGGATGTCGACGCGGCCGTGGCAGCCAAAATGGTCGACAGACCCGCGGCCATTGCGACCCAGCACGCCTGAGGCGTGGGCATCGTCGACCATCATGATGGCGCCGTATTTTTCGGCAAGATCGGCGAGTTTGTCGACGGGGCCGATGTCGCCGTCCATAGAGAAGACGCCGTCGGTGATAAGGAGTTTGCGGCCCGGCTCGTTCTGGATTTCGCGGAGCAACTCTTCGGCGTGGGCGACATCTTTGTGGCGGAAGACTTTGATTTTCGCGCGGGAGAGGCGGGCGCCATCGATGATGGAAGCGTGGTTGAGCTCGTCGGAGACGATGAAGTCTTCTTTGCCGAGGAGGGCAGAGACAGTGCCGGCGTTGGCGGTGAATCCGCTCTGAAAGACAACGCAGGCCTCGACGTTCTTGAAGCGGGCGATCTTCTCTTCCAGCTCCATGTGGATCTTCATGGTGCCGGCGATGGTGCGGACCGCGCCCGATCCGACGCCGTAGTCTTTGATGGCCTGAATGGCGGCTTCGCGCAGCTTCGGGTGATTGCAGAGGCCAAGGTAGTTGTTCGAGGCGAGGTTGATGACGCGGCGGCCGTCGTAGGTGCAGACCGGGGCCTGCACATCGTCGAGGACGCGCAGCCGAAAGTGGGTGCCCTTCTGCTTGAGTTCGTCGATTTGGGCGGTGAGGTACTGGAGCTGCGGGCGCGCGGAGAGCGAAGTGGCCATGGGTGCCTCGGAGGGTCTGGTTGGGCGCAACTAAAGATCGTAACTGAGATTGCGGGGGGAAGGGTGGGATTGCGGGATGCTCACGTGCGAGAGCCGACGTGGGTCAGATACAATGGGTTTTCCAGCGCAGGAGCAACGATGCACCAGGGCAAGGCGAGACGCTCGGGGTGCGGAGGTGGTCTGGCGCGGACGTTTGATCTGAAGAGAGTTCCTCACGAATGATTTCGCTGTTCCGGAAACACATCGCCCCTGAGTTGACTGTCAGTATCGGGTTTCTGACCTGCCTCCCTGTTTTCGTCGCGGGGTTCGCTGCGGGATCCGCGCAGGCGCAGGTTGCCACGCGCATCCAGGTCTCGACGCAGAAGAATGAAGGCGTTTTGTCGCTGACGGCGAAGGTGGCCGATGTCGACGGTGCGCCTTTATCCGAAGGCTCAGTGAGCTTCGAGACGGCGAAGGGCTCGCTGGGGTCGGTTTTCGTGCACGACGGGGCTGCGACGCTCAACCTGAACAATCCACCGCAGTGGGCGAAAACGGTAACGGCTGTCTACCACGGCGACGCTGCGTTTGCGGGATCGATGGCGAGCACGGAAGTCTCCGCGGACGGCGCCAGCAGCACGCTGCCGGGGTTCACGGTTACGGCGAGCCCGTCGTCGCTGACGCTGACGCCGGGGCAGTTCGGCACGGTGAACCTGACAGTCACTTCGCAGAACGGCTTTTCCGACCAGGTGAACCTGTCGTGCTCAGGGCTGCCGGGTGCTGCGACCTGCACATTCAACCCCGTAGTGATCGCGCCGCCGCCGAACGGATCGAGCAACAGCGCGCTGCAGATCACAACCATGGCAACGTCGGGGGTGAGCGCGGACGAATCTGCCCGGCTGGGACGGGCGGGTGCGGTATATGCGCTTGTGATTCCGGGCGTGCTGGTTTTAACCGGAATTGGCGCGATCCGGCGGAAGAATCTCGGTGGCTTGCGGATTGTCGGTTTGGTGATGCT
>PMSS01000499.1 GCA_003167515.1 Acidobacterium sp. | reverse complement strand
TATTGCTTCTCACCTACGATGTAGTGTTTACTACTGCTTGTCTGGCCTTGTTTGAGACGATTCTGCAGGCGGAATGAAAAAAGCTTTTCCTATCCTCGCGGTTCTAACGGCGTTGCTGCTGGCTTACGGAACGTATCAGGCTCTGGTCGTCGCTCCCACGGAGCGCACCATGGGCGATGTGCAACGCATCTTCTACTACCATGTGCCCTCGGCATGGACCGCGTTTCTGCTTTTCTCTCTCAATTTCCTCGCCTCGCTGCAATATCTGTCCGGCGCAAAGCCATCCGCCAAGCGTGTTATCAATTGGGCCGTCATCGCCATCGCGGTTGTAGGCGCGATTGCGCCATATATTCCGATGGTGCAAAAGCAATTGCCGGAAGGGCTCTATCCTAGTTCCGTGGCTACAACCGCAATCATGATTGCCGTTCTCTATTTTTTGATTGGCAAGTTTTTCACCGAGCGCAGTCTGGACGTGCTGGCCGTGACCACTGCGGAAGTAGGCGTGGTTTTCTGCTCAATCGTGCTGATCACCGGACCGCTCTGGGCGCGGCCCGTGTGGGGCATCTGGTGGACGTGGGATGCGCGGCTGACGTCGACGCTGGTGCTGTGGCTGATTTATGTTGCGTATCTGCTGCTGCGGCGATTCGCGGCGGGGCCGCAGATGCGGACGCTGGCAGCGGTGATGGCGGTGTTCGGATTTCTGGACACGCCGCTGGTTTATATGTCTACGCGATGGTGGCGGACGCAGCATCCTGCGCCGGTGTTTGGCGGCGCGCCGGGGTCGGGGCTCGATCCCAGCATGTACCCCGCGGTGTGGTGGAACCTGGCGGGGTGGACGATGTGGGGGATCTTTGTGGCGAGCTTACGGTATGTGTCGGAATATCGTGCGCAGAAGGCGGAGCAGGATGAGGCGCTGAAAGCGCTGGAGTATGTACCGGGGCAACATCAGATGGCGGAGGGGAGATAGCGGCTATGGGCGATATGGGACATCGGCATCTGGTGATCGCGTATGCGGCGACGATTGTCATTCATCTGGTGTATCTGGGGTATGTGGCGGTGAAGTGGCGGGGGGCGAAGACGCTGGCGAAGTAGGGTTCGGCACCGGCAGCGGTTACTGGGGTTTCACATCTGCGACCACCGTGGTGGGATGATGGCGTTCTTTGTCGACCCACTCCCACACTTCATCTTCGCGCACCTTGAACGCGCGCGCGATATGGCGCACGATGTCCGCGATCAGCACCCCATAATGCTCGTGCGTGAACTCTCCGGGATGAAGGTGCGTGATGGTCTTCCCGTCGTGTTCGAAGCAGATGATGAGTGGATTCTCGATTCTCATTTGTTTCCGCATGATCCAGCCTCCGTTTGCAATCCAGTTAAGCCCGTTCGTGCGTTGAGTGCCAGATAACGACGGTTTTGCCAACGGCAGGCGAGACGATAAACTCAAAAATATGGTTGGAATGCAAAGAATTGCTCTCTTAGGAATGGGTTGTTTGATTGCGGTTGCGGCGCGGGCGCAGACGCCGATTCAGCCGAAGGATACGTCGGCGCTGCATCCGCCGCCGGGGGTGAAGGTGGCGATTGTGGAGTTCGCCGATCTCGAATGCCCGAGGTGCGGAATAGAGAACCCGGTGATCATCGAGGCTGTGGAGAAATACCACGTGGCATGGATGCGGCACGATTTTCCGTTGCAACAGCACACCTGGAGCTTTCAGGCGGCGGTGAATGCGCGGTGGTTCGACACGAAGTCGAAGAAGCTGGGCGACGATTATCGCAACGCGGTGTTCGCGAACCAGGCGAGCATTGAGACGAAAGACGATTTGCAAAAATTCACGCAGAAATGGGCGCAGCAGCATGGGGCGGCGCTGCCGTTTGTGATGGATCCGCAGGGAAATCTGGCGGCTGAGGTGAAAGCGGATCAGGCGCTGGGAGAGCGGATCGGGATTCGCGAGACGCCGACGGCGTGGGTGGTGACGGAGCACGGGTATAAGCAGGTGATGGATTTTCAGAAGCTGTATTCGATGCTGGATCAGGCGGTAGCCAGTAGCCAGTAGCCAGTAGCCAGTTGTGGCTGACGCGAGAGGGTTGTCCGTAAGAGAGCGGAAAGACCCAGGCGTGCACGCAGGACACGGCTGATCTTCGCGCATCTATTGATTGCGTTTCAAATTTTCCAGAACACGAGAGGAACGATGAGCGTTGAAGGCAGCGAGACCGCAACGCGTCCGCCGGTTGCAGCGCGCAGGCATACGCAACGAACGGTGCACGGGCGCACGCTCGTGGACGATTACGCGTGGCTGCGGGAGAAAGAGAATCCCGAGGTAATCGCCTATCTGGAGGCGGAGAACGCGTGGTGCGCATCGGTGTTTGCCGGGACCGAGGAGTTGCAGAAGCAGCTCTACGAGGAGATGCGGAGCCACATTAAGGAGACGGACGTCTCGGTGCCGTTTCGCGAGCAGGAGTACTGGTATTACTCGCGGACGGAGGAGGGAAAGCAGTACGAGATTTTCTGCCGGAAGCGCGGGACAGCGGAGGGGCCGGAGGGCGACGAAGAGGTTCTGCTGGACGTGAATGAGCTGGCGGCGAACGAGTCGTTCATGGCGCTGGGAACGATGGTGGTTTCCGATGACGGGAGTCTGCTGGCGTATTCGTGCGACAACCGGGGTTTTCGGCAATACAAGCTGTACGTGAAGGATCTGCGGACGGGCGAGGTACTGAAGCAGCTCGTGGATCGGGTGGGGTCGGTGGTGTGGGCGGCGGATAACAGGACGCTGTTCTATACGGTGGAGGACGAGGAGCAGAAGCGGCAATTTCAGTTTTTCCGGCATGAGATCGACAGGCCGTTTGAGGAAGCCGAGCTGGTGTACGAGGAGAAGGACGAGCGGTTCAACATCGGCGCGGGGCGGACGCGAGATGACCGGTACATCATCCTTGAGGCGTCGAGCCACACGACGACGGAAGAGCAGTTTTTGCCGGCGGATGAACCACGGGGGAGCTGGCGGCTGATTGAGCCGCGGCGCGATGAGATCGAGTACTACGCGGATCACCGGAATGGGCGGCTGTATATCCGGGTGAACGATACGGGGAGGAATTTCCGGCTGGTGACGGCGCCGGTGGAGGCGCCGGGGCGGCAGAACTGGACAGAGCTGATTCCGCAGCGGGCGGAGGCGATGCTGGAGGAGGTGGATCTCTTCGCGGGGCACGCGATGGTGTGGGAGCGGAGAGAGGGGTTGCAGCATGTGCGGGCGGTTCCGTTTGCCGGACGCGGGCCGGAGATGGTTGAGGGGCGGGAGATTGAATTTCCGGAGCCGGTGTACAGCACGCATCCACATGCGAACCGGGTGTTCGACACGGGAAAATACCGGTATGCATACCAGTCACTGGTGACGCCGGCGTCGGTGT
>PMSS01000097.1 GCA_003167515.1 Acidobacterium sp. | reverse complement strand
ATGAGCGGTCCAGGCAACACCCAGTCGGGGAGCGAAATTAAACCATGTGGTCCTCCAAAGGGGCGTCCCTTGAGGGGCCAGAGTTAGCGAGCTGGGATCGCTAAGGGTGCCAGAGAGAGTATAGGGGGTTTTTCCATTTTCTGCGCCAGGAGGAGGATCGAGTTCCCATCGAAGGCCAAGGGAGAGATTGACATTGTGTCGCACGCGCCACTCATCCTGCGCGAAGAAGCCGTTCTCCCAGGAAATGTTGCTGAAGAAGCCGTTCTGCGCGCCGATCGAATACGAGTCGGTGAAGCCGAGCAGCATTTCTGCTGTCGGAAACCCGGTAAAGTCGCCGTTGCCGAAGTTGAAGTAGCCCTTACCGGCGATGGGCCGGAAGTACTCCATGTTGCGCAGGATGCCGGTCGCTCCGAATTTGAAGGAGTGATGACCGTGCTCCCAGTCGACGCTGTCGTTGATCTCATAGGTGTTCTGCGGAACGGCATACAGGCCGTAGTCGCCGGTGTAATCGATGCCGCTGTTGCCGCCGATGAGAGCGCCCCCGCTGGTTTCCTGATTGCGGTTGGCGTTCACGATCCCGAGTCCCGCGGAGAGTGCGTCTCCGTAGAACGGCGGCTGATAGCCGTAGTCGTCGCGGTTGTAGCCGACGCGCAGCTCATTGACGAGCGACGGGGCAAAGCTGTGAGTGTAGCCCAGACCCCAGGCACGGGCATGCGTATAAGAGGAGCCGGTGCCGAATCCGGAGGGCAGCGTGCCGAGTTCCGGAGTTTCGGTGAAGGCCGAGTTGTCGTAGCTAAAGCGGACGAAGGCCTCGTCCCGTGACGACGCATTCCAGTCGAAACGCCCATCAAACGTGTTGTAGTGGACGAACTCCTGCTTGTGCGTGAGGAAGTTATTGACCACGCCGGCGCGGGTGGGCGTCGGATAGGCGTTGAAGTACTTCAGGGCCGCGGCGTTCTCCGGAATACCGGCGGCGGTCGGGTTGTCACCGGGAATGGGCGTGCAGTTCATCGGGTTATAAAGTTGCCCATTTCCAGGGGCCGGTAGCTTCTGGTGCACAAGACAGTATGGATCTGTGAACTGTCCGTCGACCTGGCTGTTATTCAGCAGCTCGCTGAAGTTGCCCTGGCGCATGAGGGCGGTCGGAACAGTCACAAAATACGAGTTTTGCGGCTGATTTTCGCGAAACGCCTGATAGTCACCAAAACCGAACAGCTTGTTCTTGATGATCGGTCCGCCGATCGAGAAACCAGGCTGGTTGCGGTTGAAAGCGGGATTCGGGCTCGCGGACGCACCCAGGAAACGGTAGTCCGGATTCGCATCGAAGTTGCCGCTGCGATAGAACCAGAAAGCAGAACCATGGATGTCGTTGGTGCCGCCCTTGATCGAGCTGGCCACAATAGCGCCGCCGGCACGGCCGTATTCAGCCGGGGCCACGCTGGTGTCGATCTTGAACTCCTGGGTGGCGTCGATATTGGGGAAGATCAGGATCGTATTGAGCAGTGAGTCGTTGTCGTCCAGTCCGTCCAGCAGGAAGTTATCCGCCTGGGGACGAAGACCGTTGACAGACAGCGCCGCGCCGCCGCTCTCGCTGTCGCGGAAGGTCTCTGAATTGCCGCTGACGCCGCTTGACTCATCTCCATAAACGCCGCGGGTGACACCCGGAGCGAGCAAAGCCAGGCCGGTAAAGTTGCGCCCGTTGAGCGGCAGCTCGGTCACCTGCTCGCCCTGGATGGTCTCGCCGATCGTCGCGTTGGTCGTGTCGGACAAGGGTGCGGCAGCTGTGACCTCCACGGTCGTGCTCAGCGCGCCCGGCGTCAGCTTGAAGATCAGGGTCTGCGCGGTTGCCACTTCTACGGCGAAATTCACCGCCTGGCTCTGAAAGCCCTGCGCCTTGACCTCGGCCTTATACGAGCCGCGCGGCACAGCGAAGATCTGAAATTCGCCCGAGTCGTCTGACGTGGCTTGAAACTGCAGCCCGGTGCCCAGATTGGTCACGCCGATCGTGGCACTCGGGATCACCGCTCCCGTTGGGTCGGTCACTGTCCCGACGATGCTGCCGTTATCCGACTGCGCGGATAGTTGGCCGGCAAGCAGCGCGACAGCGACTGCCGCTACAAGCATGCCGAGCCGGCGGACGCCAAACCAGACTCTTCCGGAATTCTCGTTTTTCGAAATCATTTTGTTGCCTCCCAAAACTGTGAAACCTGCTCCAGATCTGACCTATCCCTCTGGAAATCCCCCGGAGCCAGCGTGAACTAGACTCGCCCGAAGCAACGACCCGCAATGCACAGCAAGCCTTTTTTGCGTCAAATCTGTATCACCAGTCAAGCCCCTGAATTTCAGGAACATACAACGCGGTCTCATCCATTAGTAAATGACCGGCGGACATTGACCCGGGTGCATCAACGGGGGTACAACGTAGTGTCCCCCCCAGTTACGGGACAATAAATATGCCGGTCCCCGTTGAACATCAGGAAAAGACGGCGGGCAGATTTCGCTTCGGACTCTTCGAGGCCGACGCCGAGTCTGGAGAATTGCGCAAATCGGGCACCCGCGTTCGACTCCAGGCCCAGCCTTTTCGGGTGTTGATCTGCCTGCTGGAGCGTCCGGGTGAAGTGGTGACTCGCGAAGAAATTCAGCAGAGGCTTTGGGGCACGGACACCATCGTCGATTTCGACCACAGCCTGGGAACCGCTATCAACAAGTTGCGAGAGGCGCTGGGAGACTCAGCGGAGAATCCCCGCTTCATCGAGACCCTCGCGCGCCGCGGCTATCGATTCCTTGCCCCGGTCACGGTCGCCGGCATCCGGCACGACGAGAGATCCAGCCGGGGAGCCGACGCTGGCGGCAGCACCCAGGAAAACCAGGAGACCACGCACGACGAGATTGCCCTGGTCGACCCGCACCCGTCCGCGTCAGCGAGTGCGACCCATTCGCAGAGAGCGCGTATCGGCGCGGTGGCAACAGCGAGCGCCGCGGTGCTGCTGGTCGCCGGCAGCTTTTTGGCCGGCTTGCGGATGCGGACTTCCTGGACAGGTCCGCCACTCATCAGCCAGATAACGTTTTCAGGCCGGGTTTCACCCGGCGATCCGCTCTTCGAAAGTTTTCCGGGAACCGCGACCGACGGCTCCCGCATCTATTTTCCGCAGATCGAAAACGGCCAGGGAGTCCTGGCCCAGGCGCTCATCGCGGACGGCGAGACCAGCACGCTGCCGCTTCCCGATGAACTGGCCGCTCCATCGCTGGGAGATATATCGCCGGACGGATCGCGTCTGCTGCTGCGCAATCACCTGGCGACGGCGGCTGAGCAGTCACTGTGGATTGTTTCGACGACCGGCGGGACGGCGCGGCGCATCCCCGGTATCCTCGCGCACGATGCGGCGTGGATGCCCGACGGGCAACGCATCCTCTACGCCACTGGCGATGACCTTTATATAGCGCGCGACAATGGAACCGAGAGCCGCAAGCTGGCGACTCTTCCCGGCCGCTCCTTCTGGCTGCGATGGTCGCCGGACGGCAATCGCCTGCGGCTGACGTTGCTGAACAGCGAGACGCACACGTCGAATTTGTGGCAGGTAAACAGCGACGGCAGCGGCGCGCACATGTTGCTGGAGAACTGGAACAGTCTGCCGGCGGCGGAATGCTGCGGCAGCTGGACTGACAGTGGCCGATACTATGTTTTTCAGTCGGCGCGCGCCGGCAGCAATAATATCTGGGCGATTCCGGAGCGCGGCGGCCTCTTCGGTGGATCGGACAAGCCCATTCCCATCACCAACGGGCCGCTCGATTATCGCGCGCCCATCATCGAGCGCGGCGGGCGCCGGACCTTCTTTATCGGCTTGAACACGCAAGCGGAGCTGCTGCGCTACGACCGCGGCGCCAGCATCTTTATGCCCTCGGGCACCGGGCTCAGTATCGCCCGACGCGTGGAGTTTTCCCGCAATGCCGACTCAGTTGCGTGGATTCGCCAGGACGACGACTCGCTCTGGCGCAGTCGCGGCGACGGATCGGAGCGCCTGCAACTGACCGGCCGGCCCATGCAGGTTTTCATGATGCACTGGTCGCCGGACGGGCGCCAGCTTGTCCTGATGGGACGGCAACCGGGCAAACCCTGGAAGGTCTACACCATGGACGCTGACGGCGGGCACCTGCAGGAGGTCCTAAACGAAGGGCGCAGCGAGGCCGATCCCGACTGGTCGCCGGACGGAAAGATGCTGGTCTTCGGGCGTCTGCCTGACCTGATGGCTGAGGCTGCGCAACCCAAGGCCATCTATCTGGTCGATCTGGCGACGAAAGCCATGACGAAGCTGCCGGGATCCGATGGCCTTTTCAGCCCGCGCTGGTCGGCCAATGGCAAGTACATTGCTGCGCTCTCCATCGATCAGAAGAAGCTAATGCTCTTCGATGTGGCGGCAAAAACCTGGCGGTTGCTGGCCGAGCAGAATATCGCCGACCCCAGCTGGTCCCACGACGACAGCGCAATTTTCATTCACGATTTCGCACAGGCCGATCAGCCTATCTATAAGGTGTCGATCAGGACCGGCCAGGTGGAACGCGTCGCCGACCTGCACGATCTCCGCTCCGCTAACGTTGTCGACTACCGATTTGCGGGGCTCGCTCCTGGCGATGTTCCTCTGGTGAGCGCACGCATGTCGACAGCGAATATTTACGCCGCCGAACTGCCCCACTAGGGTTCGAATTCATTCGACTCGTGAAGCTTCGACTCGTGAAGCCCAAGCCTCAGAGTCGAGCCACGGCCCAGCTCGCCCGGCCCAAACTGCGCAGTCATTCCTCGCGGGTAAAATAGAGAGAATGCCGCTCTCCCGCGCCGCTTCTGATGTTGAGGTCACCGACGAGCTGCTCCGCAAAGTGGGTCTCGCATCGGGCCGTCACGTGCAGCGCGGAGCTGAGCGGGATCGGGCGCCGAGGCGAGCGCGCCCCGCGGAACCGCACCCCCAACCAGCCCGGCGTGTTGCAAAATCACGCATCGAGATCGTTCGCGTCCCAGCATGGAATACCTGGCCGTGGCTGTTGCACGGCTTCAGCACCCGCACCGGCGGCGTGACCACCGCATATCGGCCGGCACAGCGCAGCGGTGAGCTGAACCTCGGCTTCACACCGGCGGATACCCGCGACAACGTTCTCGAGAATCGCCGGCGCCTTCTGGAGGCCCTGGTCGCGCCGCCATCCATGAAGCTCATCACGCTGAAGCAGATTCACTCCTCCAGCGTGCGAAACGTCGGACGCCGGGACGCACAGGACGCGGAACCCTGTAAGGGCGACGGCTTGATGTCCAACACCCCCGGCGTCCTGCTGGCGATTCAAACCGCGGACTGCATTCCCGTGCTGATCGCTGACGTGAAGAAAAAGGCCGTCGCCGCTTTCCATGCTGGCTGGCGCGGCACGGTGAAGCGGATCGTCGAAAACGGCGTGGGGAAAATGAGAATGCAGTTTCGCAGCTGCCCGAAGGATTTGATTGCCGCCATCGGCCCCGGCATCGGCGCCTGCTGCTATGCGGTAGGTGAAGAGGTCCGCACTGAGTTCTCCTCGCAGTTCCCCTATGCACCGGAGTTGTTTCGCGAAGTCTCGGACTCCGACCCAATCCGGGAAAAATATCCGATGCTCTTCCTGACCCAGCGCCCACCCGGGCACAGCAATATCGGACCCTCGTTGCACCTCGACCTGATGGAAGCCAACCGGCGCCAGCTGCTCGACGCTGGCCTGCGGGCGGACGCCATCACCGTCATCGGAGACTGCACCCGCTGCCAGAACAACCGCTACTTCTCTTACCGCGCCGAGCAGGGGTTCACCGGGCGGATGCTTTCGGTCGTGGGCATCCGCGGATGAGCAGATCGGAACTTCCCGGCCCGAAGCCGGTAGTTACCTGGCGCGATTCTTACGAGCCGAGTCCCGGCGTATGCCGGATGCTCAGCACCGGCGATTTCGCCTGAGAGATGATGCTGTACACCGTGTCATCGCCGCGGATCGGCCAGAACGAGGCATCGTTGTTCACGCCCAAAACGATCAGGTCGGCGCTGAGCTCGGCCGCAACGTTCAGAACCTCCTCGACGACTTCGCCGATCTCCACCTGCACGGTCGCCTGAGTCCACAGCGGTGCTTCTTCGGGAATCACTCGCCGCAGTTCCGATGTTGTCCATTCCACCACGCGATCGGCGTCCGGCTGGCCGTGTATCGTGCGTGGCAGCACGTGCAGCAGCGTAATGTCCGCCCGGTAGAACTGCGCCATTTCAATGGCCATGCGGGCGCTGTTTTCAAATCCAGCACACAGCGACACAGGGTGCAGGATCCTGCGCGGCGCGCCGAAGGAGGAGGCCTCATGCGCGTGCGGGCCGATAGTGCAAACCGGAACCTCGGCGGAACGAAGAATCTCGTGGGCCACGGAACCGAGCAGAAACTTCTTCAGATGACGCCGGCCGTGGGTTCCGGCGATGATCCGGCCAGCATCGGTTTCGCGCGCCAGTGCCGTGATTTGTTCGCGCGGGTTGCCTTCCATCACGATCACGTCGCAGGGAATACCGCTGGCCTGCGCCTGGGCGGCAACGCGGTTTAACGTTTGCTCCGCCTCCTGCTTCATTTCCGCTACGTCGAGGTACGGGATGGCGCTGGCGTCCAGTGGAATCGCCTGTCCTGGAGGTATCACATGCACCAGGGTCAATGAACTCCCGCAGGCGCGGGCCTGCGCCACGGCATGCGGAATCAGATAATCCGTGTCGCCCAGATCGGTCGCCACCAGGATCTTGTCCGGGACCACAAAGGAGCGTTTGCTGGAAACAATCTTGTCGAGGGTTTTCATGATGAAAAACCTCCTGCCGGAGAGTCTCGCGCCGCTCCCAAAATGGGTCTGTGACTCCCGGCACAAGCGGCTGTGACGGAGATCACCGGAGAATCAGCGCCCCCGGGTGCTTAATGTCTGAGGCCGGAGCGAAACGAGAGCTACGCGTCTGGTGATGTGAATCACATACAAGCGTTTTTCTCCAAAAGTACGGTCTGTCTGCAATCTCCAGGGTCCCCGAAACGCAGACAGGAGGGCCGAATGGCCACAGAAGAATCGATTCTGGATACATGTCGACGGCGCGGCATTTCGCGCAGACGTTTCATGGAGTTCTGCGGCACGATGGCCGCGACTCTGGCGCTGCCGGAAGCCTACACTCAGACTATCGCCAAGGCGCTGGGCCAGCAGCGCAAGCCTGTGATGGTCTGGCTGGAGTTTCAGGATTGCGCCGGCAACACGGAATCGATGCTGCGCTCGCCCCACCCGACCATTGAAGACATCGTTCTCGAGACGCTTTCGCTCGAGTACCACGAGACCATCATGGCAGGCTACGGCAAGCATGCTGAAGCAGCCCTGAAGCGCGTAGTCGATGAGGAAAAAGGGAAGTACCTGGTTGTCGTGGAAGGCGCTATTCCCACCGCGGACGACGGAGTCTACTGCACCATCGGCGGACGGACCGCCCTCGATATTGCCCGCGAGGTCTGCGGCGGTGCTGCCGCGACCATCGCCGTGGGCGCCTGCGCGTGGGACGGCGGCCTGGTACGGTCGAATCCCAATCCCACCGGCGCAGTCGGCCTGCACGAAGCGGTGCCCGGGATCAAAATCGTGAATCTGCCCGGCTGCCCGCACAACCCGGTGAACACCGCCGCGGTGCTGGTGCATTACCTCACCTTTGGCGTACTGCCAGCGCTCGATCCGGAAAACAGGCCGCTCTTCGCTTACGGCCAACTGATCCATGACCAATGTGAGCGGCGCGCCCACTACGACGCCGGTCGTTATGTGCAGGCATGGGGCGACGAAGGCCATCGCAAGGGCTGGTGCCTCTTCAAAATGGGCTGCAAGGGACCCGAGGCGAATTACAACTGCCCAACGGTGCGCTGGAATAACTCCACCAGCTGGCCGGTGAAAGCCGGTCATGGCTGCATCGCCTGCGCATCGTCACGCTTCTGGGATACGAAATCGCCCTTCTACGAACGGCTGCCGCATCCGGCTGGTTTCGGCGTGGATGTGACCGCCGGCGAGATCGGCTGGACGGTCGTCGCCGGAGTCGCCGCAGCTACCGCGGCCCACGCCGTCGGACACGTTGTCCGCGATCACTTCCATCCAGGCGAAGACGAGGTCGCCGCCAAAGAAGCGCCAAAGACAGAAAAACCAACGACGGAGGTCCACTGAGATGGCACGCGTCGTCATTGATCCCGTAACCCGCATCGAAGGCCACCTCCGCATTGAGACGGAGGTCAACGGAGGTCGCGTCACCGACGCCTGGAGCTCCGGCACCATGTTCCGTGGCATTGAGCTCATCCTGCGCGGCCGCGACCCGCGTGAAGCCTGGATCTGGGCACAGCGCATCTGCGGAGTCTGCACCACCGTCCACGCGCTCGCTTCGGTGCGCGCCGTCGAGAACGCTCTCGGCATCAATATTCCCGATAACGCTCGGCTCGTCCGCAACATCATCGCGGGCGCGCAGAACGTTCAGGATCACGTCATTCACTTCTACCATCTTCACGCGCTCGACTGGGTCGATGTGACCCTCGCCCTTAAAGCCGATCCGGCAAAGACTTCGCAGCTTGCGCAGTCCATCTCGGAATGGCCGAAGTCGAGCGCTACTTACTTTAAGGGTGTCCAGGACCGCGTCAAGGCCCTTGTGGCCAGCCGGCAGTTGAGCCTCTTTAGCAGTGGTGACTGGGGACACCCTGCTTACCAACTGCCGCCGGAAGCGAACCTGCTCGCTGTCGCGCATTACATCGAAGCGCTTGATATGCAGCGGGACTTTATTCGCATCCACGCGGTCCTGGGCGGTAAAAATCCACACCTCCAGACTTATCTGGTCGGTGGGATGTCTACCGCAATCGATGGCAACGAGCCGGAAGCCGTTATCAATCCGGAGCGCATCACGCTCTTCAATGAGCTTGCGGCTCGCGCCAAAACCTTTGTCCAGCAGGTCTACGTTCCCGATGTCCTCGCCATCGCCGGCTTCTATAAGGAATGGTTCGGCTACGGCGAAGGCCTCGGGAACTTCATGGCCTACGGCGATTTCCCCTCAGGCAGCATCAACGACCCGGCGGATTACTTCTTTCCGCGCGGCATATTGATGGGTCGCGATCTGTCCAAAGTGCATCCGGTCGATCCCGGCAAAGTCGCCGAATACGTCACCCACTCCTGGTACGAATACTCGGTCGGCGATCAGGCCAGCCGTCGTCCCGCGGAGGGAGAGACCAATCCGAAGTACTCGGGCCCGAAGCCGCCTTACCAGCAGCTTGATACCGATGCCAAGTATTCGTGGCTAAAGTCGCCGCGGTACGACGACAAGCCGATGGAAGTGGGTCCACTGGCGCGCACGCTGATCGCGTATGCCTCCGGCGACGCGCAGGTACAGAAAACCGTGAATGCGGTGCTGGCGAAGTTCAACGCGCCGCCCACAGCGCTCTACTCGACGCTCGGCCGCATCGCTGCCCGCGCCATCGAGGCGGACATCGTGGTCGAGAAGCTGCCCGAATGGATCGCACAGCTCGACGACAACATGGCGCACGGCGACATTCGTATCCACAACGGTGACAAATGGGATCCCGAGAGCTGGCCTAAATCCTGCGCCGGCTTCGGACTCGAAGAAGCGCCGCGCGGCTCGCTCGGACACTGGGTCGAAATCGAGAACAAGAAGATCGTCAACTACCAGGCCATCGTGCCTTCCACCTGGAATGCCGGACCGCGCGATGCGCACGGCCAGCGTGGCGCTTATGAAGCTGCGCTGATCAATACGCCCATCGCCGATCCGGAGCGCCCGCTTGAGGTGCTTCGCACGGTTCATTCCTTCGACCCGTGCCTGGCTTGCGCTGTGCACGTGGTCGACGGCAAGGGACGCAGCTACGGCCGTAATGTTGTGGCTGTGAGGGAACCGGAGGGATCCACGTCGCTTCCTCCGGATCCTGTGGCCGAGGCGGTGCTGCAGGGAGGCCGGTGATGGCGGCCATCGTCCGTCCCGCTCCTCCGAAAAAGCACGCCGCCGTTGGCGAAGAGCATCTCGTCCCTGTCTACGTCTGGGAACTGCCTGTTCGCCTGAGCCACTGGGGCATCGTAGCCGCCGTCACCGTGCTTACATGGACCGGCCTCTACATGAACCACCCCTTCCTCATCTTTCCTGGCCCGCGCCAGTGGACGATGGGAACGGTGCGCTTCATCCACGAGCTGGCCGGGTTTGAGCTGATCGGCGCGCTTATGGTGCGCATCTACTGGTTCTTCGCCGGCAATCATTGGGCGCGGTGGCGTCAGTTCCTGCCACTCACCCAGCGCCAGCGGCGCAGCCTCAAGGCGATGTTCCGCTACTACACCTTCCAGCAGCGCAAACCCTTCGAGCAGATCGGCCACAATACCCTCGCCGGCCTCACCTACATCGTTGTCTATTTCCTCATCGCCTGCGAATGCATCACCGGTCTGGTGCTCTTTGCCACCGTCGAGGGTTCGCCAACCCTGCGCTTCTTCGTGGGATGGATTCCGCGCGTCATCGACATCCAGTGGATCCGGATGATCCACTTCCTCTTCCTGTTCTTCCTCATGGCATTCTTCATCCACCACGTTTACAGCGCGGTGCTGGTAGCCATGACGGAGAGGAACGCGGAGATGGAAAGTATCTTCAGCGGTTACAAATTCGTCGATGACGAAACCATCGACGAAGAACTGAAAATCGCCAGCCTCGAGCCACAGCAACTCTTCAGCAAGCGCAAAATCCATCGCACCCGAGACTGGGATCGATAGATGCCTCCCCGCATCGCGGTTCTGGGGCTGGGGAATCTGATGCGCACCGACGACGCCGTCGGCATGCTGGCTCTTGAGCAGCTCCGGGCCGACCCGCGCCTCCCGCGCTCTGTCTCGCTGATTGAAGGCGGTACCCTGGGACTCGACTTGCTGTATCCCCTGGACGGCATCACGCGTCTGCTGGCCATCGACGCCATCGATGCCGGTGCGGCTCCGGGAACGTTGTTGCGATTCGAGGGAGAGGACATCGCCGATCTGCCCATCTCGAAGAGCGTGCACTTGCTGGGATTTTCCGACCTCATCGGTGCCATGCGGCTGAGTGCCAGCGCGCCCCATCAAATCGTCGTCCTGGGCGTTCAGCCTGACGTGATCGCCTGGGGCACACAATTGACCGCGACTGTGGGTGCCGCGCTTGCGGCGCTGGTCGAGAGCGCGATCCGCCAGGTGCAGGAGTGGTCCAGCGAGATGGAGCAGTCACAAACGGAAGTGGTCCTCCCGCTGATATCCGCAATCACCGCGTAACGCGCGAACCAAAGTAATCACACCCCCTGACTGCGCCGCCCAATACCGAAAGCACGCCATTCTTCGGCATCGACCGTTGATTCCGCAGAACTTCTGGGCGGTCGAGAGATCGAGATCCCCGCAATTCCGGCCCCTACGGCCTGTCTCGCGCCAACCGAAGCTAAGTGATTCAAATCACTGCAACGTAAGTAATGTCGCTCTGTGATTTAGATCACTGTGTCCTGTAACGGGACACCCGTATTCTCCACGAGTTACATAGCAGTAATTTCAGCGAGCCAGGGGAGGCACCACCGAAACTCTCCGCTTGCTGTGCGAGGTGAATACGCATGCGTCGATTTCTAAGCAGCATCGCGTGTCTTCTGCTACTGACCGGGTTCGCAGGAACCAGGCTGGCGCTCGCTGCCGGCGCAGGCCAGCAGCAAGCCGTAGCTTCCCAACCAAAGGCGGCAGCGGATGCGACGGATTTCGTCGGCCAGGAGACCTGCGCCACCTGTCACGCGGATGTCGTCAAAAGATTTACCGATACCAACAATCCGCACACCCGTCTCGCTCTCGAACATGCCGGTAAAGGAGTGACCTGCGAAAGCTGTCACGGACCCGGCAAGGCTCACGTCGAGGGTGGCGGCGATGTCACGAAGATCCGCCGCTTCGACAAACTGAGCGCCAAAGACGCCAGTGCGACATGCCTGGGCTGCCACGCCGGCACGCACCCGAACTTCGACCGCTCCCCGCATGCGAAAGCTAACGTCGGCTGTCTCGATTGCCACAACGTCCACGATTCCGAGACGCCGGAGCATCTGCTGAAGGCCGAACAGCCGAAGCTCTGCTTCCAGTGCCATTCCGACCAGAAGGCGGCGTTCGACATGCCCTTCCATCATCCGGTCAACGAAGGAGCGGTTAGCTGCAGCGATTGCCACGACGTGCACGGCACTTTCCAGGCGAACAACATCAAGGTCACCGCCGATCGCAATGCGGTTTGCACAAAGTGCCACGCCGAAACGCGCGGGCCGTTTGTGTATGAGCATGCCGCGGTGAAGGCGGAGGGATGCACGGCCTGCCACAGTCCGCACGGTTCTCAGAACGCTCGTTTGCTGAATATGTCGTCGATCAACACTCTGTGCAACCAGTGCCACAGCCCGGTCTCGGCCGGTACGGTTCACGGAATGGCGAATGCATCGGCGGAGATAGCGCCTTGTACGAGCTGCCATACCTACATTCACGGCTCCAACATCAACCAGGCGTTCCTCCGGTAGTTCACGGAGCCCGACTGCTCCTGCCCATACAAGGAAAGGCGCGGTCTGCATCCGGTAGCAGGTTTTGCATGTCCACGGTTTCGAGGGTCCGACGTTCTCAAGTGAGGCTTCATATGAAGAAGATTTGCTGGCTTTCGCGGTTCTCCAATCAGCAGTCCTCTCCCGCAAGGGTCGGGCGCATCGCCGGGGGCATTGGAGTCGCTGTTCTACTGATGACGGCGTGCATCGCTGTCGCTCAGGCTCCGGCGCCCGACGCGCAGCCGGCTGCTGCCCCGCGGGGATACACCGTCCATCAAACCGTCGATCTCGGTGGGCACATCGTCGGCCTCTCCGGCAGCGAGGCGATGTACGACACCCTGGTCAACCAGCATTCCGGACCGCGCGTGCTGGGCGAAACCTTTGAGATGCGTGCGATTCCAGGCGCAAAGAACACGCTGTTTGATTCTCTCAGCGCCGCCGGCAGTGGTTTCGGCGGCGATCCCTACAGCTTCGCCAGGATGGGCTTTCACAAGGGTAATCTCTACGAGTTCTCGGGACTGTTTCGTCGCGATCGCCAGTACTTCGACTACGATTTGCTCGGCAATCCGAATATCCCGTCGGGCCAGTCGACTCCCATCGGTCCCACGGCGGCGCCAACCGGCTCCCTGCCGTACTCGCAGGTTTTGCAGTCGCCCTTTCTGAACAACTCGGTCCGCCGCATGACCGATACGAATCTTACCTTCCTTCCGCTTTCGAAGGTGACCTGGCGCGTGGGGTACTCGCACAATACCTTCGAAGGTCCGAGCCTGACCCCCAGCGGTTATCAGGTTGCCAGTTCCTACGATGTCCTGCTCGAGGAGTATCAGCGCAACGGCACCGACGATTACATGGCTGCACTCGACTGGAAGCCTCTGCGCGAAACCCGCTTCACCCTGGAAGAGCAGATCGACCACTACAAGGCTGACTCCTACTTCATCATGGATCCCGCCTACTTCAACGTGCAGGAACCGGACGGAACCCCGGTTGCTCTGCTTGCCAACTACGACAGCCTGACGCCCTATTCGGGTGCGAGCGCCTGCAATGCGAACAGTATTGGCACGACTCCTGTCCTCTCCGCGGCGCCAACGCTCGGCGGCCTGCCCGTGATCAATCCGGCATGCGCCGTCATCACCAGCTACCTGCGCTCCCAGCCGACCCGTTTCCTCTATCCCACTGAGATATTCCGGTTCCAGAGTTCCAGCGTCCGGAACATCTCGATGAACGGCGATCTTCGCTACACCAATGCGAAGATGAACCTGCCTTACTACAACGAGTACTTCCAGGGGCTGACCAAGACCACCCGCTCGCTTACCTACCAGGGCAACGCGGCGGCGAAGAGGGAAGTAGTCTCGGCCGACTACGGCATCGTCTGGCAGGCGACGCAGAAAGTCAGTGTCTCCGATCAGGTGGATTACTCCACGGAGCACCAGCCGGGAACGGCCAACATGACGAGCGTGACCACTGTGTCGACCCCTGCGACCGCGGGTAATGAAACGATTAATTACGCAGGTGGGTTGACCACGACGACTGCAGCCGCGGGCGCCTCCACCTTTGAAGGCAGCCCGACCGTTGGAGTACCTCTGGCTGGCTATTTGGGCCAGCGGTTTGTTACCAATAACGCGACCGCGACGTGGGATGGCTGGTCGCGCGCCACCCTCTCTCTTACATATCGCTACCGCACCCACACCATTGCGGAGGGCATGTTCCACACCACTCCGCTTGCGGTAGGCGCGGTTTACAGCGGAACCGTCGCCATCAACGAAAACGGCGGGATCTTCAGCGCCGCCCTGCGTCCCACCCCCAACTGGAATGTCAACGGCAGCGCCGAAGTGCTCTACACCGACAACGTATTCACTCCTGTCGCGCCCCGGGAACTGCAGCACTACCGCGTGCACACGATCTACAAACTGAAAGCCTGGGCCACGGTCTCTGGCGCCTACAACGACATGGAGCTGCATAACAACACGAACAACAACCAGAGCGCTGTTGCGCTGTACAACTCGACGGGAGGCAAGAGCGGCGCCGACTACGCCGGTCCGCTCGATCACGTTGCGCACAGCCGGATTGCCAGCATGGGTGCGCAGCTGCTGCCGAACGGGCACTATGGGTTCGATCTGAATTACTCCTTCAGCGACGTCTACACCGCCACCAATATCTGCTATGACGGCGCCGGCAGCGCCACTCAAGCCGCCGCCGCCACTCCCAGTGGTACGGCGTGCCCCGGCGCCACGGTGCGCGGCCAGACCTATTACGAGTATGGGCCGGCGAAGGATTTCATCGATGCTCCTACGAATTCCGGCTCGGCGGCGCTCCGCATCTCTCCCTCCAACTCCTTCAGGGGAGCGATTGGCTATCGCATCAACTCCGTTGACGGAAGCCGCTTCTACAACGATCCGCGCGATGTTGCCGGCTCCCTGGTCTCCAGGTATCAGTCTCCCTTTGTCGATCTCGCCTACACGGTCCATCCTGGATGGATTTGGAAGGCCGAGTACAACTACTACAGCTACTCCGAAGGCCCGGCTTCGGGTGCGGCGTACTGCAGCACCAGCAACCCCACGCCCACGACACCGGCGCCCGTGGTTGGCTGCAACTCTCTGGCGCCGCTGCAAACCGGTCAGCTCCTGCCGAATTCCGGCGAAACCGCGCCCCGGACTTTCCGGGCCAATAACCTGACCCTCGGATTCCATTACGAGTTCTGAGCGGAATAAAGGTGGCCGAGGTTCGCCTCGGCCATCGCTGAATGAGGCTCGACATGAAGCACAATTCGCAGATTGCCATCCTGAGCTTGCTGAGCGCTTTTCTGGCGATTCCCGCCATGGCGCAGCAGACCGGTGAGGCCACTTACAAAGCCAAATGCGCCATGTGCCACGGCGCCGATGGCACCGGCAACACGCCCATAGGGAAAAGCATGAAGTTGCGCTCGCTCAAGTCGCCAGAGGATGTGAAGGCCACTGACGCCGAGCTCTTCAAGCAGACAAAAGACGGCGTGGGCAAGATGCAGGGCTACGCGGGCAAGCTAACCGACGCCCAGATTCAGGACGTTGTCACTTACATCCGCACCCTGCAGAAGTAGGCAGCGCAACAAAAAGAGCGGTGCCGGGCGGCGAGTTCCTGCGCACGGACCCCGCCACGAAGTACCGAGTCCGAGCGCGAATATGCGCTCAGACGCGGAGATTCCACCGGGAGACTCCAGCAACTCCCAGGCGGGATCAGGAAAGTAGTCATGGGGACCAACGCGGTAGATCTGCCTGCGGAACCATGTTTTGCAGACAGTCGGGCTCACAACCACCAGATCGACGGTGTTGTTCTCTTCATCTTTTTCCTGGCAGTACTGTTCGTTCCAAATGCGCGCGCCCAGCAGGCTTCTGACTGTCTGCTCTGTCACGGCCCCTCCACCGGGCTGAAAAACTCCCAGGGCAAAGACATCATCATCAATCCCTCCGCTCACATGAAAGGCCCGCACTCGAGCCTCGGCTGTCTCGATTGCCACGCAGGAGCCTCCGCGCAGTCGCACAACGCGAAGACCGCCTCAGCCTTCTGCATCACCTGCCACTCCGACGCCGCCAAAGCGATGGCCTCCGGCGCTCATACAGCTCTGGGCAATCCCAACGATCCGCAAACCTGCGTCGCCTGTCACGGAACCAACAATGTGACCAGGGCTGTTGCCGGCCCGCAGTTCTGCGCCACCTGCCACGCCACTGAAGTCGCGCAGTACCGCGCCAGCATCCACGGCCGCGCTCGTGACCATGGCAACGCCGACGTGCCCACCTGCCAGAACTGCCATGGCTCCGCGCACGCCGCGCTGCCCTCGAGCGATCCGCACTCGCCCGTGAGCAAGCAGAACCTGCCCAATACCTGCGGATCGTGCCACTCCGACCCGAAGCTTGCCGCCAAATATATGTTCACCGAGGTGCGCCCCGTCGAAGCGTACCGGCAGAGCGTGCATGGCCGTGCGATTCAGCAGGGCAACGAGAACGCGGCCACCTGCAACGATTGCCACGGCACCCACGACATTCTTCCCGTCTCCGATCCAAAGTCGAAAGTATGGAAGCAGAACGTCGCCTCCACCTGCGGCAAATGCCACACCGGCGTCTACAACACCTACGCCCAGAGCATCCATGGCCAGGCTGTGGCCAAGGGCGTTCTGCAGGCGGCCACCTGCACCGACTGTCACAGTGAACACAAGATTCTCGCTCCCGGCGATCCCGGCTCGCCCGTTTTCATGGCGAATGTCTCCCAGGAAGCCTGCTCCCGCTGCCATGCCGACACACAGCTGATGGCCGGCTTCGCCATGCCCCAGGACCGCGTGCCCACCTACGAGGACAGTTACCACGGACTCGCCGCCCGCGAAGGCCGCCAGACCGTCGCCAACTGCGCGAGCTGCCACGGCGTGCACAACATCTACCCGTCCAGCGATCCGCGCTCGACCGTCAACAAGGCCAGCCTGAGCAAAACCTGCGGCCAATGCCACAACGATGCCGGCAGCCGCTTCGCCATCGGGCCGGTCCACGTCATGTCCAAAACCACCCCTGGCGGACGCGTTCTCGATTTCGTGAAGCTCTTCTACTTCATCGTTATCCCGGTCACCCTCGGCCTGATGCTGCTGCACAATCTCATCGACCTGCGGCGGAAGGCCCATGTGATCCTCGCAAGCTATCGTCAGGAGCCGGGACAAATTCGCCTCACCCTCAGCGAACGCTGGCAGCACGTGCTGCTCCTCGTCAGCTTTATCGTGCTGGTCATCACCGGCTTCGCCCTCAAGTTTCCGCATTCCTTCTGGGCTGCTCCCCTCGTTCACTGGGAGCACGGATTCCCGATCCGCGGCTGGGTTCACCGCATTGCCGGCGTCGTGCTCATGGGCGCGTCCGCGTACCACATCGCTTATCTGTCGATGAAAAAGAGCGGCCGCCGCTGGCTCAAAGACATGGTTCCCGATCTGCGCGATGCGAAGGAAGCCATTCAGACTGTCGAATACAATCTCGGTCACAGCGACCAGCTCCCGCGCTACCGCCGCTTCAACTACGCTGAGAAGGCTGAATACTGGGCGCTGGTGTGGGGCACCGCCGTTATGGCAGTCACCGGCGTGCTGCTGTGGCTCAATGACTGGATCCTCGCCCACCTGCCGCATCCCGCGTCGATCCTCACCATCAGCACCGCAATCCATTTCTATGAGGCGATCCTCGCCACCGCGGCCATCGTCATATGGCACTTCTACGCCGTTATTTTTGACCCCGACATTTACCCCGTGAAGTGGACCTTCCTCACCGGGCGCGGGCCCGAGCACGAAGTGCGCGAGTCAACCGCGGAAGATGCGCCGAACCCAAATGTCGATCCTCCACCCGCCCCCGCGTCCGATGCAGCCAATCCCCATCCGGAGGGTAAGCCGTGAACCACGCCGCTCCGCCCGGCTGAGGCCGCCTCTGTAAGATGAATCCGCCTATGTCTGTGGCAAATATCACAGACCAGGCAATCTCCCGCGATGTATCAACGGGAAGGATTTGGGACCGAAACGACCCCATCAAGGAGCATCACCCTATGAACCATCGCATCAGAACCGCGGCCATGATCCTGCTCGCCGCCTCCATTGCGGCGCCTGCCTTTGCGCAGAGCGCCGGCGCCGACACCTACAAAGCCAAGTGCGCTATGTGCCACGGCCCCGACGGCACCGCCTCCACCCCTACTGGCAAAGCCATGAAGGCCCCGTCCTTCAAAGATCCTGCCGAGATCAAGGTCCCGGACGCCGAACTCATCGCGGCAACCAAGAACGGCAAAGGCAAAATGCCCGCCTACACCGGCAAGCTGACCGATGCCCAGATCAAAGATGTCGTCGCCTACATCCGCACTCTGCAGAAATAGCGGAGCCGATCTCGAGGCCGTCATCGGTGCGGTGGCAAGAGGGAAGAGGCAGACATTCAACTGCCTCTTCCAATCGCCGCAGCGAACGGCATGAAGTACCGGAGCTGAAATGAAGACCGTTTCCTCCTTTGGCCTGACACTTTTTGCCTCAGTGCTCCTGTTGGCTGCGCCAGGGCGCCCCCTGCGCGCGGACACCGACTGCCTTTCCTGCCACGGCGATCCGACCCTCCAGGACACCAACGGCAAAAGCATCGGCGTCAGCGCCGACAAATTTCACGCGAGCATCCACGGCAGCCTCAAATGCTCCGACTGCCACAAAGACATCCACGACTACCCGCATCCAGATCACCCCGCGGCGGTCCAGTGCGAAACTTGCCACGCCGATGAAGCCTCTGCAATCGCCGGCAGCATTCACGCCAAAGCCAGCACTTCTGTCCCCGGCGCTACCGGCTGGAAAGCGCATCCCTGCACCGGCTGTCACGGCAACGCCCACGAAATTGTCACAAAAACGGATCCAAATTCCACGGTCTACCCGCTGAACATTCCCAAAACCTGCGGCGGCTGCCACGGCGATCCGGCGATGGCGAAGAAATTCCACCTCCCCAACGTCTACGCCCTCTACATCGACTCGATTCACGGCTTCGCCCTCGGTAAAGAAGGCCTGCTTGTCGCCGCCAACTGCACCAGTTGCCACGGCTCGCACAAAATCCTCAGCCATACCGACCCGCAAAGCTCAACGTACCGCACCAACATCCCACGAACCTGTGGCAGCTGCCACGTCGGCATCAACGAGCAATATCAGCAGGGAGTCCACGGCAAGGCAGTCACCGCCGGCAATGCCAGCGCGCCGGTCTGCACGGATTGCCACACCGCCCACGGCATCGTCGAGCCCACCTCGGCGGATTTCCGCATGCAGTCGACGCCTATCTGCGGCTCCTGCCATCGCGATAAGTTCAGCACCTATCGCGACACATTCCACTCGCAGCTAGGCCTGCTCGGCGGCTATACCGAAACCGCTCGTTGTTGGGATTGCCACAGGGCGCACGAAGTCCTGCCCGCGTCCGATCCCAACTCGCCTGTCAATAAGGCGAACCTGATCGCAACCTGTGGCCGCTGCCACGCCGGCGCTAACGCCAGCTTCGTCCAGTACCAGCCGCACGCCAACGCGCGCAATCGCAAGCTGAACCCCGCGCTCTACTACATTCGTCTGTTTATGAACCTGCTCCTTACCAGCGTGCTCACCTTCTTCCTGCTGCATACCGCGCTATGGCTCATCCGTTCCCGCTTCCAGCAGGCCAAAAGCAAATCGCCGGGAGGAAAAAATGCCTGATCCAACCCCCACCACCGCGGCTCCGACTCCGGAAGCCACCATCGCAACCCAGCCCGCCGCTCCGGAACAGCCCCGCTACTTCCTGCGCTTTACGCTGGGCCAGCGCTGCCTCCACGCCGTTCTCTTCACCACTTTCCTCGTACTGGCGGCGACCGGGCTCATGATGCGCTTCAGTGGTTCCATCTGGGCGATTCGCTTTGCCAAATTGGTCGACGGCTTCGGCACCATCCTTTTCTTCCACAAATTCTGCGCGCTCGTCCTCACCCTCGCCTTCATCATCCACGTGCGCGAAATCGTTGCCCGCGGCATTTTCAAGCGCGACAAAAGCATCTTCTGGGGACCTACTTCAATGGTCGCCAACTGGAAAGACGTCAAGGACCTCTTCGGCCATATGCGCTGGTTTCTCGGCCTCGGCCCCAAACCGCGCTTCGAGCGCTATGCTTACTGGGAAAAATTCGACTACTGGGCTGTCTTCTGGGGCATGGTCGTCATCGGCTTCTCCGGCTACGCCATGTGGTTTGCGCCCTTCTTCGCGCGCTTCCTCCCTGGCTGGGCGCTCAACGCCGCCCTCGTCATCCACAGTGAAGAAGGCCTGCTCGCCATCCTCTTCATCTTCTCCATCCACTTCGTCAACACCCACCTCCGCCCCGACAGCTTCCCCATGGACATGGTCATCTTCACCGGGCGCGAGAGCGAAGAAGAATTCAAAAATCGCCGTCCGGACGAGTACCAACGCATGATCGCCGAAGGTAAGTCTGCGACAAGAATCACAGACGCCCCTCCGCTCTGGCTGTTAAATTTCAGCCGGGTAGTCGGCTTTACCGCTATAGTGATTGGCCTGGCCCTGCTCGTATTAACCTTGAGCGCCTATATCGCTGGATAAAGAGGCATCCATGTCCCTGTGGCAAAAACTGAAGGAAGAGTGGCTCCAGCCGTTTCTTTTCTTTGGCAATAACTTGACCAGCCTCATCGGCGGTGCGCTGACGACCGCCTCCGCGTTTGTCCTGATCGGCTTCTGGGTCGTCTCCATTTTCGGCCACAGCGGCTCCGCCAATCCCTACATCGGCATCGTTCTCGATCTGTTTTTGCCCGGTCTCTTTGTCCTCGGGCTTGTTCTCATCCCTATCGGCATCTGGTTGCGCCGCAGGCAGCTCATCGCCGCCGGACAAGTGCCTTCCATATATCCACAAATCGACCTGCGCAACCCCGTTTTCCGCCGCGGGATCGAGACTGTCGTCGTAATCACGTTCATCAACTTTGTCATCGTGGGGACCGCGACTTACCGCGGCGTCGCCTACATGGATTCGCCCCACTTCTGCGGCCAGTCCTGCCACGTCATGGCCCCGCAATGGGCCGCCTACCAGGAATCGCCGCACTCCCACGTCGATTGCGTGGAGTGCCACGTCGGCTCCGGCATGAAATCCTATGTCCAGGCCAAAGTCAACGGCACGAAGCAGCTCATCGAAGTCACATTTCACGCTTGGCCCACGCCCATCCGCGCGACCCTGAACGGCCTGCGCCCGGCGCGCGAAACCTGCGAGGAATGCCACTCACCCACTCGATTCACCGGTGAGAAATTGCTCGTCAAAACAACCTTCGGCGATGACGTGAAGAACTCCGTCACCCGCACCGTGCTCGTCCTGCACCTCGGTGGCGTCGACTCCGTCTCGCACTTCAGCGGCATTCACGGCCACCATCTCAACAATTTCGAATATGTCGCTACGGACAACGAAGCCCAGACCATCCTCGCCGTCACCGCCACCAATCCCGATGGCTCAAAAACCGAGTACGTCAGCTCCGACTCGAAAAGCCCCGTCAAAGGCGTCCGCCGCACCATGGACTGCATGGACTGCCACAATCAGGCGACTCACGTTTTCCAGACCGCCGCGGACGCCATCGACGAAGCCATGCTCGACGGCGACCCCAGCCCCGACCTTCCCTTCATGCACAAGGAGGGCCTTCAGCTCATCCAGGCGACCTATTCCTCACAGGCCCAAGCCGGCACAAAGATCACCTCCGGCCTCGATGACTTCTACCGCACCCAATACCCCGACCTCTGGAACACGCAGCGCGCCACAATCGCCGCCTCCGCGCGCCGCCTCGTGGCCATCTACGACCGCAACGTCTTCCCCAGTATGAAAGTCACCTGGGGCACCTATCCCAACAACATCGGCCACATGGCGTACCCCGGCTGCTTCCGCTGCCACGACG
>PMSS01000277.1 GCA_003167515.1 Acidobacterium sp. | reverse complement strand
CGAAAAATGCCGGCCTGCTGCTGGCCTACGAGAAGACCGGCTACGACTCCAACACTCCCGGCCGCCTGCCCGACCTGCTCGACGTATGGTCCGTCCGCCGCCTGAAGGAAGCCGGCGCCGACTGCATCAAGATCCTCCTCTACTACACGCCCTACGAGAAGTCCCCCGTCAACGACCACAAGCAAGCTTGGGTCGAGCGCATCGCCGACGAATGCATCGCCCACGACATCCCCTTCTTCCTCGAGCTCGTCGGCTACGCCGTCCACGGCGAAGACGAGAAGAGTGTTGCCTACGCCAGGCGCAAGCCCGACATCGTCACCGGTTCCATGGAGGAGTTCGGCAAGCAGCGCTACGGCGTCGACGTCCTCAAAGTCGAAGTCCCCATTCAGATGGAGTTCGTCGCCGGTACACGCTCCTTCAAGGGCGAGCAGGCCTACACCCGCGCCGAAGCGCTCGAGCACTTCCGCCTCGCCGCCTCCTCCACGCACAAGCCCTTCATCTATCTATCGGCCGGCGTCTCGAACCCGGTCTTCATCGAAACCCTCGAGCTAGCCGGAGAATCGGGCGCCCCCTTCAACGGAGTCCTCTGCGGCCGTGCCACCTGGAAAGACGGCATAGCCGTCTACGCCAAACAAGGCGGCAAGGCCTTCGAAGAATGGCTCAACACCAAGGGCGTAGAGAACATCGAAAACGTCAACAAAGCGCTGAAGGCAGCCCACTCCTGGTACGACAAAGTCAACGTGCCGGCGCTGGTATAAGCACTTTCTTTAAGCAGAAACGACCAAACAAACGCCGGAGCCAAAACCTCCGGCGTTTTCCTTTGGATGAGCCCATCGCTCGCCAAGGGCTCCGCCATCCGTTCACCGGGAAGCCGCACATCAGGCCGGCTGGCCCGGGTCTCGCCTTTGAGACCCGGGAGAGTGCGAAGCGCCCGTTTTTCCCCGAATCGGGCCCTAACCGCCCAGATATGAACCGGGCCCCACTCCCCCGCGCTTCTGTATCAGGGCACGACTTCACAGCTTGCGAAAAAACTCGATTCTTTGAAAGGGGCTGGCTTTAGCCGGATCGTAAAGTCTGCGGAATGAATTCGGCTTTAGCCGCTGAGGGATGGCTTTTGTGTCATCGGCGACTTTTTCCGCGGGCGGTGAGGTCGCGCCGTGACACAAAGCCCGGGCCTGAAGGCCCCTGTTGGGCGGTTTGGTCACCGGCCTGAAGCCCGGGGCCTCTACCGCCGTGGCGCTACGCGGCACTTATGCCAACTGCAGGTCCTTCGACTTGCGGCTGAATGAGTTCAGCGCGCCAAACGCGGCGCGCTGATATTCGGATGCTTCGCTCTGGATGACATTTGTTTTCTGTTATGGGGAGTGGCGATTCACGGGCCTTTGGACCCGCAAATTTGAAATCATTGGACCTGGCTGTGTGTTGACAGACTCGACGACAGACTTGGAAAACATCTGTTCTAGGGAAGGTCAGCGTAGGCGGCTGTGGTGAGGAAATCCTGAAATCCTCCACCACTGAGCCGCTTCAGGATTTCGGCGGCGCGATGGAATTTTGAAGCGGCCCACGCCTTCGCTCCGATTGATCTCTCGACCTGCCACAGAACTTCCCCGAGCAGGTTTTCGCAGATCTCAATCGTGACCGTGCGGCCATCGTCCATGCGCGCGCCATGATGAATCCACTGCCAGAGCTGAGCCCTCGAAATCTCCGCGGTGGCAGCGTCTTCCATCAGGTTATAGATAGGCACACAGCCATTACCACGCAGCCACGACTCGATATACTGCAGCGCAACATCGATGTTGCGGCGCACACCTGCCTCGGTAATACATCCCTCGGGGATCTGCAGCAGGTCCTTCTCGGTAATGGGCGACTGCTTCTCTGCCGGCATGCGAATCTGGTTTTTTGCCTTCATGTGCTCGTCGAAGATCTCACGAGCCACGGGAACCAGTCCAGGATGGGCGACCCAGGTGCCGTCGTGTCCGGCGCGCACTTCGCGCAGCTTGTCCTGGCGCACGCGTGCCATAGCTTCCTCGTTCGCCTGCGCATCGTTACGGATGGGGATCTGCGCGGCCATGCCTCCCATGGCATGGACTCCGCGGCGATGGCAGGTGTGGATGAGCAGCTCGACATAGGAGCGCAGGAAAGGCTGCTCCATGGTGATGGCGCCGCGGTCGGGCAGCACAAAGTCAGGACGGCTTCGGAATTTCTTGATGAAACTAAAAATGTAATCCCAGCGCCCGCAGTTCAACCCGACGGAGTGGTAGCGCAATTCGTAGAGGATTTCATCCATTTCAAAAGCCGCGGGAATGGTCTCGATCAACACGGTAGCGCGGATGGTTCCTCTGGGCACTCCGGCATATTCCTCGGCAAAGAGGAAGACGTCATTCCACAACCGCGCTTCGAGGTGGCTCTCGAGTTTGGGCAGATAGAAATAGGGGGCTGATCGGCGCTGCAGCAGAATTTGATAATTGTGAAAGAAGTAGAGCCCGAAGTCGAACAGCGATGCCGAAATCGGCGTCCCCGAGAGACAAGAATGCTTTTCCACCATGTGCCAGCCGCGCGGCCGTACGAACAACACCGCGGGGTTGGGTCCCAGTTGGTATACACGCCCTTCAGCCGAGCACCAGCTGATGGAGCGCAGATTGGCGTCGCGAAGGTTACGCTGGCCCTCAATGCAGTTGGTCCAGGTGGGTGAATTCGAGTCTTCAAAATCCGCCATGAAGACGTTGGCGCCCGAGTTCAGCGCGTTGATGATCATCTTTCGATCGGGGGGCCCGGTGATCTCCACGCGGCGATCGAGCAGTTCCGGCGGAATCGGCGCGGCTATCCAGTCGCGGCGTCGAACCGCTTCCGTCTCGGGCAGGAAAGCGGGCAAAACCCCGCGGTCGAATTGCTCCTGGCGGGAGCGGCGGTCGCTCAGCAGCTTCACCCTGCGCTCTTCGAAACGCAGATCCAGTTCGCGAAGGAACTGCACGGCATCGGGGGTCAGGATCTCTTCTCCCTGCCCCTCGGGGAACATGCTGAGAGCTTCAAGCGACGTTACTGTTGTGGTCATTCTTCTTCTCCGTTCATCGTTTCCTGATTGTGTTTAGATCATTGCGCGCAGTTCGGATAAGGTTGGGGCGTGTTCGGAACGGCCTTCGAACACATCTTCGAACGCATCTTCGAACTGCGCTTCCTCCGTTGAGCCGGGGAGAGCGCAGATCGAGGTCTGTCCCGCGGCGATGGTGGTGGCCACTCGATCGAAATAACCGGCACCCACAAAGCGCTGATGCTTGACCGCGCTGTAGCCGTACTTCCCTGCCAGATCGAATTCGCGCTCCTGGAGCCTTGAATAAGCCGCCATGCCGGAGCGCCGATACTCATGGGCCAGTTCGAAGGTGGAGAGGTTGAGGGCGTGAAAGCCGGCCAGGGTAACGAACTGGAAGCGATAGCCCATAGCGGCGAGTTCCTGCTGGAAAGCGGCGATCTCGCGGTGGCTGAGCTTACCTTCCCAGTGGAACGAGGGCGAGCAGTTGTAGGCGAGTAGCTTGCCTGGGAATTTTTCGAGAATGGCCTCGGCAAAGCGGCGCGCGTCGCCCACATTGGGTTCCGACGTCTCGCACCACACCATGTCGGCCCACGGCGCGTAAGCGAGGCCGCGCGCGATGGCAGCCTCCAGACCGCCATGGAAACGGTGGAAGCCTTCGACGGTTCGCTCTTCGCTAAGGAACGGGCGATCGACGGGATCGCAGTCGCTGGTGATGAGTTGGGCGGCATCGGCATCGGTACGGGCAACGATGATGGTCGGGACGTCGAGCACATCGGCTGCGAGCCGAGCCGCAACCAGCTTCTGCACCGCCTCACGCGTAGGGACCAGCACTTTGCCGCCCATGTGGCCGCACTTTTTGGCCGAGGAGAGCTGATCCTCGAAGTGGACGCCGGCGGCGCCCGCTTCGATCATGGCTTTCGTCAGTTCAAACGCGTTGAGCACGCCACCGAATCCGGCCTCGGCATCGGCAAGAATGGGCAGCATCCAGTCGATGCTCTGCTGGCCCTCGGCGTGGGCGATCTGATCCGCGCGCATGAGAGCGTTGTTGATGCCGCGAACAACGGCGGGAACGCTGTTAACCGGATAGAGACTCTGGTCCGGATACATTTGCCCGCCGAGATTGGCATCGGCAGCCACCTGCCAGCCGCTCAGGTAGATGGCCTTCAAGCCGGCCTGCGCCATCTGCACAGCCTGATTTCCGGTGAGGGCGCCGAGCGCGGGGATGTAGCTTTCTTCATGCAGCAAGCGCCACAGCTTTTCCGCGCCGGCGCGCGCCAGCGAGTGTTCCACGCGTACAGTGCCGCGCAGGCTGTAAACGTCTTCGGCCTGATAGGCGCGGCTGATCCCCTCCCATCGTGGAGAATGCCAGCCATTGTTCGATCCGTTGCTCGATCCATTGTTCGACCCGTTGTGCCTCATCGTTTGCTCTCCTCGGCCATCCCTTCGCGGATGGTCCTTGCCAAAGTGATACGAGTAGAGCGCACCGCTTGCTCTACAAGCAAGTGGGGTCGTCCGATTCGGACGACTGGACGAAAGCACCCCTGGCCGCGCATAATCGGAGCCAGATGCGGGATCGTTCCAATCCAGCCGCGCGTCGGCGAGGAGGCAAGGTGGATCCTGAATCCGCAGCTGGCCCGTCGGCCCGCGCTTCGCGGCTGTTATTGCCCGAATCGGATCACTACGATGACTTCGATTCCCGGCCAGAGGCATTTGCCGACGAACTCGACCGCACCCTGCACCTGCGCCGCATCTCCACAGGCAAATCCATGCTGGACCGTGCTGAGGCGTCTCTGGCGAGGCTCGATCCAGCCGATCCTCACGCGGCGCGTGTTCTGCTGCTTGTGGCCCAGTGGGTCGATGTCGGCTACCGCGACCACCGCCTCCTCGATTTTCTTCTGCTGCGCTTCCCTGCCGATTGCCGCAAGCGGCTTTCGATCGGCGACTATCTGCGCCTGCGCATGGTCGACGCCTTTCGCGCGCTGTCGGTTGAAGATGTCGACTCCGCTATCGACGCCCTCGATTTTGTGCTGAAAACGGAAACGGACCTTCCGGACGAGGGATTGGCCGCACTGGCGCATTTCTGGAAGGGGCGGGCCCATCGGAAAAAGGGTGAATATGAAGCGGCGCTTCTCCACATCGTGCGCGCGCGGGAACTCGCGCAGAAATCGAACGACGAAATTTTCACTGCGATCATTCAGATCCAGGAAAGCTGGCTGCTTTTTCAAAAGGGGATGCGGAAGGAGGCGCTGCGCCTGCTCTCGCATGCGGAGAGCATTCTGGAGGCGACCGACCACTATGTCGCGCTGGGGAACATTGAATCGGCGAGAGGCCGGATTGTGCGGCGCTCCGGCGAATATACGCAGGCCCTGGAGCATTTCGATCGCGCCATCGCTCTCTATGCTCAGGGGGATCTGAATCATCCCAATCTGGCTCGGGCGCTGGTGAATGCTGCTTACGTTCGCCGGCTGCTCTCGCTGCAGCTACGGCGGAAGATCGACGCTCGCGCGCAGCCCGGTGGCGCGGGAACCTCCGCGGGTGCCGGCTCGGGGCTGAGGGCCCGCTATCAGCAGATCTCCCACCAGGCCATTCTCGATCTGCGCCGCGCGCGCGAGATTTATGCCCTTCATGTGCATGCAGGGGGAACGGGAAACGTGCTTTTCAATCTTGGCTACCTGCACCTGGATCGGGGGGACATCGATCATGCGGCTCATGAGGCGGGGGAAGCTTATCGGCTGGGGCTCGAGAAGAACGACCACATTCTGATGGCGAGGGCGCGCATCCTGCAGGCAGCCGCGGAAAATGCCCGTGTGGAGGAACAACTCGGCGAAGACGTGGACATCGCTGTCTACGCCAACCTCGCGCTGCAGCACAGCGAGGAGGCCCTGGGTCTGGCGCGCGGCACGCAGAATCGCCGGTTGCTGGCGGGAGCCTGGATCGCGCGCGGGGCGACGGCCGCCAACGACTTTTTTCAGGATTGGGAACTGGCTCGCCGCAGCGCCAGCGAGGCCGCCAGCCTGATGGGCCCGGGAGAAACCGATCATCTGGTCGACGCGCTGACGGCGCTGAAGTCGCAGATCGTGCGGGCCTCGGGCATCAGCGACACACTGCGGGCGTGGTCGGAGGGCATGGTGGGCGACAAGACTTTTCAGCAGATCGCCGAAGAGTTTGCCGAAATTGTTATCCCCAAGGTGTGGATTCGCGAGGACCGGAAGATTTCGCGTGTGGCGGAAAGCCTGTCGATTTCGCCCAAGAAGGTTCGGCGAATTCTGCGCAATGCGGGATACCTGGAACGGGGGTGACTGCAGTTTATGAGGATAAAACTGCCAACTTTCTTTGGGTTGGTTGGCTTGTAAGTGGGGTGGAATGTTGGGTTATTACTTTGGATTTTGGTTTGGGGGGTTGACAGGTTTCCGCAGGGGCGGTGGATTCGTCTAGGCCCCCTGCACTTCAATCGGCTCGAATCGGCTAAGAATATGGTCGGCGTCTAACGCGTTTACTGTCAGCAGTTCCTGGATTCTCTGTTCCGTCACATTACGCAAGTCGAGGCCTGCGAACTCCTGGTAGAACTTCCGAGCCCTACTCACCAAGGACGCCAATCCACTTTTCCTGAGCGCCAGAACGCTTTCGTTGAAGCCCCCGGCGCTAGAGACTTTCTTGGTCGGAATCACCATGACGTTCGTGGCTTTTGCGCCCGGGTAGTTACGTTTGAACCACGCGCAAGCATTGTTCATTTGCCCCGACTCCGTCTTGTTGATCTCTGCCCGCGTGAGTTTAACTTCACTCTTGCACTCGACGAGCAGATATTCTCCATCCCTTATCACCCAGAGATTGTCGGGGCCTTCCTTCCACTCCCGTTCCGGTCGTTGGCTGCCAAAACCAAGCATTTTGCCGAGTTGGTGAAACGCATCCTCGAAACGATCAGCTTTAACACCGAATTCGAGGCGGCCAAGGACCTCATCCACAGCCAGCTTGAGCTCCTCGAACGTATCGAACGTGGCCAGCCACGTCTTGATCGCGGACGTCCGGCCTTGTGATAGAACCCGCAGCTTCTCGATCTGGATTCCCGACGCGGGAAGCATCAGGTAGCGATTCTTCGAGTGCGCCTCCCTCTGCAAGTTCTCGGCGGTTGACGTGGAATAGGCAAGGGCGTATCTCGCCATCTCCTGCAGATACCAGCCTTTCTCCAGGTCGTCCTTAACATGCGCATCGATCAGGCTCTGCAAGATTCCCACAGCTTTTGGGGCGTCCCCCGCTTCGAACGCAGCTTCCGCCGTAAGCTCCTTTTCGAAGATGTCAAGCACGTCGTAGCTTGATGCTGAAGGCACAATAGAATCCATCTGTTCCGTGTAGAACTGCTTCCAGCCGTCATCGCGCTTTAGCGATTGATTGACAATGCTGATGAAAGTTTCATATGGGTCAGCTCCCCCGGCCTCGGTTCTCGCCATCTGTGCGATTTCCAGCCCGATTTCGATCTGCTTCCTGGTTTGATCCGAGAGGAGCATCCGCGTCTTCTGACTTCTGACCATCTTCACCAGTTCGGGCCCTATGAGGATAACCGCGCAATAATCTCGTTCCCCTCGCACGCTCCGGCCTAACCCCTGTTCGACGGCTCTCGCGATACGCATCGCCGTGATGTCGCTTTGCGATCGGGTGCTGTCGGCATACTCGTCAACGAGCGTCTGCGCATTAGGCAGGGAGTCAAAAATGAGGACTCTGCAGGAGTTGTCAGGCAGGTCGATGCCATCGTAGCGGCTGGCGATTGCGACCACATTTTCGTATTTCCCGGACCCCAACTTCTCTATTTCAACCTCGATCGTCTCGGTTGTCGGAACGAGGGCTCCGCATGTCCGCCAAAACTCGGCTACTTTAAAACTGGGCGTCAGTGCGACAACGCCAAATGTTCTCTTGGGCCGCGGAGGCGCCATCTCATTTACGATCTTTACCCGGTCGAGGCTCGGGTCCATAAAGGAGGGCAAGAGAATCATCTTTTCTCCAGACCACTTTTCGTCCTTGAACACGAGCGGCGACTTGATCGAAGATGGGGCTAATCTGAGCCCCTTGATGAGAAAAGCGTCGTTTGTCACCGTCGCGGACATGAAGACCCGGTGCTTGGCTGCCGCGTAAGAGCCGAACAGGTCAACTGGCGCAAGGTAGGGGGAAATCTCCAAGTGCTTCCCCGACACGATACATTGGCAATTTTGCAAATGGTTCTTTATGAGCGGCCATGTAAACCAGGCAGAATGTGGCTTTGTGTTTGAGCTGCGTCGGGCAAGGTTCGATACTATATCAGTGATCTCTGCCTGGCGTTCCTTCCAGGCCCAATAGGGAACCGGAAGTATGGACTCGTATTCTCCGCTCTTGATATCAGCGAGGGTGCCCGCCCCCTGTTGCTGCAGTGGCCCGTCGAATAGGCTCAAGATGTCCTGATACGCCTGTTCGTCCCTCTCGAGGTGTATGACGCTCGCTTGACGAATTGAATCGACGCATGCGTGTGCGTCGTCCATGACGAGCGTGGCGACCTCGGTCGACCTTGGGCCTAAGCCGAATTTGGTCTGACCGTTGAAAAGCTTTTGCACAGTGGTGATGAAGAGCTTTTCGGAGTTCAAGAACTCTTCCGGGATCTCCCCGCCTTCGGATAGACAGTATGGGTGGGCGCGATCTGCGGCCTTCTGGTGCTGTCTCTCGCGTTGCTCATGGGCTACTGGATTCATGCGAAGACCCTTCCTTTTCCGTTGCTGCACTGCAGTGAGGTAAACTGCATCCGTCTTAGCTCTTCGCGATATGCCGGTTCGTTCATCGCCCAAAACCTTGCCACTCCCCGCTCACGGAGCCCAATTATCGTGGCCGCTTGATGGCCTCAACCATTTTTGCCGGCGTCAGGAAGCCCAGGGTGCGGAGTTGCCGTGGTTCGAGATTGAATGTTCCCACGGATACCAGGGAGACGTTGAGCGAAAGGGCTCTCTCCAGTTGCTTGGCCGATTCATCACTCACATTCGCCCGGTCAAAAGACTCCCTCAGCGAGTCGGCTGAGCGAGCAAAGCGAGTCGAACGCCACCTGCAGTTCCCATAGGTGCCGCGGGAGCGGCACGGCGGTAAAAGCCCCGGCCTTCAGGCCGGGGAACCAAACCGCCAAACAGGAGGCCTTCAGCCCCGGGCCTTATGCCAGGCCAGTCCCGGCGCTGGTCTAGGCCGGATCACATTCGAGCGGAGCAGGGAAGAAACGCCGGGGTGCACAGCGCGCAGTATGCTAGGACGCAACTCTGCCTTGTCCAGGCCGAGGCCGACGCTCAAGTCGTTCCAGCCATGTGCCCCCACGCAAGCGCACTGCCCGACCGGATATCCCTCGAACCCGCCTCCCCTTCCACACGATTGACCTCTGAATGCTGACCGCCGGACGCTGGCCTCTGCTTTTCCACCGATCTGTCAAGTGTTTGTGGGAAAATCCAAAGTAATAACCCAACATTCCAACCCACTTACAAGCCAACCAACCCAAAGAAAGTTGGCAGTTTTATCCTCCAAACTTGGTATCCTAAGAATAGAGAGTAAAAAAAGAAAAAGGCCGCCCGCGCGCGGCCCTTTTCCTTTCTCCGGGAGGATTTTCCTCTGCGCTCTCTGTGTCCTCTGTGGTAAATCGTCCTGGGGTATGTTCTTTCAAATGAAATTCGTACCCGCAACCACAACCGAATCAAATCGGTCCGCCCCACCCATGTTGTCGAGTATGTTGTCGAGTCTGTCAACACAAGCCAGGTCCAATGATTTCAAATCGATGCGAAAAGCGACCCACCCAATAAAAACACAATGTCCCAACCCTATGCCTCAAAAAAAGTGCAAGTCGCCCAGCAATCCCCAAGCCCAGGGCAAGCTTCCGAGTTCCACTTATCCACCAGACGAGGATATCCTCTGCGCGCTCAGTGTCCTCCCCGGTGGAGTGTGGTAGAACACCAGGCGCCAAAAGGCGTCCGTAAGATGATTCACTCGCAGCAACTTGCCGCCGTCCCAGATGGCCCTCCAGGAAACCCCGCAAAAGCACTAACTTGCCGCAGCCTCATACCCAGGGTGGGGTACCCCCACCCCGCCCACTTGACAACGCCAGCGAACCCCGCCATCATAGCTCCCCTGCTGTCCCTTCCGGGACGCCCAGTTACTGTTGCGCATCGGTGCCGGCCGGATGCGCGCAACTAATGGCAACCCGCCGTGTTCTCACGGGGAAACCTGACCCACCCAGGAGGCCTTCCTATGAAGTTAGCGATCCGTCCCGGCAAGTCTCTCTGTCTAGCCACCCTTCTGCTCGCCGCGCCGCTCTCGAGCTATGCCGCCGAGCAGTTGATTCCAGCCGGTTCTCTCATCTCCTGCACCCTCTCAGAACCCAAACTCTCCTCGAAGACCGCCGCCATCGGCGATCCGGTCCTCTGCCAGCTCGGACACGCCGAACGCTACGGCCGCTCCGTGCTGCCCTATGACAGCTACCTCGTCGGCCGCTTCGAAGACTACAAAGATCCAGGCCACCTCGTCGGCAAGGGCTGGATGGAGCTCCGCTTCGACCGCATGGTCATCGAGCCGGACACCATCATCCCCGTCGACGCCAAAGTCGTCGATGTCCCCGGCTATAACGTCGACCGCAACGGCCGCATCCTCGGCAAAGGCCACGCCGTCAAGGACACAGTCACCTGGATGATCCCCCTCCTCTGGCCCATCGACCTCATCAACCTCCCGCGCCGCGGCCCCTACCCGACGCTGAAGGAAGAAACCCGCCTCACCCTCAAGGTCATGGACGACCTCGGCATCCCGATGGTCGACCAACAGCCGCTTCAGCAGGAACCGTCCGGCCTCTACCGCCGTCCGAGCGCCTACGAAGAACCAGCGCCACCCCCGCCGCCTCCACCCCAGCAGATCACCTACGTGCAGCCCGCGCCGCCTCCGCCCACCTACGTCTACGTAGCCCCACCCCCGGTGGTAGCAATGTGGGCGCCGCGGACGGTCATCGTCTACCGCAACGGCTACGCTTACCGAGTCGCTGTCCCGTATTGAGCGAATCCCGGACATAGCGGCCAAAACAAAAGCGCCGGAGCAAAAGCTCCGGCGCGCGCTTCACCCGAAAATCCAGCTCTACTTCACCCGCACCTTGGGCTCGACCGACATCCCCGGCCGCAGCAAGCGATCCTTGTTCTCGTCCGGCTTCGTCAGGTCGATGCGAACCGGAATCCTCTGCACCACCTTAACGTAGTTGCCCGTAGCATTCTCCGGCGGGAACAAACTCAGCTCCGATCCGGTGGCGCCGCCAATCTGGGTTATCTGGCCGTCGAAGTCGCGGCCATACGCGTCCACATGAATAGTCACCGGCTGCTTCACGTGCATGTGCCGCAGCTGTGTCTCCTTAAAGTTCGCCGTGATCCACACATCGTCCAGCGAGACCAGCGTCATCAGAGCCTGGCCGATGGCGACATTCTGCCCCGGCTCGACGCTCTTGGTGGTGATGATGCCCGAAACCGGTGCGTGAATCTGCGTGTATTCAAGGTTGAGCTTCGCCTGCGCCAGCGCAGCGCGCGCCTGCGCCACCTGGCCGGCAGCCTGATCCGCCTTCGCCCGCTGGATCGCCACCTGCTGCGGCCCGGTCTGCGCATACTTCTGCGAAGACTGCGCCTGCAGCACCCGAT
>PMSS01000068.1 GCA_003167515.1 Acidobacterium sp. | reverse complement strand
GGTGAAGCAGGCGTCGATGCACGTCTACTATCATGTCTCGCCAAGCCTGATTCCGTCGCAGAGCCATCTGAAGGTGATATTGAATGGGACGGTGTTCGCGACGCTGCCGGTTCCGGAGACCCCGTCGAATGGCGCGACGCTGGAGTCGGATGTGGTGGTTCCGGCTGAGCTGCTGGTGCGGAGCAATCAGCTGACGTTCGAGTTTATCGGCCATTATGCGCAGGCGTGCGAAGACCCGGAGAATTCGGCGCTGTGGGCGCACGTGGATCCGAACACGCGGATCGCGCTTTCCGGGGATTTGCTGCCGCTGACCGACGATCTGAGGATACTGCCGCTGCCGTTTTTCGATTCGCGGCTGGCACACCCCGCGGTTATTCCAGTTGTGTTCGGTGTGGCGCCTTCGTTGAAAGGCCTGGAGGCGGCGGGTGTGGTCACTTCGTGGTTCGGCGTGATGGGCGACTACCGGGCGATGCGGTTTCCGGTGTCGGTGGGGACGATGGTGCCGGGCAACGTGATCCTGATTGCGGAAAGTTCGAGCGCCGTGCCACCGGGGATGAACCTGAGTGCAGTGCAGGCGCCGACGCTGGCGATGCGCGTGAATCCGGTCGATCCGTATGGGAAGGTGCTGATCGTCACCGGTGGAGATGCGGACCAGACGCTGGCCGCGGCGCAGGCGCTGGCGACGGGCTGGCCGGGACTGCAGGGAGGAGCGACGGCGGCGGTTACTGAACTGAATTTGCCGGCGAAGAGTAATCCGGACGATGCGCCACGCTGGCAGCAGCCGGGTGACAAGGTACAGTTGTGGGACTACAGCTCGGCGGAAACACTCGATGGCGATGGCAAGGAGCCAATGACGGCTTACTACCGCGTGCCGCCGGATCTGTTCTACAGCGACAAGCAGAACGTACTGCTGCATCTGGATTACCGCTACAACGCTATTCCAATCGGGCCTATTTCGAGCATGCAGGTGGAGTCGAACGATGCGTACCTGGGATCGGTCCCGCTGCTTCCCGGGAAGGAAGCGTCGAAGGACACATCGGTCAACCTGGCGATTCCGGTGGTGAATCTGCGGCCGTTTTCGAATTCGATGAAGTTCAGCCTGACGTTTCAGTTGCTGAAGAGCGGCAATTGCCAGGACACGGTGCCGACTAGCCTGGTGGCGTCGATTCTGCGGAGTTCATATATCGATCTGAGCGGGCTGCCGCACTGGGCGGCCATGCCGAACCTGGAGTTGTTCTCGAATGCGGGATTTCCGTTTACGCGTTACGCGGACCTGAGCCAGACGCAGATTGTGTTGCCGGACCAGCCGACGCCGCAGGAGATCGAAACCTATCTGACGATGATGGGGCACTTCGGGGCGGAGACGGGATATCCGGCGATTCGCGTGACCGTGGCCGGCCCGGATGCTTTGCGTTCGGGCGCGGATAAAGACTTCCTGGTGATCACAACGGGTCAGAGCAACGGGGCGGTGGGGAAACTGGCAAGCGCCATGCCGGTGACGTTCGGGGAAGACAGTTTGAAGGTCCAGGACACGCGCGGATTTTTTGCGGCGATCCACAACATGTGGTGGAAGATTCCGACGAACGAGGATCTGACTTCAGGAGTGATCGGGACGACGGGGGTTCCGGACGCGTTGATCGAGGAAATCGAATCGCCGTATGCGAGCGGCCGGACGGTGGTGCTGATCGATATGAAGAGCGCCGCGACGTTCGAGCCGATGATGAAGTCGTTTATGGAGAGCTCACAGTCGAGCGCGGTTTCGGGAACGGTGGCCTTGCTGGAAGGGACGCATTTTGAGAGCTACCGCATCGGCAACAATGTGTATCATGTCGGGCTTCTGCCCTGGTGGACGGCGCTGGGGCTGTGGTTCACGCAGGTGCCGTGGATGGTGGATCTGGCGGTGCTGGCGATCAGTTTTGTCTTCGCAATCTGGATACGGGGCTGGCTGCGAGCCAAAGCGCGGCAGCGGTTGCAGGTTATGGAAGGTTAGAAGAGGTAGGGCTCGGTCTGACATCGAGCCGACGGCTCACACCCAGGTTTCTGCGGATTTGAGGGACTCCTGGAGCAAACTGTAGTTGCACCTCCTCCGGTTGATGACGAAGAAGGATTCCGCTGCTAAGCGTCGGAAGGGAGGAAAAGCAGTTGAGAGGCAAGGGAAGCTTCTGCACGCTGGTGACGGGCGCAAGCCTGGCTGCGGTTCTTTGCCTGGGCGCGGCAGAGATGCGGGGGCAATCGCCGGCGGAGAAGTTGCTGCTGGCGAAAGCGGAGTCACTGGAGCGGTCGGGGCATCCCGATCTGGCGGCCCAGACCTGGCAGCAGATTCTTCTTTCGGATCCCGATAATCAGCAGGCGCTGGCCGGGCTGGGGCGGTGGGCCAGGCTGAACGGGAAAGATGCGGAAGCGGAAACCTACATCGATCGCCTGCGGGCGGTGAATCCGGACAGTCCTGAGATTGCGAAGATTCAGTCGCTGGTGAGCAACAAGATACGGAACCAGCTGCTGAATCAAGCCGCGGAACTCGCGAAGACCGGGCACAACGAGGACGCGCTGCGAATCTACCGGCAGGCGTTCGGGGAACAACCGCCGGACAACTGGGCGCTGGCTTACTACGACGTGGAGGCCGGCATTCCGTCGATGCGGCCGGAGGCGATCGAGGGACTGCGGGGATTGACGGCGAAGTATCCGAGCGAGCCGCAGTATGCCATCGATCTGGGGCGCGTGCTCACCTACGATTCGTCGACACGAGCGCAGGGGGAAAAGATCCTCGACCGGTATCCTCACGACGCGGCGGCGCAGGTCGCGGTGCGGGCTGCGCTGATATGGGATGTGCAGAATCCGGCGGCGGCGGGCGCGGTTCGCCAGTACCTGAAGCTACACCCGGATGCGGAACTGGCCAGGGAATGGGCGGAAACCGAGGCAAAGCAGGCGAAGGGGACTGCGGGGATTGCGCGCACGCCGGCTGAGCAGGCGGCGTTCCAGCAACTGGCCGCCAACCATCTGGTGGCGGCGCAGGCGGCGTTTGCCGACCTGAATGCGCAGCAGCCCTCGAATCCAAGGGCGCTGGCGGGGCTGGGCTTTGTGCGGATGAAGCAGAGCAATTTCAGCGAGGCGGTGCAGTACTTCGAGCAGACGGAGGCGAACGGACTGCGCGGTCCGCTGATCGCCACGGCGTTGTGGACTTCGCGCTACTGGAACGCGATGCAGCAGGGCACCGAGGCGCTGAATGCGAACCGGCCGAATGAGGCGGTGAAGCAGTACAAAGCCGCGCTGTCTCTGCGGCCGGGGAGTGTGGACGCGTTGACCGGGGAGGCCGGCGCTTATATGAGGATGCAGGAGCCGGAGCAGGCGGTTCCGCTGTATCAGCAACTGGTGCGCAGGCAGCCGGGGTTGGCAGCGTCATGGCGAGGATTGGTCATGGCCGAAGCCGAGGAAGGACAGGGGAAAGCAGCGATCGCGACGTCGCGGCAGTTTCCGCCGGCGGTGAGCAGGAGCGCCGCAGAGGATCCGGAGTACCTGAGCGCGCTGGCCAGGGCGCATGTCGAGGCCGGACAGGACGCCGAGGCGCAGCGCATTCTGGTGCAGGCGATGAACCTGCATTACGCGGCGAACCAGGAAAACCTCAGGAACGAGATTACGTTGCAGTATGCGGCGCTGCTGGGGCAGGACAAGAACTACGCGCAGGCCGCGACCATCTATCGGGGAATCCTGCGCGGCGATCCGAATAATGTGAGCGCGTGGCAGGGAATGGTATCGCTCGAACATCTCGCCGGGCGCGATCCGGATGCGATTGCGATGGTGGAGCGGATGCCGCCCGACGCTTACGACAGCGCGTTGCTGGATGGCGGATTCCTGTCGTTGCTGGCGGCGATTTATCAGAGCCAGAATCATCCGGACGTCGCAGAGGGATTTCTGGAGCGGGCGATCAGGATCTATGAGGATAACGGGCAGCCGCTGCCCATTCCTCTGCAATTACAGGTCGCGGCCCTCGATCTGGAGCGCAACCACCCGGACGCGGCGTACCGCATTTACCGGAGCGTGCTGTCGGATCATCCCGACCGGCTGGATGCGTGGAAGGGGCTGATGGCGGCGCTGCACGCGACGGATCACGATGCGGATGCGCTGGCGCAGCTCCAGCAGATTCCACCGGGGGTGCGCAAGGCGCTGGATTCGGATGTCGAGTATGAGCAGACGCTGGCGGCGATTTATGCGGCGAATGGAGATCAACGCGGAGCCCTGGCGTTGCTGACGGAGGTGGAGGACTACTACCGGGGCCAGGGCAGAATGGCGCCGCCGGGCGTGGATATTGCAAATGCGTGGACGTTGTTCAATGTCGGCGACGATCGCGATCTTTACCGGCAACTGATGAGGCTGGGTGATCGCCAGGATATGACGGACGACGAACGGCGCCAGGCGCAGACGATTTGGGCGACGTGGGCGCAGCGCCGTGCGGCGCAGGCTGCTGCAGCGGGGAATCCGCGTCGCGGGGTCGACATTCTGACGGCGGCGGCGCAGGCATTTCCGGGCAATCCCGCGGTGAGCAAGGCGCTGGCGGTGGGATTCGTGCAGGCGGGACAGCCTAAAGACGCGATGGCGATCTACCAGGCGCTGGATATGACGAATGCTTCAGCCGCCGATTATCAGAGCATGGTGGGCGCGGCGATTGCCGTGCAGAACATGAAGCAGGCCGAGGCCTGGCTGAGGCTGGGACTGCAGAAATACCCGAACGATCCCAGGGTACTGGCGGTTGCGGCGCAATTCGAGCAGGCTCGCGGAGATCAGGCGCGGGCCGCGGATTACTGGAGAGCTTCGCTGAACGCGATGCCGCCGGTTTCTCCGGCGACGAATCTGGCGCACCAGCTGGACCAGGCGGATATGGTGAAGCAGACGAGGCCGGCTAAGCCTTCGGACCTTGTGAATTTGCTGACCCCGGATGGGGAGCTGGGAGTGGAGGGTGGCAGCGCGGTGGTGTTGCCGAGCTACAGCGACCCGAATCCGACGCAAGCGAGGGCTCAGCAATATGGGCCTGATCCTTATTACATGGGAACCGCTCCGGTGCAGATCAACAACAACGGGAGGGCGCAGAGCACAGGGGGGAGCGGCGAGCTGCCGGGTCCGCTGGTGTTTTCGCCGGCTCCCTCGACTGGAAGTGGGGGGCCCGGCGGAAGCGGCACGACAACTCGGCCAGCGTCGACGACGCCTGGTACTACAAAGCCCCCAGCGAATTCGAACACGAAAACAGACACGAGATCGGGCACGAAACCAGCGAAGCCTTCGTCGGCGAAGCCGTATGTTCCGCAGGCGTCGGTGCCGACGAGCAATACGGGGACGCAGGCGAGCATTCCTGTGGAACAGCCTCAGGAGCTTGGGCTCGAGACGAGTCCGGCGCTGACGCCGCTGCCGAATGCGGCAGATCAGGCGGCGCAGGCGACAGCGAGGCCGGATGCGGCGAAAAAGCCGGTCGATCCTTCGATGGTCTCGACGCAATATGGTGCGCCGTCGAAGGAAATTCAACCCGGGTCGCAACCAGCCGTGGCATCGAACCAGGAGAAGACGTCGGATTATTTCGAGAGACCGCCGGCTCCGACCAGCGGTGCCACGGACGACGACTTGATGCGGGAGAATCTGCCGCCTTTGCGTGGGCCTTATGAGCGGCCGGCGATCGTGCGGCAACAGAATCTGCGTGAACAGGCGCAGATGCAGCTGGGGTACATCATCGCGGGCTACAGCGCATGGCTGGGAGGCACAGGAGTTGTGAATCACCGCAGCGGGACCGCGGGTTTCGATTCGCTGACCGCGCTCGATGCTCCGTTCGAGGCTTCGGCCCCGTTGGGAAGGGCGGCCCGGCTGACCTTCGTTTCGAACCCGGTGTTTCTGGATTCGGGCGCGGCAACGATATCGCCGACGCTGCCGGGGGGCGTGGTGGAACAACTGGGCACGGCGCCGCCGAATTCGGTGTTGGCCCAGCAGAACGCGACCGGTGTTGGCGGCGAGGTGCAGCTGGCGATGCCGAATTTCGCAGTGAGCGCGGGTTATTCGCCGTGGAGTTTCCTGGTTTCGAACGTGATCGGACGGCTGGACTGGAAGCCGGCGAACGGGCCGTTTACCTTCACGGCCACTCGCGATTCGATTAAAGACTCACAGTTGTCGTATTCGGGGTTGCACGATCCGGGGTCGGCCCGGCCCGGATACGAGGGGAACATCTGGGGCGGGGTGATCGCGACCGGCGGAGACGTACAGTTCGGCAGGAGCGATCCTGACTCCGGGTTTTATATCAGCGGCGGCGGGCAGTATATCAACGGCGTTCACGTCCAGACCAACCATCGCTACGAGGGAGACGCGGGCGCTTACTGGCGGGTGAAGGAAGTGCCCGACCAGGGCAATCTGACGGTGGGTGTGAATTTCTTCGGGATGCACTACACGTATAACTCGAATTTCTTCACTTATGGTCAGGGCGGATACTTCAGCCCGCAGGCGTACTACCTGGCCAACGTGCCGTTCACCTTCCAGGGGCGGTATGGCGCGAACGTTCACTACAGCGTGGCCGCAGCCTTTGGGGTCCAGGCGTTCCAGCAGGACAGCGCGCCGTTCTTCCCGTTGGATACCGCGCTGGAGGTTGCGAGCAGCAACGCGTCGTATTCGGCTGAGACTGTGGTGAGCGGGAACTACGACTTCAAAGGCGAGATGGCGTACCACCTGAGTGATCATTGGTTCGCGGGTGGGTTCCTGTCGCTGAACAACACGCGGAACTACAACAACCAGGTGGTTGGGTTCTTCGTGCGGTGGGATTCGAAGCAGCAGGTGGAATCGGACCTGGGCCCGACGGGACTGTATCCGTGGGATGGGCTGCGGCCCTATCTGGCGCCGTAGGCGGATCGCGCCCAGCGCGCTTCGTACGGCGCACCATGGGTATCCCTGCCCGGTTGCCCGAGGGGAAATGGGCTGGGCTAATGCGCGGGACGCGTCGCGGATAACTGAAAATTTGTCTTGCATAAGTGGCCGGGAGGACTTACAAAGAGGGGACATCATTCCCCCAAATAGCCATTGCGGATGCTGAATGATCCGTGTGGAATTTCGTGCAATGTCCCGTCCCTTGTGAGGCCCGTGCCTTGATTCGATCGCAGCGCAGCACCTACCTTTTTCTCGTTGCCTTGCTGGCCCTGGCCGCATCGATGCCGGCGTTTGGCTCGCCTAACTGGACTCAGCCCACGCCGGACGAACTGAAGATGACCTCGGATCCGGCAGCGCCGGATGCGCCGGCAGTGTATCTGTTCCGCGAAGAGACGGTGGACGATAAGCTTCACTTCCACCGCCTGTACGCGCGGATCAAGATCCTGACGGAAAGGGGAAAGCAATACGGCGATATCGAGGTTCCCTACGAGGCGGGAGCGGCGAATATCCGGGACATCGAGGGACGGACGATTCACGCAGACGGGACGGTGATTCCGTTCATGGGCAAACCCTACGACAAGGAACTGGTGAAGGCCGGGAATGTGAAGATCATGGCCAAGGTCTTCAGCATGCCGGATGTGCAGGTGGGCAGCATCGTGGAGTACCGGTGGGAGCGGCAGTATGAGGATAACTACGTGAATGCGCCCAACTGGATGATTCAGCAGGATCTGTTCGTCCACAAGGCGCATTACCATTTCCTTCCGTTTGACATGAACTCCAACCGCACCATCACGGTGAAGGACAGCATGGGCAAAGAACGCGGGGCAAACCGCCTGTTGTATTTTCCATGGTTGCCCCCGGGCGCGAAGGTGCAGGAGCAGATGAACGGGTTCGATCTGGCCGTGGACAACGTGCCGCCGATACCGGACGAGGAGTACTCGCCGCCGCTGGACAGCTATTCGTACCGGCTAATCTTCTACTACTCGCCGCAGTTCACGGGCGCGGACTTCTGGAAAGACGAAGGGAAGGCGTGGTCGAAGGACGTGGACCGGTTTGCGAACCCGTCGGACAAGATCAGGCAGGCGGTGGCGCAGATTACGGCGCCAGGGGACACGGACGATCAGAAGCTGCAGAAGATCTACGCGGCGGTTATGACGGTGGAGAACACGCGATTCACGCGGGAGCACTCAGCGGAGGAGAACAAGGCCGAGGGGCTGCGTGTGAAGACGGCGGCGGACATCTGGGAGCAGAAGCGGGGAAGCGACGACGAAATTACCCGGCTGTTCCTTTCGATGGCGCGAGCGGCGGGGCTGAAAGCCTCGGAAATGATCGTGACGGAGCGGAACCGGAATCTGCTGAACACGGGCTATCTTTACTGGGAGCAGCTGGAGGACGAGATCGCGATCGTAGTGGTGGATGGGAAGGAAACGTATTTCGATCCGGGACAGCGGTATTGCGAGTACGGAAGGCTGCACTGGATGCACACGGAGGTGCTGGGGATGCGGCAGATGAACGGCGGTGCGGCGCTGGTTGTAACGCCCCGACAAGTCTATCCAGACAACCAGGTGGCGCGGACGGCCGATCTGGAGCTTGGTCCGGACGGGACTCTGAAAGGAACGGTTCGGATTGTGATGAGGGGGGCGGAGGCGTTGCGCTGGCGGCAGGAAGCGCTGAGGACCGATGAGCAGGAGGTGAAGAAGCGCTTCGCGCATGAACTGCAGGGGCGGGTTCCGGACGGCGTTCACGTGACGACAGACCATATCGTGGGACTTTCCGATGAAAAATCGGGACTGATGATGGTGATGGATGTAAGCGGCAACATGGGAATGCGGACGGGGAAGCGTATCGTGCTGCCCAGCTCGTTTTTCGAGGCGAACGTGAAGCCGTTGTTCGCGCCGCAAAAGCGGGAGAATCCGGTGGATCTGCTTTATCCGTATGTGACGCAGGACCAGGTGACGATGAAGCTGGCCCCGGGCCTGACGATGGAGAGCATTCCCACCAATGCGAAGATACCGCTGGCAAAGGATGCGCTGTACCAGGCGATCTACAAGAACACGGGCGGCGTTTATGAGCAGGTGCGGCAGATGGCGGTGGGAAGTCCGATTTACAAGGCGGACCAGTATCCGGAGTTACGGGATTTCTTTCAGAAGTCGAGCGCGCAGGACCAGGAGCAGCTTGTAGTCGGGCGCCCGGCAGTGGCGGCGGGTGCGGCTGATGCGGGAAAAAGCGAATGAGGGCGACAGCCCGTAAACGCGTACGCGCGCAGGCTGCCCTGGCCGTAGCGTTGGTGACCTGGTGTGTGGGTGTGGGCCACGCGTCGAAGGATGCGCCGGTACCGGACTGGGTGCTGCAGGCCTCGACCGATACCCCGCTGCAGGGTGGGTGGCGGGACGCCAAGGCGGTGTTTCTGCTGGAGGACACTCTGCTGACGGTTGAGCCGGATGGGCGCGCGGTGGAGCGGTATCGGGCGGTGGTGAAGATTCTGCGGCCACAGGGGCGGGATTACGCGAAGCCCATCGCCGGGTTCTCGAAGGACGAGAAGCTTGAGTCGTTTCATGTATGGAGCATCGGGCAGGATGGGCATCGCTACACGATGAAGGACTCGGAGTATGTGGAGATAGGCGATGTCGGCGCAGAGGAGGGTGTTCTGTACGGGGATGTCAGGGTAAGGGTCGCGTCGCCGCCGGGTGCGGATCCGGGGGGCGTGGTGGCCTGGGAGTACGTCAAGCAGCTGCCGCCATATTTCGCCGAGGACACGTGGGGTTTTCAGAACCCGGTGCCGACGGTTCGGTCGGTGTACGAGATCGATTTGCCGGGGGGATGGCACGAGGAAGCCGTTTGGTCGCGCCACGCGCGCGTAGACCCGGTGGAGACAATCCCCGGTCACTTCCGATGGGAACAGGCGAATATCGACGGGATCGATCTGTCGGATGTGCCGCTGGCGCCGGAGTGGGAGGCTCTGGCGGGGAAGATGACGGTGCATTTCAGCGCGGATCCGCTGCCGGAGGGGGATGCGCTCTGGTCGAAGATCGGCAACTGGTATTACAACCTGGCGGCTCCGCGGAGCGAGGGTGGGGGAGAGGCAGCGTCGACGGCGCGCATGCTGGCCGGGGACGGCGACTTCATGACGCGCCTAGCGAGGGTCGCCGACTTTATGCAGCAGCAGATTCGATATGTGGCGATCGAGGTGGGCATTGGTGGATGGCAGCCGCATCCGGCGCAGGATATTTTCCGGAGCCGGTATGGAGATTGCAAAGACAAAGCGACGCTGACGGTGGCGATGCTGGCCGCTGTTGGAATACGCGCGGCGTGGGTGAGCGTGGACGACCGGCGGGGCGTGATCGATCCGAATGCGCCATCGCTGTTCGGCAATCACATGATTGCAGCGATCGAGATCCCGAAAGGATATGTGAACCCGCGACTCCAAGCGGTGGTGACGACGCATTCGGGGAGACGTTATCTGATTTTCGATCCGACGAATCCGTATGTGCCGGTGGGGCAGTTGCCGGACTACGAGCAAGGCAGCTATGGAGTGCTGGCGGCGGGAGAAGACAGCCAGCTGATCCATCTGCCGATTCTGAATCCAGACGCGGAATCGATTGACCGCAGGGCAAAATTTGAACTGGCTGCGGATGGAACGTTGAAGGGAGATGTCACGATCCTTCGGTATGGGGCGCTGTCGGGCCGCATGCGGGGCAGACTGGCGATGGACAGCGACAAGGAGCAGCGGGAGCTGGTGGAGCGATCGCTGCAGCGGGATTTTTCGACGTTCACGCTGGACGGCGAAAAGGTAGCGCATGTGCGCGAACTGGATCAGCCACTGGAGATGAACTACCAGGTGACGGCGCCGCAGTACGCGAAGGGTGCGGGCAGTCTGCTGCTGGTGCGGCCGCGGGTGGTGGGCAGCGACGCGGAGGGGCTCGACGACAAGCCGCGCAAGGTTCCGATCAGCTTTGAGGGCGTGGGGACGTGGCGCGACGACTTTGACGTGAAGATTCCGGTGGGATACGCCGTGGACGATGTGCCTGATCCGGTGAGCATGGATGTGGGATTCGCGACGTATCACAGCGAGGTGAAAGCGGAAAGCGGAACGCTGCATTACAAGCGCGAATACGTGCTGAAGAAGCTTGAACTCGAGCCCGGAGAATACGTCAAGCTGCGGAAGCTGGAAGCGGCGATCGCGACGGATGAGAACAGCGATGCGGTGCTGAAGAAGCAGTAGGGTTCACTTTCTTTCCTTGTGAACGGGGACGACCTGGACGGTGGTGTCGCGCATTTCGTTGAGGAAGCGGTTGATGATGGAGCCGCCGAGGAAGATCTCCCAGCGCGAGCGAGCGGACTGACCGAAGACAACGTGGGAGATGTTCTCTTTGCGAGCGAACTCGATGAGGGCGTCGGCGACCTTCTTGTCCCGCAGGTTGACGACCTGTGCGCCGAGATCGCGGGCCATGCGCTGATATTCTTCAAGCCGCGCAAAGGCGGCCGGATCGCCATGGCGATGGTCGGAGTCGGGAGTTTCGACATAGACAACGAACCAGTTGGTGGCGAGGCGGCCGGCGATGCGGGCGCCCACGCGGACGAGGCGCTCCATACCGGCGCGGGGCGACAGGCAGACCATCACCTTTTCCGGGATGGGTGCCTGCTCGAGTCCCTGCGTTCGGCGGTACTCGGCGGCGGCCGTGCCGACCTGCTCGGCGGTGGTGCGCAGGGCGAGCTCGCGGAGCATGTTGAGATTGCCCTTGCGGAAGAAGTTAGCGAGGGCCTGCTCGATTTTTTCGGGGGAGTAGATTTTGCCCTGGCGGAGACGGTCGCGCAGCTCGTCGATGGTGATGTCGACGTTGACGACTTCGTTGGCACGGCGCAGAAAGCTGTCGGGGACGGTTTCGCGAATCTGGGTGCTGGAAGAGCGGGCGACCGCGTCGTTGAGCGTCTCGAGGTGCTGGACGTTCATAGCGGTCATGACGTTGATGCCGGCGTCGAGCAGCTCCAGAACATCCTCGTAGCGCTTGCGGTTGCGGGAGCCGGGGACATTGCTGTGGGCCAGCTCGTCGACAACGCACCAGGTGGGATGGCGGGCGAGGATGGCCTCGACATTCATTTCGCGCAGGGTGACGGAGCGGTACTGGATTTCCTGGAGCGGGATGATTTCGAGGCCCCCGATGAGAGCAGCGGTGTCCGCGCGTCCATGCGCTTCGATGAGGCCGATGGCTACGTCGATGCCCTGTCGGCGCATCAGGTGCGCGTCCTCGAGCATGCGGTAGGTCTTGCCGACGCCGGGAGCGGCGCCGAGATAGACGCGGAGACGGCCTGGCTCGGGAGCGTCAGGATGCTTCGGGGTGAGGTCGGTGGGGACGGGCGTTGGGATTGCCTGTGGGGTGGTCATCATCCGACCTCCACTGGCTGGCACCCCATCGCGCCAACAGCGGGCGCGCCGGGGACCCCGCTGTCAAGGATCACGAGTGCGTGAATATCGCGAACAAAAGGAGGGAGGCTAATCATCCGACCTCCACTGGGTGACGGTCAGGCTCGGCAACGGAAATGGGAAGGGTGAAGCGGAAGGTGGTGCCCGCGCCAAGGCGGCTTTCGACGGAGACCTGGCCGCCCTGGGACTCAACGAGACGGCGAACCAAAGCGAGGCCAAGGCCAGAGCCGCCGCTGGCGGGGTCGCCCGTAAATCTGCCGAAGATGGTGGGCAGACGTTCGGTTTCGATGCCGCGGCCGTTGTCGTGGACGAAGAACTGGACGCGATCCTGCTGCTCGGTCGCGCCGAGCCGGATGTGGCCGCCCTCCGGCGTGTAGCGGAGGGCGTTCGTGATGAGATTGTCGAGAATGGTGCGGAGGGCGCGGCGATCACCCTGAACGTAGGCGACATCTTCAAAGGCGAGCAGCTCGATGTCGATGTTTTTTGCGTGGGCAGCGTCGCGGCAGCGCACGACGGCATCGCGAAGGGCGTCGATGGGACGGATCTTCTCGATGCGGAGCTGGCGACGGCCGGTTTCGAGTTCGGCGACTTCGATGAGGTCGAGGATCAGGTCGTCGAGTTGTTCGGCCTCCTGGGCGGCGCTGGTGGCGAGCTCCATCTGGAGTGGGGTCAGCTCGCCGGCGTGGCTTTGGGTGAGGGAGTACAGCGAGAGGCGCAGGCGGCGGATGGGATCGCGCAGCTTTTGCGAGGCGACGGAAAGAAAGCGCGATTTGAAGCGATCCACTTCGGCGATCTCCGTCACGTCTTCAAGCAAAGTGACCGCGCCGAGGAGCTTGCCCTCGCTGTCGCGCATGGGGGTGGTGCGAAGACGGTAACTGCGTTCGGCCTTACCGATGCGCATGGGCAGGAGCGCGGCCTGACCTTCGCTGGGGGTAGGGGCGCGCTGCATGGAGACAGCGGCGCGGATCGCGTCGAGGATCTTGTCGCCGCCAGGAGTGGTGGCGAGGACCATGCGGTCGACTTCGACGCCCTCGGAGGCGCCGCCTAACAGGCCGAGCAGTTCCATGGCGGCTTGATTGAGCTTGAGCACCTGGCCTTTGCCGTCGGTGACGATGACCGGCTCGAAGATGGAGCGGACGACGGCGTCGATGAGCTGGAACTCCATCTGGCGGCGGCCGGATTCGGTTTCGCGGAGGTCGCGAAGGCGAATGGCTAGGCGGTTGAGTTCGGTGGCAATGGCGCCGAGATCGTCTTTCGAACGCCACTCGACGCGCTGGTGTAGATCGCCCTGGCCGATCCGGCGAGCCACGCGCGCGGTGCGGCGCAGAGGAACGATGACCAGGATGAGCATGACTGCGGAGATGACGGCGGCAGCGGCGATGGAGAGACCGCAGGCGGCGATGAGGCGGCCGCGGAGCTGATTCTGCTGTCCGCGCAGTGCGGTGACTACGGTATAGCGGCGAGTGGAGAGCTGATCGAGGTCGCCGCGGAGTTCGACGTGGAGAGATTCGAGGGAGCGGGTGAGTTCGGTCGAGTCCTCGGGCGGATGCCGGGCTAGGCGCTCCTGCTCCTGGGCGAGGCGATCGATGGGGAGAGAGGGATCGAAGGTGCGCACATCGTCCACGGCCGCGCGGAGAAGGAGCTGGGTGTGGCTGGCCTGATTGCGGAACTCGGTTAGGGTAGCGTTTCCCGTGGCGATGCGAGCCG
>PMSS01000321.1 GCA_003167515.1 Acidobacterium sp. | reverse complement strand
GCAGGCCGTCGCCGGTGGTGGCCAGATGCGGCATAAGGATGTGGCCGGATTGTTCGCCACCGAGTGCGGAGTTGTGTTCGAGCATCTGTTCGAGCACATAGCGGTCGCCGACTGGGGCGCGCAACATGCGGATGCCGCTCAAACGAAGCGCGGCTTCAAGGCCCATGTTGGACATGGTGGTGGCCACCACCATGTCGCCCGTGAGCAGTCCGCGAGCTTTCATGTCGCGTGCGGCAGCCAGCAGAATTGCGTCGCCATTAAGCACATTATTTTTCGAGCCGGCCATCATGCAGCGGTCTGCGTCGCCATCGAAGCTGAGGCCGAGGGACGCTCCGCGCCTTTGAACTTCAGCGGCGACGTAGGCCGGATAGAGAGCGCCACAAGCGTCGTTGATGTTGCGGCCGTTGGGCGTGATGTTCAGCAGCTTGATGTCAGCGGAATGATTCGCGTTGAGGCGGCGGAAGAGCTCAGGGGCGATAGCGGCGGCAGCGCCGTTGGCGCAATCGGCCACGATGCTGAGGCCGTCAAGCTTGACGCCGGGAACTGTGTCGACAAGGAACTGAATATAGTCTGCCTTGAGATGCGGATTGTCCTCGACCGGGGCGAGCGTGGCTGGGTCGGGTGCGTGATTTTTGGAAGCATGATGGAGGATCTCGTCTTCCATGGCCAGCTCGACGGCGTCCGGTAATTTGAAACCGTCTGAGCCAAAGAGCTTGATGCCGTTGTCGATCCAGGGATTATGCGAGGCGGAGATGACGACGCCAGCCTGAAATCCATGGGTGCGGGTGAGGAATGCGACGGCGGGGGTGGGCACGATTCCGGCGCTTTCAACCACGGCTCCTGCGGCGCGGAGGCCGGCGGCAAGAGTAGCGGCGATCCAGGGGCTGGACTCGCGGGTATCGCGGCCAAGGATGACGGTGGGCGGCGCGGCGGAGTTCCTGACCGAGTGGGCGAGGGCCACGCCAACGGCGAAGATGGTGGTTGGGTCGAGAGGAGAATTGCCGGCGACGGCGCGAATGCCGTCTGTGCCGAAGAGTTTGCGGGTTGCGGTTGCTGTCATAAGGAAACTCTGAATAAGTCGCCGTTTTGAAAGGGCACGACCGGGGTACCGGGGTACCCTCTGGGTCGGGGTCGCGTGCCGTAACTGGAGCTGAATAAGTTGAAGTTTTGAAAGGGCACGACTTTAGTCGTGCCGTAAGTGGCGCGAATAAGCGCGGGCTTTAGCCCCTGAGGGAATGCCGCTGGCTTTATCAGAACTTCCATAAGGGTCAATTCATAATTGTATTGGTCTTGACCGACTTTCGACGAGCGGGCCTGTTAGGCGCAGTGGCTTCAACGCGGCTGGTGAAGGAGCCGTCAGAGAGGCGCGTGGTGAGCGGATCGCCGGGTGTGAGCTGGGTTGCGGAACGAATCAGGGAGCCCTCAGCGTTGAGCACCAGGGCATAGCCGCGGTCAAGGACGGCGAGGGGCGACAAGGATTGCAGGCGGGCGTCGAGTGCGCCGATGCGGGCAGTGGCGCGCTGCAACCTGCTTTCGAAGGAGCGATGGAGGCGGGTGTGGCAGTCCTGAAGGCGTTCACGGGCCAGGGCGAGTGCCTGTCGCGGGTCGTGGCGGAGGACGGCGGCGGTGAGATTGGCGAGATGGTCCATGCGACGGCGCAGGTGCGCGCTGATCGCTGCTTCCTGGCGGAAAGCCAGGTCGTCAAGGCGCTGAGCCTGGCGGTGCAGGAGTGTGGAGACGCGCGCCTCGGCGCGGCTGATGGGCAAGCGGCCAAGGCGCTGGTGGGCTTGGAGGAGTTGAAAGCGGACGGCGCGTGTGAGACGCTGCTCCTGCGTGGCAAGGAATTCAGCGATCTTGTGCTGGGCTTCAGTGATGAGCTCCGCAGCGGCTGAGGGGGTGGGGGCGCGGAGATCGGCGACGAAGTCTGCAATGGTGAAGTCGGTTTCATGGCCGATGGCGGAGACGACGGGCAGATGCGAGGCGGCGATGGCGCGGGCTACGCGCTCGGAGGTGAAGGCAGCCAGGTCTTCGAGGGACCCTCCGCCGCGGGCCAGGACGACGATGTCCACCAGACCCGAAGCGCTGAGACTGGACGCGTTGAGGTACGCGAGGGCAGCCTCAATCTCAGCGGGTGCCTGCTCGCCCTGCACGGAGACGGGGACGATGAGGACGTTGAGGCCGGAATGGCGGCGGCCGACGATGTTGAGGAAGTCGCGGATGACAGCGCCGGTGGGTGAGGTAACGATGCCGACGCAGTGTGGGAAGGGGGGCAGCGGCTTTTTGCGGGATGGGTCGAAGAGGCCGCGGGCTTCGAGGCGCTGCCTGAGTTGCTCGAAGGCGACCTGGAGGGAGCCGGCGCCGACAGGTTCGAGAAATTCTGCGACGATTTGCATCTGGCCGCGCTGCTCGTAGACGGAGACTTTGCCGCGGAGCAGGACGTGGAGCCCGTCGGCGGGGCGGAAGCGCAGGAGCGAGGCCTGCTTGCGGAAGAGGACGACGGGGAGTTGGGCTTCGCCGTCTTTGAGTGTGAAGTAGACGTGGCCGGAGGGCGCGGGACGCAGGTTGGAGATTTCGCCTTCGACCCAGAGATCGCCATATTCGCGCTCGATATGGAGGCGCACTTCGCTGACCAGGTCGCCGACTTTCCAGATGCGGCGCGTGACGGGCGAGGGAGCCGTCTCGAACGAGAAGCCCAGCTGGGGGTCTGGATTACGCTGCGAGTTGGGCGCGCTGCTCACCATTGCAGAGTATAGGACCTGGAAAAGTAGCGGGCGGATTTGAATTCGGAGAGGTTCGTCCAGATAATGGGCCAATCTCATTTTCCGAGGACGATCGATGATCCGACGCATCGCTGTTGCTGTTTGTGTTTGCCTTTTCTCGCTGGGCGCGGGTGCGCAGAGCTTCACGCTGGAGCAGGTGCTGAGCGCGCCATTCAGCTCCGCGCTGCAGGCATCGCCCCAGGGCGGGCGGTTTTTGTGGATAGCGAACCAGCAGGGGCGGCGGAATATCTGGGTCGCGGAGGCGAGTGGTTCGGCCTACACGGTACATCGCGTGACCAGTGACGATGCAGATGATGGCGTGGATGTTGGAGACATCGCCTGGACGCCGGATGGCGAGAAGATTGTCTACGTGCGGGGCGGAGATTTTGAGTTTCCGGAAAAGCCGTCGCCGAATCCCGCGCTTCTGCCGGCAGGCATCGAGCAGGAGATCTGGATTGTTTCTGTGCATGGCGGCGACGCACGGAAGCTGGCGGCTGGACGGGCCCCGGTAGTGTCTCCGGATGGGACGATGATCGCGTTCCTCGCCAACGATCAGATCTGGACGCTCGATCTGCGCGATGCGTCGGCGAAGCCGGTGCAGTTGTTTCATGGGCGCGGCGATCTGGAATCGCTGAGCTGGTCGCCGGATGGGAAATATCTTGCGTTCGCGAGCAGGCGCGGGGATCACGGGTTTGTTGGCGTTTATTCGTTTGGGGAGCAGTCGCTCAGGTATCTCGATCCTTCAACGGAGATCGATGTGGATCCGGTGTGGTCGCCGGACAGCCGGTCGATTGCGTTTGTGCGGATTCCTCCGGATACGTCGGGGATTGATTTCAAGCCGCGGCGTGAGGCGCAGCCCTGGTCGATTGTGGTGGCGGATGTGAAGACTGGCGAGGGGCGGACGATCTGGAGCGCGCATAAGGGCCAGGGGAGCGTGTTCCACGCGACGGAGTCGGAACGGCAGATTTTCTGGAGCGCGGGTGGTCAGGTCGTTTTTCCATGGGAGGGTACTGGGTGGGTGCATCTTTATTCGGTTGCCTCGAGCGGTGGAGATGCGACTGAGCTGACGCCCGGCGAGTTTGAGGTGGATTACGTTGCGTTCAGTAAGGATCGGAAGACGCTTGTTTACTCGTCGAATCAGGATGACATCGACCGGCGGCATCTTTGGCAGGTGGCTGCGGATGGTGGCTCACCCAGGGCGCTGACGCATGGGGAGGGCCTCGAGATGATTCCGGTGGTTGCGCCGGATGGGACGGTGGCCGTGCTGCGGTCGGATGTGCACGTCCCGATACGGCCCGCGGTGGTTGGGGCTGGCGGTGAGTTGAAGGACCTGGCGCCGCAGTTAGTTCCGGCGGATTTTCCTGGGGCGAAGTTAGTAACTCCGCAGCAGGTGATATTCTCTGCGGCGGATGGGATGAGGATTCATGGGCAGCTGTTTCTGCCTGCGTCGGCGAGCGATGGAAAGAAGCACCCGGCGCTGGTGTTCTTTCATGGCGGGTCACGGCGACAGATGCTGCTGGGCTGGCATTACATGGATTACTACTCGAATGCCTACGGGATGAATCAGTATCTGGCGAGCCTTGGGTATGTGGTGCTGTCGGTGAATTATCGGAGCGGGATTGGGTACGGTTTGAATTTTCGCGAGGCGCTGAATTATGGGGCTGCGGGGGCGAGCGAGTTCAACGATGTGCAGGGTGCGGGGTTGTATCTGCGCGGGCGGCCTGATGTGGATGGCGCGAAGATTGGGGTGTGGGGCGGGAGTTATGGGGGGTATCTGACGGCGCTGGCGCTGGCGCGGGCTTCGGATATGTTTGCGGCGGGCGTGGACTTCCATGGCGTGCATGACTGGAACCTGGAGCTGGAGAACTGGCAGCCGAAGTACAACCCGGATGCGGACCAACAAGCGGCGCGGCTGGCATGGGAGTCGTCACCGCTGGCTTCGGTGAAGACGTGGCGGTCGCCGGTGCTGCTGATCCAGGGCGATGACGATCGCAACGTGCAGTTCTCGCAGACGGTGCGGCTGGCGGCGGCGTTGCGGGCGCAGGGGACTCCGTTTGAGGAGCATGTTTTCCCGGATGAGATTCACGGGTTCTTACTGGAGCGGAGCTGGATCACGGCTTACACGCTGGAGGCGGATTTCTTCAGGCGCTATCTGATGGCTGGACGGTAGAGAGCGCAGAGCAGATGGAAGCCACGGGCCGAATCACCAGTCGCGACGCGCTGATCGTTGTGGATGTGCAGAATGACTTTTGTCCGGGCGGGGCGCTGGCGGTTCCGGATGGGGATGCGGTAATCGCGGTGATTCATCGGATTGCGCCGCGGTTCGAGCATGTTTTGTTGACGCAGGATTGGCATCCGCCGGGGCATTGCTCGTTTGCGTCGAGTTATCCGGGGAAGAAGCCGTTTGAGGTGGTGACGCTCGCGGGCGGCGAGCAGCGGCTTTGGCCGGATCATTGCGTGCAGGGGACGCGGGGGGCGGAGTTGCATCCGGATTTGCGGCTGGATCGGGCGGAGTTGATCTTGCGGAAGGGGTTTCGGAAGGAGATCGATTCTTACTCGGCGTTTTTTGAGAACGACCATGCTACGCCGACGGGGTTGGCTGGATATTGCCGGGAGCGGGGGCTCGGGCGGATGTTTTTTGCGGGGTTGGCGTTTGACTTTTGCGTGGGGTTTTCGGCGGTTGATGCCCGGAAGGCTGGGTTTGAGGCGGTGGTGGTGCGGGATGCTTGCCGGGCGATTGATGTTGAGGGGTCGGTGGAGAGGATGGAGGCTGAGTTTGCGGCGCGGGAAGTTCGGGTGGTGACTTCGGCGGATCTTTTGTTATAGATCCGGGAAAACTGTCATTTTTCGGTGGCGGACAGAAAGGCCGGTGATGCGCCGGGGCTAAAGCCCGGCTCTTTAGGGAGCGACGATTCCACGGCCTGAAGGCCGTGGCTTTTACCGTAGTGCCGCTCCGCGGCACACGAGGTGTTCCGTTCTCGTTCGGCTCCGGGCTTCCCTGCTGGCTTGGAAGTCGTGCCCTGATACAAAAGCGCGGTCCCCCATTAGTGGGGCGTCATGCGGCTGGCTCGCGGTTGGCGGGAGCGACGCAGAGGCGCAGACCCAGGGCTTGGACGACGCGGAGGACAGTGGCGAATTCGGGATTGCCGTCGGCGCTGAGGGCTCGATAGAGGCTCTCGCGTGAGACACCGGCTTCGCGGGCCACTTCAGTCATGCCGCGAGCGCGGGCTACGACTCCGAGGGCATCGGCGACAAAGGCCGGGTCTCCGCTTTCGAGGGCTTCGGTCATGTAGGCGGCGATGGACTCGCTGTCGTCGAGGTATTCGGAGGGATCGAAGGGTTTGGTTTTTGCTTTGCTCATTCTGTATCCGCCGGTTCGTGCTGCTTTCGAATCCAGGGTTCTCCTGGCTTGCTGCGTTCCGCGTACCAGCCCAAGGGTAGGTCGGCTAATTCAGTGAGGCTGGAGTCGTTGTCGATTGGATGATGGAAGCAGGAAAGGACCCCACCCGAATCGGACATGCTGTCGCCCAGGAATTGCCATGCTCCGTCGTCCGCGTCGTGAGAAACGTAAGTGACTGGCTCGGCCCCGTTTTGAACCGTCTTCGACAGGTAGACTCCCGTGTGTGGAGGATCGGGGAACTTCCAGTTAAAGAGGCTGCTTTGAGGGTCTGCCGATGCCCAGAAATCGTCTTCGATAGTCGTCCTGGGAATGTCAGGCTGCATAAGAGGCTGTGCGAATTTTTCGTCGAACCCAGCTTCTCCCCGGAAGCGGTTCTCAAGGTCGGGGTAAACGGCCTGCAACACAGGAAAATCCCATCCGTCATAGTACCAATGCGCCCAACCCATCAGGTGTTGTGCCCACTTGGGGTCGACTGGCCGGAATTCGCACTCGACTTCTCCGAGCATGTCGCGATGTCTTCCATCAGAGAGATTGGTTCCGGCACGAAGTTGACGAGCCGCCTCGTTTAAGAGGAATAGGGCGGTCTTTTCTGGCAGGCCTGCGACGATGATTTCGGGGCTACTGGAGGTGTCGTAGACGCCGACGGTATAGGACCAACCGGGGCGGGAATTGCTTTTCTCCACCTGCACAACCGAACAGCCGAATTCCTCGATGTGGCTGATGGTGCGCTCGTCCCCTTCATCTAATTCGCGAGAACGGAAGAGGCGCGTGCGATCTGTTTCGAAATTCTTGTTCTTTGGAGGCATTGGGGTCTGTGCCGCAGTTTACAGAGACAGTCACGGAAAAGCAGGTCCATTCGACTCGCGTCTGAATTGTTTGTCGCGCCAAAAAGGCGCGACGAATTTTGAAAACTCGCTCAGGATGACAGAGTTTTTACTTTTCCTTCGGTGGATCATGGGGATTGAGATCGCTGGCGGAGCGCATCGCACCCCACGCGTCTCCCACGCAAGAACAGCGCGCACCGGGATGGGGCATCCGGAGAGTTCGTGCAACCCGGGTCCCAAAATCGAGACCCGGGGCAGCCATTTTGTCGCAGCTTAGTGGAAGTCGTGGGAGTGGATTTCTACGGCGTTGTCGCTGAGCGGGGTTAGGCGGGCGGCTTTTACGTGGATTACGTTGTCCTGGTTCTGGAGCGGGCCTTCTACTAACAGGAATCGAGCCCGGGTTACGGTGACCTGGTTAGTTTCGTACATTTGCGGCGTGACGATGACGTTGGCGATGCCTGTTTCGTCTTCCATGGAAAGAAAGACGAATCCCTTTGCGGTGCCGGGGCGCTGGCGGGCGATGACGCAGCCGGCGGCTCGGACCCATTCTCCGTCACGGCGGGTGCGGAGGTCCTGAGCGGTAAGGACGTTTTGGCGGCGGAGTTCGGCGCGGCGGTAGCTCATGGGATGGCGGCCAGTGGTGAGGCCGGTGCCGGAATAATCCGCTACTAGGCGTTCTTCGGGAGTCATTTGCGCGAGGGGTGAATGGTCGGGCGGGTCTTTGAGGAGAGCGCCGGTGTGGGTGAGGAGCGGGCCTTCGGGTTTGCCTGCGCGTTCGACTTGCCAGAGCGCGTTTCGGCGGTGGCCGATGCCGGTGACGTTGTTGAGGGCTCCTATGTTGGCGAGGAGGGTGATTTCTTTTTTGTTCAGGGTGGGCACACGGAGGGCGAGGTCGTCTACGGAACGGAAGGGGCCTCCGGTGCGGCGGGCGGCGACGATGGCTTCGCCTACTTGCTGGCGGAGGCCGCGGGCGTAGCCCAGGCCCAGACGGAGCACCGGGCTCCGGGCTCCGGGCACCGGGTCAGCGGACAGCGGATAGCGGTTAGCGGATAGAGTGAGATTTGTGCCGTAGCCAGCATTTTGAAATGCAGGTCCCTCGGCTTCGCTTCGCTCCGCTCGGGATGACAGATTTTTCTTATTTGTTACAGATTCCGTGACAAATTCGGATCCGCTGAAAAACGGACGCGCTTCGCGCGTATCCACATCTGCCAAAATCGGGCAGACCCATTCGGCGCGGTCGCCTATGGTGACCTTGCTCAGGGCAGGATTATGGAGCACCCGGTTTGTTCCTGAGGACAGAGTTTCTGAAGTTGTCACACTTTGTGTGACAACTTCGGCCGGCGACGATGTGTGCGGCTCGTGTTCCACGGTGCAGGGCCAGTCGGAAACCTGCACGTCGATGGGGCGGACTTTCAGGCCGTGGCGTTGGGCATCTTTCACCAGCACGGCGAGCGCGTAGAAGCCCATGGGCTGGTTGTTCAAAATGGCGGCGGTGAAGGCGGCCAGATATTTCACCTTGATATAGGCCGAGGCATAAGCAAGGAGCGCAAAGCTGGCGGCGTGGGACTCGGGGAATCCATAGAGGGCGAAGGAGCTGATGGCCTGGACGATTTCGTCCTGCGTTTTGGGGGCGATGTTGTTGGCGGTCATGCCGGCGCGGAGTTTGACTTCGAGGTCCTTCATGCGCTGCCAGGAGCGGCGCATGCCGACGGCGCGGCGCAGCTCTTCGGCTTCGGCTCCGGAGAAATTGGCGACGGTCATGGCGATGCGGAGGAGTTGTTCCTGGAATAAAGGCACGCCGAGGGTGCGCTTCAACACGGGTTCGAGCGAGGGGTGCGGGTAGGTGACCGCTTCCCTGCCCTGACGGCGGCGCATATAAGGATGCATCATTTTTCCGACGATGGGGCCGGGGCGGATGATGGCGACCTGGACGACGAGGTCGTAGAAGTGGTCGGGACAATTGCGCGGGAGCGAGGCCATCTGCGCGCGGCTTTCGATCTGGAACATGCCGACGGTGTCGGCGCGCTGGAGGACTTTGTAGACTTCCGGGTCTTCGGGGAGGTGCGCGAGGTCGATGGGGTCACCGTAGTGCTGTGGGATGAGGGTGAGGCAGTCTTTGATGACGGCCATCATCCCGAGGCCGAGGAGGTCGACTTTGACGATGCCGAGGTCGGCGCAGTCTTCCTTATCCCACTGGATGACGGTGCGGCCGGGCATGGAGGCGCGCTCGAGGGGCACGATGTGATTGAGTTGGCCCTGGCAGATGACCATGCCGCCGGAGTGCTGGCCGAGGTGGCGCGGGAGGTCCTGGAGGCGGACGCAGAGCTCGAGGTATTTGGCGACGCGCGGGTGCTCGACGTCGAAGCCGGCATGGTGGAAGGAGTTGGCCATGGTGTCGTTTTCGCCGCGCCACTCCCATTGGGAAACGAGCGAGGTGAGGCGGCCGAGGGATTCCTGGTCGAAGCCGAGGGCCTTGCCAACTTCGCGGGCGGCGGACTTGCCGCGGTAGGTGATGACGTTGGCGGTCATAGCGGCGCCGAGTTCGCCGTAGCGCTGGTAAACATACTGGATGGCCTGCTCGCGTTTTTCTTCCGAGGGAAGGTCGAGGTCGATGTCGGGCCACTCGCCGCGGTTTTCGTTGAGGAAGCGCTCGAAGAGGAGCTCCATGCCGACGGGGTCGATGGCCGTGATTTCGAGGGCGTAGCAGACGGCGGAGTTGGCGGCCGAGCCGCGACCCTGGATGAGGATGTCGTGCTGTTTGCAGTAGCGGACGATGTCCCACACGATGAGGAAGTAGCCGGCGAAGCCGAGGCGCGCGATGAGGGCGAGCTCGTGGTCGATTTGTTTGCGGGCGCGGGCGAGGAGGTCGGGGTTGTTTTTGGCGCCGTAGCGGCGGTGGAGGCCTTCGTCTACTCGCTTGCGGAGGAAGGAGTCCATTGTGTCGGATGCGTTTTCATTTTTGGGGACGGGGTAGTGGGGGAATTCGTAGCCGAGGTCGGTGAGCTGGAAGGTGAGGCGCTGGGAGATTTCGTTTGTGTTGCTTATTGCTTCGGGGAGATCGCGGAAGAGGGCTTCCATTTCTGCGGCGCTGCGGAGGTAGCGGTGGTTGTTGGAGGCGAGGAGGCGGCCGGCGTGGTCGAGGTCGACGTGATGGCGGATGGAGGTGAAGAGGTCGAGGACTTCGCGGTCGTACGGTTTGGCGTAGCCGACGCCGTTGGTGGCGACGATGGGGATCTGGAGCGAGCGGGCGAGGCGGAGGGCGGCCTGGTTGCGGGCTTCCTGATCGCGGAGTTGGTGGCGCTGGAGCTCGACGTAGACATTGTTGCGGCCGTAGAGGTGGGTGAGCTGTTCGAGGAGGGCGCGGGCTGCTGGTTCGCCTCCCGTGGTGAGGGCGGAGGCGAGTGGGCCTTCGTCGCCGCCGGTAAGGCAGATGAGGCCTTCGGAATATTGGGCGAGGTCGTTGAGGGTGGCGGCGCCTTCGGCTTTGGTGGTCTCGCGCATTTTGAATTGCGTGATGAGCTGGCAGAGGTTTTGATAGCCGGCGCGGGAGGCGCAGAGGAGGGGTAGGCGGGGACTGGCCGTCCAGGCAGGACTGGCCGTCCAGGCATATGCGCCTCCGGCGCTTAAGGTCCTGCGGAGTTCACCATGATCGCACCTGTTCTGGTGGGGGAGCCAGACAGGCGGGGTGAGGCGCGGGGCTGACTCTGAACCCCAGGCTGAGGTGGAGATTTCTGCGCCTACGTGAGCGCATATGTTGTTGCGTTCGCCGCTGGTGTGCATGCGTGCGGAGCCGTAGACGCCGTTGCGGTCGAGGAGGGCGATGGCTGGGATTTCGAGCTCCTGGGCGCGGGCGATGAGGTCTTCGGGGTGGGAGGCGCCTTCGAGGAAGGAGAAGGCGCTGGCGGCGTGGAGTTCTACGTAATTTGTAACTGTTGTAGGCACTTATCTCCTCAAGTGCTAAAGCCCGGAATTTTGGAAACGATCGCGCTTTGCGCGATTCCCACATCCGCCAACACCGGGCAGATATGGGGCACCCGGAGTTGTGCCGGATTAGTCATAGAGCTCCTCGATGCGCCATTCGGGCATGGTTGCGGGGCACATGGGATTGCGGGCGATCGCGCAGCAGATGGTCGTGCTGTCGTCGAGGCAGCGGGCGGCGAGGTCCCATTTTTCCATGGACCAGCATTCGATGCCCCACCAGTTGCCGGAAAAGAACCAGGGTCCCCAGGCGCGCTCGACGGTGTAGCGCTTGTTGCGGAAGACGAAACTTGTGGGGCGGTGCTGGTGCAGGGTGACGGTGATGGGTTCGGGGGGACGGAGACGGCGTTGGGCGGAGCGGGCTTGCGCTTGCGGAGTTGGAGTTGCGGCTGAGGTTGTCGGGATGGTGAATGGTTCCATGCGGAATGAATCTGGCCGATGCGTGTCTTCAAGGACGGCGCGGCCGACGCACTGCTCCCCGACGATGGCGCGGATGCGGGCGAGGGTTACGTCGAGACGGGCGGGTTCTGGGAGCTGCGGGGAGAAGAGGCCGAGCTGGACTTTGCTGGTGCTGCCGGGGTCGGCGGTGAGGGTGACGGAGAGGATGGCGGCGGAGGGCGGATGCGCCTGCAGGTCGAGGTGGAGCAGGCGGAGCCAGAGACGGCGATCGTTGCTGGGAAGTGCGGGGCGGACTGTTCTTGGGTGCGTCCGGGTGTGGGTGCTGCCGCCTTCGAGGGTGAGCGTGACGGTGACGGAGGCGAGGGCGAGGATTTGGGCTGACGCGCGGGCAATGAGGTGGTCGAGGAGGACACCGAGAGCGAAGAGGAGCGAGTCGAGAAGTTCGACTGGCGAGTCGAGCTCGATGCGCTCTTCGAGGGTGAAGGCGGGTTCGGCGGGGACGAGGAGATGGGGGGCCTGGCCTCGGGCTAATTGACGCAGGCGGCGGCCTTCCTGGCCGAGGCGGGCGATGAGTTCTTTCTCGGGCAGCGCGGCGAGGGCTCCGAGGGTGGCGATGCCCCAGCGGGCGAGGGTTTCGGCGTGTTCGGGGGTAAGGTTGAGGACGGCGAGGGGGAGAGGGGCGAGGGCTTTCGCTTCTTCATCTGTGGGGATGATGGCGGTGCTCCAACCGGACAGCGGAGATGAGGTTGTTTGGACGGCGGTGCGGGGACCGAGGCTGCGGGCGAGGCAGAGGGCTGCGTCGATGTTGGTGCTGACAACGACGCAGGCCCGGAGGCCGAGGGTGCGGACATTGTGGAGCAGCTTTTTCGCCAGCTTTTCCGGTGGGCCGAAGAGCTTTTCGGTTCCGGCGATGTCGAGGATGCAGCAGAAGTGTGTGTTGGACGTTTGTTCCCACATCTGCCAACACCGGGCAGACCCATTCGACGCACGCCTCACTTTGTTCAGCGCTTGCTCAGGGCAGGTAGTGGGGCACCCGGGCGGCGTTAGACATTCGACGCGCGGGGTGAATTGGCCGGCACACTCGAGCAGAGCGGCGCGGGCGCTACTTTCTTCGGCGAGGGAGCGCGGGAGGGGAGCGACGCCGGGGAAGACGTCGAGCTCAGCGCGGGTGGTGCCGGCTTCGATGCCGAGGGCGTGGGCGCGGATGTTGAGGGAGCAGACCCACTGTCGGGGCGGGGTTCCTTCAAGGATGACGACTGGGCTCTCTTTAAGTTGGGGGCGGAGGCGGAGCATGGCCTGCGCGGGGAATTCGCGGGCGTAGAGGCAGGCGTAGAGCTGGGGAGGGCTGGTCATTTGCGGCCTGGTTTCTCGGCGTGAGTGGGGTGCGTGGCTGCCCAGGGAGTGCGGGATTGCCAGAGAATGCTGTGGTCGCTTTGGGGTGGTTTGCGGCGCGGGAAGTCGGCGACTTTGGCGAAACGGGCAAAACGTTCATGGGCGATTTCGATGCGGTGTTCTGCGCCGGTGAGGACGGTGGTGTTTTCAGAAGAAGCCTGGCTGGACTGGCAATGAAGCACGAGGCCGGCACTCGATTTGGTACAGGCATGCTGGGTGAGCAGGAGGATGCTCGCATGGGTTCGCTCGGCGGCGGCGCGGTAGCGGAACCAGGTGGCGAGGGGGACGCGGAGGGCGAATTCAGGGGCGACGGAGCCCATGTCGAGGACGATGGCGCTGAAACCGCCCGCCTGGAGGAGGAGGTCGGTAGAGCGGAGAGCCTGGTCCAACCTGGAGTACGGCTTGCGAGGGGCGCGGAGACGGTCACCGGGTGCCGGACTCCGGACACCAGGCTCGGGGATCCGGGGATCAAAGTTTTGAGTTTGGAGTTTAGAGTTTGGCCCCTGTCCGACGAGAGGCGCCAAAGTGACAACTTCTCTGCTTTGACGTCGGATTTTTGGCACAGGCTCGGCACAGCGCGGGTCCGTACTGACCGGCGGATATTGTTTTGTGGCAGTCGAAATTTTTGGGGGCACAGCAGGCGGTTGTTTTGCTTCGTGTTCAAAGGGGCGATTTTGCTGGGGATTTTCGAGGTCAATGCCTGGCAGCATGAGCTGTTGCGGTTCGGTGCCGCAACGAATCCACAAAAGCCGGTTTAAGTCCACGCCGATGGCTGCGGCAGATTCGGGGTGCAGCGTGTCGGAGACGTCGACCCAGGCGCAGACGCGGCCGGCCTGGGTTAGACCGGCGACGAAGGAGAGAGCCAGAGACGTCCGGCCGGAGCATTCGGGTCCAGCGAGCTCGGTGATGGCTCCTATGGGAAGGCCGCCTCTGAGTGCGTCATCGAGGGCGGGGATGCCGGTGGACGCGGTGGGGCGGATGACGCGGGGAGCGGGCGTGAGCGCGGAGGGGATGCGGTCGGCGAGGGCAGCTTCGATCTGGAGGCGGAGGGTGGCAGCGGAGGGCATGGCGGGCACATCTTCGCTTTATCTTCGCCTATCGGGAGGTTGGCGGCAAGGGGGGAAATCCACAAGGAGCGCTCTCCCACCGTCGCCAGTCGAGGAGCCATCCGGAGCCTGCCTTATATATATGGCCGCCGTGCTAACCTGAGCCCAGCAGGGGTTCGCGCATGACGAATCAGACATCCATCACCGTCGATGAGTACGCGGCCCTGGATGAACCAGAGGGTTCGCGTTACGAACTCAGCAGGGGAGAGCTGATCGTGACACCCTCGTCCAGTCCCCGCCACAATAAGATTCGCGATCGCCTTTGTGCGCGACTTCTAACCTTTCCAGGTATCGAGCTGCTGGGCGATGTTTACACAGAAACGGACGTGACTCTCGCCCGGGATGTCGTCCGGCGACCGGATGTGTCCTTCATTCGCGCGGATCGGATCGAGGGGATCGACCTCGATCAGGTCCCCATGTCCGTTGCTCCCGATCTTGTTATCGAGATCGTCTCCCGGAACGACCGTGCGGACGACCTCATGGTGAAGGTATCGCAATACCTCGAAGCGGGCGCCACGGCTGTGTGGGTGATGTACCCGATGACCGGCCTTGCCTACCGCTACATTCCGGGCAAACTGGAGCCGCAGGTGCGCTCCGCCCTGGCCGATGATGTGTTCGACGAACCCGCTCTGCTCCCTGGCTTCTCGCTACCCCTCAGGGAAATCCTCGGGTAACGGATCGTCTCCGCAATTTCCCGCAACTTCACCCCCACCGCGACAAGCGCCGCTGTGCGCTGCGCTGAAGAGCGGTTAGCGGAGAAACAGTTAGAAGAAACCAGATGCCGGGGCCTAAGGATGGATCTCCGGGGTTCGATGCCGAGCAATCCATACTTCCGGTTTACCGGTCACTGGGCCAAACGCAGTCGTTCACCACCGAGAAGCGCGTTTGTGAGGACTCAGCTAGTCTCATTTCATGCAAGTGGCTGACATGATCAGCGAGCTAAAGACGTTCTACAAGGACGGCGTTCATTACCGCGATTTAGATCGCCACCTTACTGAGGCAGACGTTGAACGTTGGACAGCCGCTTCCGGCTGGTCTCGATCTCAGCTCTTTGACGAGATTGCTACGTGCCTGGCACTCGGCTTCAATCGTTCAGAACTGTCTTTCGAGTTTTGCGACGCTGTAGTGGATGACCTCTCTGGTCCAGTTACCAACACAAGCGGACTCAGACCTAAAGTCTTTTGGGAGGTCTATTCAGCCTTCGATGAAGGCGAGCATTACCATGACAACAACCGAGAGGAGGACCCTGTGGATGTCTACACCCGTCCGATGATAGCTCGGATAGTGGAGGGCATGGGTACCTTCCCGACCGCTGCGCCTCCTGGATCGGGTCAGTAACGAGAAATCCGGTTGGGTTGCCGATTCGCGGCCTTCGCGGGCTGGATTAGGATTGTGGACGTGTTGTCGGCGATTAGAAAGTAGCCCACCAGACAGACCGTTCCTGAATAAACCAGCCTACTGCTCTCCGGGCACGCACCATCAGTGTTGGCTTCACTCCTCTGCCGCTTCTTAACGGCTGCAAACGTCTTTCCTCCCCCACTCCATCCGCGCAGATGCTTTAGGATCGCTTGCAGTGCTGACGCTTGAAACTCCGGTTCAGTTTGTGAAGGGCATTGGCCCGACCATCGCCAAAATGCTGGGAGAAAAAGGGGTTGGGACGGTCGAGGACCTGTTGCTGCATCTGCCTTTCCGGTATGAGGACCGGCTGAATCCGCGGGGGCTGAACGAGCTGAAGCCGGGCGAGATGGCGAGCGTGATCGCCGAGGTGCGGGGCGCGGTGCTGCTGCGGACCAGGCGCATGCCCATTTTTGAGATGACGGTGGGACAGGGCGTGCAATCGATGAAGTGCATGTGGTTTCACGGGACGTATCTTGAGGGGAAGTTCAAGCCGGGGCAGATGGTGGCGCTGTTCGGGAAGGTCGAGCCGTCGCGGTCGGGGCGGGGATTCAAGATGATCCAGCCGCAGTTTGAGGTGCTGCCGGATGGGCACGATGATGCGCTGGATCGTGTGCTCGAGGTGGGCCGAATTACGCCAGTGTATGAGTCGCTGGGCGGGAGCAAGCTGGCGTCGCGATGGATTCGGCGAACGGTATGGAATGTGCTGGAGGAGCTGAAGGGGATTCCGGAGACGCTGCCGGTTGCATTGGTGGATCGGCTGAAGCTACCGCGGCGGGAAGAGGCGCTGCGGGAGGTGCATTTTCCTCCGGCGGGGACTGCGATGGCGCAGTTGCAGGGGGCGGGGACGCCGGCGCATCGGCGGTTGATTTTTGAGGAGCTGTTTTATCTGGAGCTGGGGCTTGAGGTGAAGCGGCGGCGGTTCCAGGAGAAGACGGGGATCGCGTTCGAGACGAGTGAGAAGGTGCGGGCGGCGCTGCGGGAGATTCTGCCGTTTCATCCGACAGCGGCGCAGAAACGGGCGCTCGGGGAGATTGCCGGCGACATGCGGCGCGCGGTGCCGATGCGGCGGCTGCTGCAGGGCGATGTTGGATCGGGGAAAACGATTGTCGCGTTGCAGGCGATGCTGATCGCGATTGAGAACGGGCACCAGGCGGCGCTGATGGCGCCGACGGAGATTCTGGCGACGCAACATTATTTGTCGGCGAAGCGGGTATTGGAAAAGGCTCAGCACAAATATCGGATCACGCTGCTGACGGGGTCGCTCGATGAGGATCGGAAGCGGGCGGCGCGGCGGCGTATTTACGAGGGCGAGGCGGATTTGGTGATCGGGACGCATGCGCTCATTGAAGAGAAGGTTGAGTTTAAGAACCTGGGGTTGGTGGTGGTGGACGAGCAGCATCGGTTTGGGGTGCTGCAGCGGTTCAGGCTGATGAAGAAGGACGGCGCGGAGCCGGATGTGCTGGTGATGACGGCTACGCCGATTCCGCGGACGCTGGCGTTGTCGCTTTATGGGGATCTGGATCTGAGCGTGCTGGACGAGCTGCCGCCGGGGCGGACGCCGATTGTGACGCGGCAGGTTGCGGACGAGCGGGCGGATGAGGTTTGGGCGTTTGTGCGTAAGCAGGTCGCTAAGAAGCACCAGGCGTATGTGGTGTATCCGGTGATTGAAGGGCCGAAGGACGATCAGCCGGAGCTGGATTTTGCTTTGCCGGATGAGGCTCCGGAGCCCGAGCCGACGAAGAAGGGTGCGAAGAAAGCGAAGGCTGGTTCCGCAAACGGACCCCAAAACCAGGCGCTGTTTCCGAAGCTGCCGTTGAAATCGGCGACCGATATGTATGAGCGGCTGCGGACGCAGGAGCTTTCGGGTTTGCGCGTAGGCCTGCTGCATGGGCGGCTGGATGCGGATGAGAAGGAAGTGGTGATGCGGCGTTTTCAGCGCGGAGAGATTGATGTGCTGATTGCGACTACGGTGATCGAAGTGGGCGTCGATGTTCCGAATGCGACGGTGATGGTGATTGAGCATGCGGAGCGGTTCGGGCTGGCGCAGTTACACCAATTAAGAGGCCGTGTGGGGCGGGGCGGGGCGAAGTCATATTGCATTCTGATGACGGGCGGGAAGATTTCTCCGAACGCGGAGGAGCGGCTGGCGGCGATGGTTCGGACGCAGGATGGGTTCGAGCTGGCGGAGCTGGATCTGGAGTTGCGGGGGCCGGGGGAATTTTTTGGGACGCGGCAGGCGGGGCTGCCGGATTTTCGCGTGGCGAATCTGCTGCGGGATCGCGCGCTGCTGGAGCTGGCTAAGGTGGAGTCGGCGCGGTTTGTGCAGAAGGCAGAGGCGGAAGCGACGGAGGAGGAGCGGGCGCGGATCCGCGTACGGCTGCAGGGGCTGTGGCAGCGAAGGTACGGGCTGGCGGAGGCTGGTTGACGGTAGTGGTAGTCGATGAGTAACGGATTTGGTTTTTGGGCGTGCCGGGATTCGGGACGATTGCGGTGTGGGAGCCCCTCCCCAGAGGGTGGGGACTGCGGCATGTGGCTGGAAAATAAAGGGTTGCAGAGTTATCGAGCTCGATACCTGGAGTTCGGGTAATAGCAGGTTGGTCAATGAAGGCGCTGAGTTCTCAAGGCTTCGGCGTCGTGGCGCGCGGGGTTCGATCACGATCTCGGCTTGTGGCGACAATTGTCCCTGCTTTGTTCCAGATTTTTGGGCGGAAAAGGAAAAAGCTCTGTTCGCGGGGTGCGGACAGAGCTTTGCCTGTTCTTAGTTTGGGGTTTTTCGAGGCCTGGGGCAAGGGGAATCGGCGGGCACGACGGTACGGAGGTACCGCGCGACGGCCTGTGGCCGGTAGCCTGTGGCCTGTAGCGGGAAGGCGAGCGGAAGGGCGGCGGTGGTGTTCTGGCGAACGCGGCGCGTCTATTCTGGGCGGAGGAGGGGCTGGAACTCGGGGTGGGTTTCGACGATGTGGTGGGCCACGGGGCACAGGACGTCGACGCGGAGGGAATGGTCTTTGGCGTACTGGAAGGCCGTGGTGACCAGTTCGAGGGCGATGCCTTTGCCGCGTTGCGACTCGGCTACTTCGGTATGCCAGAGGGTGAGCCAGCCATGGCTATCGATTTCGAATTCGAGATAGCTGGTTTGGCCGTCCTGCACGATTTCGAAGCGGCTGCGGGTGACTTGGGTTGGGTTGGGCATGGTGGGCTCCGTTTGGAGAAATGGTAGCTGGGAGCGGGGAGCTAGGAGCAAAGGCAAGCGGCGACGTTCTGGCAAACGCGGCGGGATTCGGCCCCATCGCTCACGCGACGGGAGGCCCCAAGAGCGGCCTGCGGCAGCAAGGAAGGCGCCTTCGGCGCGAATTTATAGGCATGACTGAAAGTCATGCCCCTTCACTTTTCGTTCCTCAGTTTGGGGGGCGCGTCGTGGGCGATTCGATTTTGGTGGTGAGAGGCCAGCCGTGGCAATCGGTTTCGAATTCGGATCGCTGGTTTGGCCTTCCTGCTCGATTTCGAAGCGGCTGCGGGTGGCCTTGGGTCGGGGTGTCCGGGGGCTCCTTCGGAATTGGTGATGGCGAGGCAGTGGGCGATACGGCCCAGGGGCCGTAGGATTAGAGCAGCGGGAGGCGGCTATGACGGAAAGGCTTGGTGACCGGCGTGAGATGTCGGACGTCCCAAAACTTGATTTAACGGGAAGCCTTGCCGAGATCTGGTTTCAGGTCAGCTACGCGGCGTACCACATGGCTTATGTTCGCGTTTATTCGCAGTCGGCAGCCCTGCGGACTAACATCGAGCAGATGCGGCGGCAGGACGCGGAGGCACGCATGCAGGCACAGACAGACGTTGTAGTCTGTCGCACTCACCTCGCTGCATTCTTCTGGTACCTCGACCATGCTTTTGAGGCGTTGCGCACCGCGATTTCTAGGGGTCAAAAAGAGCATCCCGAAATTAGGCGTTTTTGGACCTTTGAAAGGCAGCTAGGCGAGCTAGAGAAAAAGCCGCTTCGCGGGGAGATCAAGGACTACCGCAACATGAGCCACGAGAATCCGGGAATCATCGGATGCAGCTGGGACGCGAATCACAATTTCCTTTATCACTTTCTTCCAGTCATCAACGGGCATGAGCGCACAGCAGACCTTGAACTCAACGAGCAGCTACAGCAGTATTTCGAATTTGTTGTCAATGTGTGGCTCGACTTCGTTCCGGGTGACTTCAGAGAGGCGTTTCCTCGAGATTTCACGTTTCCCGTGACAGTTCCCTTCATGTTTACTGGCGAGCTTCCGGAGGCTTTGAGCTCTGCGCCACAATTACACGTGACCCTCCAGTCTTATACGCGGATGGATCCGCCTGCGCCTTCCGCGCAGGAGACCTCACCCGGACGCTGAAGGGTAGAGACTGAAGCGGTGGTTCGATTAGGTGTCATGGGCTAGAGAGCCTAATGGCGGACATACTATCAGGTATTTGAGGGGTTTTCTTAGTTTATGGGAACTGAGAGAGACCTGAGTGCTGCTCCCTCGGTCGGAGTCGCCGAGATTCGACAGGCGATCGATGCTGCGGAATCGGATTTTCGCCGTTGCTGGACTATTCTTTGTGATTGGAAGGGAAATAGGCTCGCTAGGGGCAACCCGCTGTTCGACTTCCAGCCCAGGCTGGCTAATGCTCTGTTTGGGCTTGAAAAGAAATATAACGATGTAGCAGGTCGGCGCGATTATCTGATCAGCACCAAAAGTAGACGGTCTCCAACGGTGCTTTCGAATGATTTGCGTCGCCTGCGACGGTATGCTGACGCCTTGATGGAGGCCATGTCCATCGGACGAAGCCTGGGAGATGCCTTCGCTTGGCCTTTCTATTCGAATAGCCCTGAGATCTTAAGAAAACATTTGGATAACCCCATCATCGGCCACTTCCCCACGGGAAAAGGGGGGCGCGGAGAGATCGAATTCATCCGACACGCCAAAGCAGAAAAACATTTTCTGCTGCATCACGGAATCACGAGTTCCTTACGGGTAGGCGACCTGAGTTTCGTGGATCCAACGACATGGGTAGTCGCAGCCCTTGGGGAGCTAAAGACGCACGACGCAAGTCCTGGTCGATTAAATATGACCTTACATATTATTGCCGGTAATAGTGACGCCTTGCCGAAGCTGTTTGCGGTCCCGGGTGTCATCGAATCTGGCTCCATGAGCTCACTGCGCACCGCTACCCCTAAGTTCATGCATCGCCTCGAAGCCCAGATGAAGAAGATGCGTTCTGCTCTTCCGCGTGATGAAACCAGGCTCAAGTCAGAACTCTTCGGCGTCTATTACACATCGGAAATGTCTCAACTAGCCGAGAATGTAGGTCAGCATAAGGTAGCGTATGCCCGATTCGGTTCCGGCGGTGTGCTTGTAGCTTTGAGACCATTTCGAGGCAAGACGTTGTCATCACGCCTGTTTAGTAGTCAAACGGGTGAAAGCATCGCCGCAAAATGCAGAGCTTTACCTGGAATGGTAGTGGATGTCGCTGATAGCAGTAGCTTGGAGAACTCTCTGTTTGCCGGAGGAATCAGAACATCCTTCAGTTGGGGCGCATTGCCATTTTTCTGGTGGCCGCTGGATCTGGAGTTCCTCCAAAGATTCTATTTTGGTGAGGTAGTGCTGTTCTCCTGCTATAACCCAGTGCACTTGTTCTCGAACTTGCGCTCTTTGGGGTTTGATATCAAGGGAGCGGCCACGAAAGACCCTGTTGTCACGAGGAGGACCGGCGACGTGGTCATCGAGAGCGAACATTTCAGCTTTTTCGTCAGGGCTGTGGGGCAGCATCTCATGCGAGAGGACAAAGTTGTTGAGATTTTCGCTCGCCTTGGAGGCGGTGCAGCGATTTCGGATATCCCCGCGAAAATCATGATCGATATAGTCCCGAAAATCTGAATAGCCATGCATCGCCTCGAATACGGGTCCCGTTCGCTGTAAGGAAAATAGATTCGGTAAGGCGACTTTCTTTCCCAGATAATGCCTAGTCTGGTGACCGCTTTAACGTTGGGCGCGATGATAAGTGGGCGGCGGAAAGCCCCACTCTGGCTTAGCCACAGTGGGGCGCCCAAATCCTCGTTGATCTAAAGTCATTCGGACGCTGGGGCTTCGTCCGCTTGCTTCGTCTGGGCTACGGTCCAGGCCGGGTCGCCTACTTTGAAGCGGGCGAATCTTTTGACCGTGATGTTCTCGCCGAGTTTGCCTACCTTTTGGGCGATGAGCTCCTTGATGGAGAGGCTTTGTTCTTTGATGAAGGGCTGCTCGAGCAGGCAGACTTCTTCGTAGAACTTGCTCATCTTGCCTTCGACGATCTGCTCGACGATCTTTGGCGGTTTGCCCATGGCGGCGGTCTGCGCGCGATAGATTTCCTTTTCGCGTTCCAGATCTTCCGGAGTCACGTCTTCGCGACGGACGTAGCGGGGGTCGGTCGCCGCGATGTGCATCGCGATGTCCTTGAGGAGTTCCTGGAAGTCTTCGGTGCGCGCGACGAAATCGGACTCGCAGTTGAGTTCAACGAGCACGCCGATTTTTCCGCCGGCGTGGATGTACTGACCGACAGCGCCCTCGTTGGTGGAGCGGGAGGCTTTCTTCTGCGCGGAGGCCATGCCGCGCTTGCGCAGGATGACGAAGGCCTCTTCCATCTCGCCTTTCGATTCCTGGAGGGCCTTGAGGCAGTCGCCCATGGGGGCGCCGGATTTTTCGCGGAGTTCTTTTACGAGCTTTGCATCGATCTTTTCAGTCACCGTAGACATCCTTGATTCCTTCCCTTCGATCTTTTCATCCCGAGCGAGGTTCCCGCAATGTGGGAGCGCCGGGATTCCGTTGGGGCTTTGGTGTCCGCGGGAGAACGCTGATGCGTTCGCATGCAGACATCACAGCCGGATCACTTTCGACATTCCGACTAAAGTCGTGCCCTTTCAAAACAGAGCGTTCGCGGAATCCCGGGTCTCAGAATCGAGACCCGGGCCAGCCAGCCCGCATTAATCTCACACACAAAAAACGTGGCACCGGTTGACGGCAGCCACGCTTTTGGCACGCGGGCCGTCCGGCCCTGTTTTCTAATACCCGCTTTCGGCAGCCTCAGCTTCTTCGAGCGCGGCGACGATGGCGGGCGCCTTGCGAATGCCGCCACCGAGCGCTGCTTCGAGATCGACAACTTCGGCGGCCTCGGGGTCGGCTTCTGCTTCCGGCGCGGCTTCGAGTGCGGCGGGCTCGGCTTCGGCCGCAGCCTGCAGATCGGATGTGACACCGGCCATTTCGGTCGCAAACTGCTTGTCGGTCGCGGCGGCAGCGCCTTCGGCGATCGAGTCGGCAATCTTCGAGGTGAAAAGCCGGATGGCGCGGAGAGCGTCGTCGTTGCCGGGGATCACGTAGTCGACCACGGTGGGATCGCAGTTGGTGTCGACG
>PMSS01000337.1 GCA_003167515.1 Acidobacterium sp. | reverse complement strand
GCTGGCAGTAGAAGATGACCGGCGAGTATTCGATCTCCGCCTTCGTCACCACCTGCGACTCTTTCATGTTTAGCATGTAGCCGTCGCGGTTGTTGTCGTGACCCACATAGTCCTGGAAGAGCCACGGCATCGGACTTACTTCGAATCGCGTTCCCAGATTCCTGCGATACCAGGAAACCACCATGTCCTGGCCGTCGGGATTGAGCGTCGGCCACAACACCAGGATTACGTTGTCCAGGATGGCGTCGACCTCCGGGTCGCCTTGCGCAGACGCGAGCTTGTACGCCAGTGCAATGGAATGCTGCCCGCCTGCTACCTCGCTCGAGTGCAGACCGCCATCGATGTGAACGACCACTTTCGATGTGTGCGCCAGATCCCGCGCCTTTGCATCATCCAGCCCCTCCGCCGTCGCCAGCTTTCTGGCGATCGACTTGTACTCGTCCAGCCGAGCCAGGTTCCCGGGCGACGAGATTACTGCAACCTCAATGTCGCGCCCCTCCGTAGACTTGCCTACGGTGAACATCTTCACGCGGTCGGAGTGCGCCGCCAGCTCGTGGAAGTAGTGAATCTCCTCCTCGTAATTCGCCAGGTAATAGTCGTCTCCAGGCGTATGTCCCAGGACTGACGCCGGCGTGGGCGCCTGTGCCTGGGCGGCGATCGAGCCAAGAATAGCGGCAGAAGTCAGGAGAAGCCAGCGCACGCTCGGTGAATGCATCGATTCCCTTTCTGAACTATCGAGGAAGAGGCGCTGATTCACGCGCCCGTCCAGCCTGGTTTTAGAAGTGAACGAGTAGTGTAATCACAATTTGGCCAGTAAAGAAACACGCAGCAAAAAGCGCCGGAGACGAATCTCCGGCGCTTTTTGTTCGCGGCTCAGAAGTCGTACCGCAACGAGAACTGCATCCGCCTTGGCTGCGTCAGCAGACTGCTCGCAACGCCGAGATTCCCGCTCGTAAGACCCCCTCCGATCGATGCCGGATCGAAGCGAACAGTATTCGTGGCGTCGTAAACTTCCCACGAAAACCTCAGCGCACCATATTCCCGCACCTGCCAGGTCTTTGCCAGCCCGGAGTCGATGTCGAAATAGCCGTCGCCGCGGTAGAAATTCCGCTCGCCGGCCTCGCCCGGATAGGGAAGCCGGACCGGCGATCCGGTCGTCACGTTCGAATTGATGGTCGTGGCGTCATTGAAGAACTGAGGATCGCCGTACTGGTCGAAGTGGCGCCGCATCTTCACCGGCGCCGTCTGCACCGCAAAGCTCTCGATCTGCCAGTCCGTCGTCCAGCCAGGCTCAGTCAGAGAGAACGGCAGGCCGCTGGTTGTGCGGTTAATGCCCGATAACTGCCACCCTCCCACGAAAGCATCCGCAAGCCGGTTTGCACCGCCCCACACAGCCTTGCCTTTGCCGAAAGGCAACTGATACACCCCATCAATGGTCAGGAGATGATGAGTATCGAAGTCGGAAACCGCACGGTTCAGATAGGGCTTCCAGGTATTCAGAATATCGCTGAAGGAGCCGCCCGAGCTAAACTCCGTATTGCGCTCCGCGTCGGACCCCATATCAATAGACCGGGACAGCGTATAACTCACATCGAACTGGAAGCCGTGACTTGCCGGATGGCGCAGGGTGATCTGGCCTGCGTTGTAGTAACTCATCCCCAGCGTAGACAAAGCATACAGAGATGAAAACTGACCCTGCCAGAAATGTGGCTGCCAGTTAGCTGGCGCCGGATAAAAACCGAAACCGGAAGGGGGCCCGTAAAAGTCAAGGTCCGAAAGCGATGTGGTCGCTCCCAGGTTATAACGGTAAGGAGCCCACTCGTTGAGATAGATAGCCTGTGTCGCACTTTCTCCGGGATAATCAAATCCGGCCATCCAGGGAAAGACGTCCTCGAAGTACTTGATCGCCGGCACTGAAGCGCCGGTGTTGCCCCCGTTCTCATCAACCAGACGGGACAGCTGGCTGCCCGCCGCGTAATAGTCGCCGCCCCCGCCCGGATCTGTGTAGTCCACCGGTTCAGCAAGATCGAGGCTTTGCAGCAGATGCCTTCCCATCGTCCCTACATAGTCAGTCTCAAGCGTAAAGCCCCTCGGGAATTCATGCTGGACGGAAAGATTGAAGGACTCGGTATAGGGGGTCTTTAGTCTGCTGTCCAGCCCCCACGTGATCGCGAAGCCGGTTAGCGGTCCGGTCGGAGGCGAGTAAGGGTAAGTCACCGGTGAAGCGAAAGGTCCGTTGCTGAAGGGCAGTGTATTGCGGCTCGTATACCGAGGCGAGTCTTCGTATCCGTATGTGCCCGCAGGATTGGTAATGGCGCTGCTCAGTCCGAAGGATCCATTCTGATCGAAGATATTCACAAGACCTTCGCCATAATGGTCGTAGTAGATGCCGGCGCCCAGCCGGATAGTCGTTGTCGGTCTGGGCGCATAGGCGATCGCAAACCGCGGCGCGATGTTGTTCTTCGACTTAGGCCAGAAGCCAGGCTTGTTATAAAACGGGCCCGCCGGCGCGAAGGTCAGCTCGGGTTCATAGATATTCCCCTGAAGAGCCTGGGCTTCGCGTTCCTGATACCAGGCGTGCGTGTCGATGGTGGGAGTTACCTGCTGGCCGTCGGTCTCCCACGGCGTCTGCAGTATGCTGTGCCGGATACCGAAAGTAATCGTCAGGTTCGGCAGCGGTTTCCACGCATCCTGCAGGTAATACTCATACTCATTCGACTTAAAGTGCCTCGTCAGAAACGCTCCATCTGCCTGCAATGTGCCTGAGGTCGGACTGGTTAGATCGTAGTTTACCTCGTCAGTCGCTGAGGGAATCGTGCCTACCAGATTGGCGTAGGCGATCTCATAGGAGTTTCTGAATCCGCCATCAACCGGATCGGCGCCTATACTCGACGGCTTTGGCGGATTCCCGCCCAGCCAGTACGGATTGCTGCTGCCGTAGTTGAACGACTGTGAATCCGAGTTTCGATTCTGGTGAATCAGCCGCCAGTTTCCTCCAAACTGAAGGCTGTGTTTTCCCTTGGTCCAGCTCAGGTTATCGACGATGTTGTTGACAGGTACCGTCGCCAGAGTGGTTCGCGTCTCGGCTGTGGTCGTCGAGAGAAATCGGAAATCGATGTAATCGCCTGAGCCGATGCCGCGGTTGCTGTATCCCTGGCGGATATAACCGTACCGAATATCATTCACCAGGTTGGGAGATATCGACCACGTGTCACCTGCAATGACGCCCTTCGTGTTGTCCTCGTAATAGTTCGACGGCCCCTGACCAGGAAACTGCTCTGTTCCCGAAGTCGTATCTTTCTGCAAGTTAGCGCGAGCAAAAATGCGATGCTTCTCCGTCGGCGTGTAATCGATTCTTCCAATAGCAGTATTCAGGGTCTGGGGATTCGGAGAGGAAAATGAATATGAACCCTCGTTCAGTCCGTCACCTTCTGTAAACCCATTGGCCGGCGGCATAGATTTGAAGTAGGCGAGAGCGTAAGGATTCGGTCCCGGGCCTGGAGTATATTGGGCGGTGTTGCAACCCCCCGCCGCCACGCAGCCTCCATCCAGCTGCGTTACCTGGGCTGGAGTCAGCGTATCGTTCACAACATTTCCGCTGGTATCGTCCCCCTGGTAACTGAGGATCCCCTGCTGATAGGCGGCTGTCGGAACAGTCTGGGTCACCTGCGTATTCTCCGCTTTCCGGGTTCCCTCATAGTTACCAAAGAAGAATAGCTTGTCTTTAATGATCGATCCGCCCACAGCAGCGCCAAAGATATTGCGAATCAACTTACCCGGAACATTCGGAAGACCGCTGTTTAGTTCAGCCTGCTTGTTGAACCAGTCGTTGGCTACTGTGATGGTGGGACGGTTGTATTCATACAAGCCGCCATGAAACTTATTAGTCCCGGACTTGGTCACGAGACTCACCTGGGCGCCGGCGGAACGCCCCTCATCCGAGTTGGCATTCGCGGTGGCTACGCGGAACTCTTCGACTGAATCCTGAGTCTCGCGCAGAA
>PMSS01000243.1 GCA_003167515.1 Acidobacterium sp. | reverse complement strand
CAAAGGCGATATCCCGGGCCAGCCGAAGCCTGCTCTGCGTTTCGAATTTTCCTCTGCTAAACCTCTTCTGATTGCTAACTGACGGTTTTGCCGGGGTCGGTGTGGATTACGGTTATGCCGGAGCCTGCTAGTTCTTTTTCGAGGCCGGCGGGGGTTCCGACCAGGGGCGGAAACGTTCCAAAGTGGATGGGGAGGACGGTTTTTGCGCCGAGGAATTTTGCGGCGACCGCGGCGGCCTTGGGTCCCATGGTGTAGTGGTCGCCGATGGGGAGCATGGCCAGATCAGGATGGTGCAGGTCGCGGATGAGCTGCATGTCTGAAAAGACGGTGGTGTCGCCGGCGTGGTAGAGGACGGGGCCGTTGTCGATGGCGATGACGAACCCGGTGGGCTCGCCGCCGTAGATGGACTTATCGCCATCCTGAATGCTGGAGGAGTGGCGGGCTTCGGTGAGGGTGAGGGTGACATCGGCGTGCCGGTGTGAGCCGCCGATGTTCATGCCTACGGCCTGGTCGTTTTTCACGCCTTTTGATTGGAGCCAATCTATGAGCTCGACCATGCCTATGGCGATGGGGCCGTGCTTTTTTGCGACGGGGACTGCGTCGGCGATGTGATCCATGTGGCCGTGGGTGATGAGGAGCAGGTCGATTTTGTCGGGGAGCTTGAAGCCCTTCGGATATTTGGGATTGTGCTCAATGAAGGGGTCGATGAGGATGGTCGTTCCTTTGGCGGTGACGATGAGGACGGTGGCGTGTCCGAGCCAGGTGATGGTTGTGCCTTTGAGGTCGGGCATTGGGGTTAGTTTCCTCCGCGAAATTATGGTCGCACTAAAGACAGGAAACAGGGAACAGGCAACAGGGCGCAGGGAAGAGGGTGTGTGCGGGGGACCAAACAGAGACTCAACGACCCGAACTCAGGCATCGTTTGGGAACGGAGTTGGACCGGCGGATCAGTGGGCCATGGTGGGCTGGAAGATGCCGGCGAGATTGGTGGCCCAGGTGTGGATGGAGGGCCAGTCGCGGGCGTCGGAGGCGGGCATTTTGCGGAGAATCGGGAACAGGCTGAAGGGGAGGCCGAGTTTCTCGGGATCGAATTTACCGCCGAAGACCTGCTGAGCGACGGGGGACAGCCAGGGAAATTTTGCGAGTTCTTTCGTCAGTTCGCGGCGCGCCTCTACGAATTCTTTTTCTTCCGCATGCATGGGGCCGAGAGTGAAGAGAGCCACGGGGCGGCGGGTCAACTCGTCGCGATGGGAGAGGAGGAAGGGGCGAACGTCCTTGTGGATGTGGCCCATGTAGAGCGCGAATCCGAGGACCACGGCGTCGTAGCGCTCGAGGGTTTTGACGCCGGTCATGGGCTGAGCGTTCACGGTGAAGCGCTGGTTGAGGAGTTCATCGGCGACGGCGTGCGCGACTTCTTCGGTCGATCCATAGCGAGTGGCCCAGGTGACGAGAACGGTTGCTGGCATGGGAAACCTCTCAGGGAGCGGCAGCAAGGCGGAGAGCCATGATTCAGAGAATCATGATTTCGTTGCGCCGTTCGAACGCGCAAGGGTGCCACAGGAGGGCGGGGCTGTCAGTGACCCGAGTCACAGGCGGTGCTGGTGTTACTGGCTGGGATCGAGATTAGGATGCACCCTCGTGCGGAAGCTCAGGGTTCAGGTGCGGACCGGCCACCCATCTTAGACGGACGCCCCGGCATTGCAGTAGCGGAGCCAGCAAACGTTTTATAGCGATTTCATTTCTTCGGCAAATTGAGAGCGCTTCGCGACAACCCCAACAACCATCTGACATTTGCATGACACCACCTGCTCCTCACTACGCCTATGGTGAACCTGGATCACTCAACTTCATGTGATCCAGGAGAGCGTATGGAAAATCCAGTGAGCAAGACGAAGAGTGGGGTTGATCGCCGGTCATTCATCAAAACAGGCCTGGTGGCGGGGGGTGCGGCCACTATTGGAAGCGGGTTGTTGGGGGCGGCACCGACGGCGTCGGCGCAAAGGTCGCGCATCAACGGGCGGCTGACGCCAGGAGATGCGGCGATCCTCAGATTTCTGGCGGCGGCCGAGCTCATCGAGACAGATTTATGGATCCAGTATGCCGAGTTGGGCGGCCTGACTTCCGGCCAGCCGATCGAGGTCGATCCCAACCAAACTCTCAATGCCTACCAGAACGCGCTATCGAACCTCGATGGGGACGGACCGCAATACATAACCAGCAACACGCTGGATGAGCAAAGCCATGCTAATTTTCTCAATGCGTATCTGGGATGGAAGGGTGCCGAGCCCGTCGATCTGGATCAGTTCCGCACGCTGCCCGGCAGCACGGCCTCAGGTTCATCCGGCAAGAAGCGGCTGACGAACCTGATGCATCTGAATGTGGACACCAGTTGGTACACGCGCTATCGGAGCGCGACCAACCCGGATTCCGGCGCGACCTTCCCACAGGCGATCACCCTTAAGAACCGCACTGCCATTCCCGTCACCGACGCCGATTTCAACGATCCGAATCACATTCAGGCGATCGCGAACACGGCCGCGTTTCATTTTGGCTATATCGAACAGGGCGGATCGAGTCTCTACGCGGTGATGAGCCAGAAGGTCACTAATCCCGAAGTGCTGGAGATCACCCTGGGCATCGGCGGCGATGAGATCGCTCACTTTCTGGAATGGGTGGATTTCGCCGGTAACGGCGTGCAGCCTCCGGTTGCACCCGTCACCGATCCCGCGACAAACCTGACCTTCCCCAACTTCTTCGATCCTCTCAACCCGCAGATCCAGCCGAGTCTCATTTTTCCTGTGCCGTGCGAGTTCATCAGCGCGCAATTGCCGAAGGTGTCCATCATCCGCCCACTCACCAATCGGTTTGGCGGAGCAGTGGCGGCGGTGGAGAGCCTGACCGCCGACGGACTTTTCATAGGCCAGAGCAACGAGTTCTTTGAGACGCTGGCGGTGCTGGCTATCGAGGCCGACGCGGCTTTCCGTCAATAGCTGGACGACGCTCCACACTGGCAAGGGGCCGCACGCATTCGAGGTAAAGCCCCTTCTCCGATCGCCTGCGTCACCCGACCGGTTAGCGCCGCACCGACGGAGGGTTTCAGATGCGGGCCGCCTTGTCCGGAGATGGCGGCCCGCACCATGGATAGGAATTTCGCCGCGAGGGGAGCGGTTTTCGGTGGCTGGCTATGTGGCGGCGGATTCCCTGTAAAGAGCAGCGCCGGCGATTGCGCCGACGATGATCTCAATCAGGGCAGCGGCGGTGGTCAACTCTGTGAGGTGGTGGGAGAAGAGGTGACTCACCCACATGAACGTGAGGTTGGGGACGAACATGCCGACAACCCAGACAAGCGCGCCTGCGAGGATTGCGGTCCTGGGGCCTGCGCCGTAGCGGGGCCGGAAACCTGCGTAGACCCAGACGACAACAATGCCCGTGATGAGACCAAGCAGGTTGAGATAGATCCACTGATGGAGTGAAAAGTCGGGGTGACCGAGGGCGGTCATGGCTGCGGCCCATCTGGGGGCCAGCCATAGGCCATCGACCAGGTAGCCGAGGATATCGAAAATGATCCCGGCAACGAGCCCTCCGAGAATTACACGGCCAACATTGACTTTTCCCATACGTGCTCCTTTTGTTTCTGTCGATCGAAATGGAAGTTTTTGAAAACAAAAGTGTTCAGGCAATTTCTGAAAACATACTCCAAGGGTAACCGGGCAAGTATACGCACCGAAATTGGTGCAGGACAATAGCATTTTGGGGGTTCGGTTACCACAGTTTGGGGCGGGATTGGCGGCGATTACGGGTGGGAGTGGCTTTGTGTTTGGGCGGTGAAAAGGCGCATATGCTGCAGCAAGACAGCATCTCCATGCCATCACTGACCCGAGTCGCATGCAGGGGGCCGGAGGAAGGTGTTCGCGAGGCTATCGACTTCGGGATGTACGGAGAATCGCGGCGTTGGCCGCATCGAGCAGGCTGCCGGGCATGGCGCTGAGTTGGAGGCGAAGCTGGCGGTACTGGGCCAGGGCCTGCTGCTTGTTACCGGCGATTTCGCTGAGATTCGCCTAGATGAAGGCGTGCTGAAGGGACTGAAGGCGGATGGCATCGTGATCGGAGCGAGAGCCATCGAGCCAGAGATAGGTGGACCAGGCATCATCCTGGGGAATGGCGGCCAGGGACTCGGCCAGCTCGACGTGGTTGTTGAGGTTGAGATCGCAGCAGAAGGTGACGACGCGACGGCGGGTGTCGGGGTCGAGGGGTTCGCCGGATCGGCGCATGTCGTTTGCGGCCTGCATGACGGCGTTGCGGGCTCCGGCCACATCGCGGTCGACCAGGCCCGCCAGCTGGAGGGTTCGAACGAAGGGCCGGGCTTTGCCGGTGGCGACCGCCGTGTTGAAGAATTGGACGGCATCAGCGATGTTGCCGCCATTCTGCAGGGTCCAGTTGCCCAGCATGGCACTGGCGTAGACGTTGTGGGGATCGGCGGCAAGTGCGGCGCGGAGATTCTGCTCGGCGTCGGGGCCGAACATGACGTGCTGGACAATCAGCTGGCGGCGGCCGCCGAACAGCTGCGACAGCCCGGCCCGGCCGTCCGGCCCCTCGAAGACGTAGTCCTTGCCGATCGCCACCATCGGCAGCCTGCGGCGGTCGGCGTTCATTGCATCGCGCGTCCGGGTGAGCTGCTTCTCCCTGGCCAGCAGCTCCTTGCGCTCGGCCAGCCACTGCTCCCTCGACACCTCCTGCGGCTTGTTCATCGCTGCCTCCTGTCGTCCGGCTGCCGCCCGGCCGGTCCGGCCAGGTGATCACACCTACGACGAACGGGGATGACTGAGATGGACAGATCTCACAATAGACTCCTGAGCCATGAGCACCAAGCCAGCAAGCACGCAGCCCGCCAGCTCCGCGCC
>PMSS01000298.1 GCA_003167515.1 Acidobacterium sp. | reverse complement strand
GCACCGGGCACCGGGCACCGGGCACCGGAACAGACGACCACAGAGAGCACAGAGGGCGCGGAGAAGATCGAGAACCGACTGGCGAGGCTGGGATGGAGAACTTCTCGGGGAATTCGGAGATTGCGGAGCGATTTGGGGATTTGCATCCTCCGCTGACGGCGCAGGCGGCTTTGCTCGAGGCGAATCGTTGCCTGAACTGCTTTGACGCGCCGTGTATGGGGGCTTGTCCTACCCATATTGATGTGCCGCGATTCATTGGGAAGATTGCGCGGGATAATTTGCGCGGCTCAGCGCTGGCGATACTCGACGCGAATGTGCTGGGGGCGAGTTGTTCGCGGGCTTGTCCCGTGGAGGTACTGTGCGAGGGCGCTTGCGTGCTGCATCGTTACAACAAGAAGCCGATTGAGATTGCGCGGCTGCAAAGATTTGCTATGGATGCGTTTCATGCGGCGGGGGGAAAGCTGCCGGTGAAGTCGTCGGAGGCGCGGGCGGAGAAGATTGCGTGCATTGGGGCGGGGCCGGCTTCGCTGGCTTGTGCGGCGGAGTTGCGGCAGCGAGGATTTCAGGTGACGGTGTTTGAGCGGCGGGCGCTGCCGGGCGGGCTGAATACGTATGGCGTGGCTGAGTACAAGCTGCCGGCGCGGGCGAGCCTTGAGGAGATTGAGCTGATTCGCGGGCTGGGGGTCGAGTTTCGTTATGGCGTGGAGATTCGCACGCAGGCGGAGCTGGACGAGCTGGAGCGGGAGTTCGATCGGATTTTTCTGGGCGTGGGGCTGGGTGCGGCGCGACGGTTGGGGATTCCTGGGGATGAGCATCGCGATGTGATTGACGCGCTCGAATTTATTGCGCGATATAAGACGGCCGATCCGCCGCAGGTGGCGGAGAGCGTGGCGGTGATTGGCGCGGGCAACACGGCGATTGATGCGGCAAATGCGGCGCGGCGGCTGGGCGCGGAGAATGTGGCGATTTTGTATCGGCGCAGCGAGCGGCACATGTCGGCGTTTGCGTTTGAGTATGAGCATGCGAAGCAGGAGGGTGTGCAGTTTCAGTGGCGCGTGATCCCGGTGCGGATTCATTCGGATGGGTCGGGGATTCGGTCACTCGAATGTGCGCAGGCTCGGGTAAATACGGCGGGGGTGTTGGAGGCGGTGGAGGGGACGGAGTTTCATTTCGATTGCCAGCAGATTCTTTATGCGATTGGGCAGTCGCCTTTGCTGGAGTTGCTTTCTTCGGTGCGCGGGATCGAGTTGAGCCATGGGCGGGTGGTGGTGGAGCGGGCTACAGGACTGACCTCGAATCCGAGATATTTTGCGGGTGGGGACTGCGTGAACGGCGGCCGCGAAGTGGTGGATGCGGTCGCGGATGGGAAGCGGGCGGGGGTGGCAGTGGCGCAGGCGCTAGCGGGCGTGGCTTTGAAAAGCGCGGAGGCCGCCCATGCCTGATCTCAGCGTTAGAGGTTTTGCGGGCGGCATCNNGGGGCGGCGCGGTGTGGAAGACGATTGGCGAGCCCATCGTGAATGTGTCGTCCCGCTACTCGTCTGTTGACTGGAACGGGCAGCGGATGATGGGGCTCAACAATATTGAGCTGATCAGCGATCGTCCGCTGGAGGTAAACCTGCGCGAGATCGCGGAGGTGAAGCGGCGGTATCCGAAGAACGCGGTGATTGCGTCGCTGATGGTGGAGTCGAAGCGCGAGGCGTGGCACACGATTGTGGCGCAGGCGGAGGACGCGGGGGCGGATGGGCTGGAGCTGAATTTTGGGTGTCCGCATGGTATGAGCGAGCGCGGGATGGGCTCGGCGGTGGGGCAGGTGCCGGAATACACGGAGATGATCACGGCGTGGGTGAAGGAGAAGGCGCGGACGCCGGTGATTGTGAAGTTGACGCCGAATATTTCCGACATCCGCGTTATCGCGCGGGCGGCGAAACACGGCGGTGCGGATGCGGTGTCGGCGATTAATACGATCAATTCGATTACGGGGATCGACCTGGACACGCTGACGCCGCGGCCGAATGTGGATGGGAAGAGCTCGCATGGCGGATATTGCGGGCCAGCGGTGAAACCGATCGCGCTGAACATGGTCCAGCAGGTGGCGGCCGATGCGGAGACGGCGGGGCTGCCTATCTCGGGGATCGGCGGGATTGCAACGTGGAAGGAGGCGGCGGAATTCATCCTGCTGGGGTGCGGGACGGTGCAGGTGTGCACGGCGGCGATGCACTACGGGTATCGGATTGTCGAGGATATGGTGGATGGGCTGCAGAACTGGATGAGTGAGAAAGGCTATTCATCCATTGAGGATTTTCGCGGGCTGGTAGTGCCGAAGGTGACGGAGTGGAAACATCTCAATCTCAGTTACAAAATCGTTGCGCGGATTGATGAGGCGAAGTGTATTGGGTGCGAGCTTTGCTATATCGCTTGCTGGGATGGGGCGCACCAGTGCATTCACGTGGATCGGATTTCGGGACCGGTGGATGGGCATGTGGAATTGCACGCTACGCCTGCGTCGGTTGAGGCGGTGACCCGGGCGAGCATTGCGGTGACGCCGATTCCTAAGCTGGATGGCTCGGTGAATGAGCACGGCGCGACGCCGCTCGCAAGGATTCCGCGGGTGGATGAGACGGAGTGCGTGGGGTGCAATCTTTGCTCGCTGGTTTGTCCGGTGGAGGAGTGCATCACGATGGTGGAAGTGGCGACGGGGAAGACTGCGCAGACGTGGGCGGAGCGGACAGCAGGTGAGTGCGCACCCCCGAAGATTTCCGTTCGAGGCTGAGTATTCGGGTACACGAACGAAAGCGGGCGCTTCGCGCTATCCCGGGTCTCAAAATCGAGACCCGGGCCAGCCGGATTCGTGTTGGCAAGCAGGATTGGTGTTGGGTGAGAGAGATATGGGATTGCTGATCCAGAAGGGGACGGTTGTCACTGCGGAGAAGACTTTTGCCGCGGATGTTTTGGTTGAGGGCGAGACGATCCGCGAAGTGCGGGCGGGGATTGATCCTGCCGGGCACACGGTCGTTGATGCGGCGGGGATGTTGATTTTGCCGGGTGGGATCGATGCGCATACGCATCTTGATATGCCCTTTGGGGGGACCACGTCGGCGGATGATTTTGAGACAGGGACACGGGCGGCGGCGATTGGCGGGACGACGACAATTGTCGATTTTGCGATTCAGGCCAAGGGCACGAAGATGCGGTCGGCGCTCGATAC
>PMSS01000319.1 GCA_003167515.1 Acidobacterium sp. | reverse complement strand
GACCTGGCACAACGGCATGGAGCAGAGCTGCGTCGTCACGGATCGTAATATGGTCTGGATGAAAAGCATCCTGGTAATTGCGGACGGACCTGATTGTGGCGCTGAACTCTGAAATTCATGTCATCGATTCGCATACGGCGGGCGAGCCGACGCGAGTCGTTATTCGCGGAGGACCGGATCTCGGCCATGGGCCGCTGGAGGAGCGTCTGCGGCGATTTGCCGCGGAGCACGACGATATTCGCTCGGGGGTAGTGAACGAGCCGCGCGGGTCGGAGGTGGTGGTGGGGGCGCTGCTGGTGGAGCCTGTAGACGCAGGGTGTGCCGCCGGCGTGATTTTCTTCAACAACGTTGGGTATCTGGGCATGTGTGGGCGCGGCACCATCGGCGTGATGGCGACGCTGGCGTTTCTGGGGCGCATCACGCCGGGAAAACACAGGATTGAGACGCCGGTGGGCGTGGTGAGCACGCTGCTCGATCCGGATGGGCGCGTAACGGTGGAGAACGTGGCGAGCTATCGCTACGGGCAAGGGATTGCGGTTGACGTGCCGGGATTCGGCCAGGTGACGGGCGACGTTGCATGGGGCGGAAACTGGTTTTTCCTGACCGAAGACGCGCCTGTGCCGTTGACACTGGAGAACCGCGACGCGCTGACGAGTTTTGCTGTGGCGGTGAAGAGGGCGCTGGGCGCGGCTGGGATCACTGGTGCGGAGGGTAGGGAGATCGATCATATCGAGTTGTTTTGTGGGTCGGCGAGCGCGGGTGTGAACAGCAGAAATTTTGTGCTGTGCCCGGGGAATGCGTACGACCGATCGCCGTGCGGAACGGGAACCAGCGCGAAGCTGGCGTGCCTGGCTGCGGACGGCAAGTTGTCGCCAGGAGAGGTGTGGCGGCAGGAGGGAATCCTCGGGACGGTGTTCGAGGGCAGCTATCGTGTCGCGGACAGTGCTGATGGGCAGGTGATCCCGAGCGTCGTGATTCCGAGCATCGTGATTCCGAGCATCAGTGGTTCCGCATACATCACGGCTGAGAGCCGGTTATTTTTTGAGGCGAGAGACCCGTTTCTGATGGGGATTCCGGCGCCGCGGGTGCTGGCCACGCGATGAGCGATGCCTGGGACGTGGTGGTGGTGGGCGCGGGCATTGTGGGTGCGGCCTGCGCGCGGGAATGCGCAACCCGCGGGTTGCGGACGGCTGTCGTCGAAAGCAGCGGAGTCGGGAGCGGCGCGACGGCGGCGGCCATGGGCCACGTCGTGCTGATGAACGATTCTCCAGCACAATTTGCGCTTACGCATTATTCGCAGAATTTGTGGCGGGGGTTGGCTGCTTGTCTGCCCGCCGATGTGGAATTCGAGCAGCGTGGAACGTTGTGGATTGCCGCGGACGAAGAGGAAATGGAGGAGGTTCGCCGCAAGCACCGTGTTTTTGCAGCGTCGGGTGTGGCTTCGGAGATCCTCGACAGCGATGCGCTTGCGGAAGCCGAGCCGCATCTGCGGCGGCCGATGACAGGCGCACTGCTGGTTCCTTCGGATGTTGTGCTGGATCCCTCGCGCGCGGCAGCGTGGTTGATGGAGCAAGCGGTGCGTGCCGGAGCGACGCTGTACGCTCCGCGAAGAGTGATGTCTACGGGGGCGGGACGCGTGCAGATCGAGGATGGCGCTGAATTGCACGCGGGGCGAATTGTGATTGCGTGTGGAGCGGAGTCCGCAAACCTGGTGCCGGGGCTTCCGATCCGCAAGCGGAAGGGGCACCTGGCGATCACGGATCGACAACCGGGATTGGTTCGGCATCAGCTGGTCGAACTGGGGTATCTGAAAAGCGCGCACACGGTGGCGGCCGACTCGGTTGCGTTCAACGTGCAACCACGCAGGTCTGGGCAGATTCTCGTCGGCTCGTCGCGTCAATATGGCGATGAGGAAACCGCGGTGAACCCGGCGATCCTGGCGGCGATGCTGGAGCGGGCGAAGGTGTACCTCCCTGAGCTTGGGGAGTGCGTCCTGGTCCGCACGTGGACCGGCTTTCGCGCGGCGACGCCGGATAAGCTGCCGCTGATTGGGCCGTGGCCAGCGGATGCCACAGTGCTGCTGGCAACCGGTCACGAGGGTCTGGGGATCACTACGTCGCTGGGGACAGCGCGGCTCATTGCGGATCAGGTGATGGGCGCGAGGGCGGAAATTCCCGTGGCGCCGTACTGGCCGGGGCGGCTCTTCAGCGCACAGGCACATGTTACGCGAGATTCTGAGACGAACATGGAGGGTCGATGAAGTGGAGCGGGGTAATGCCTGCGATGACGACTTGCTTTGATGAGCAGCTGCAGGTCGATCACGGTTTTATGAGGCGCCATGCGCGCTGGATGCTCGCGAATGGATGCGCGGGCATCATCTCGCTGGGATCGCTGGGCGAGGCAGCGACGCTCAGCGTCGCCGAAAAGGAAGCGATCCTCCGCAGTGTGACTGCGGCTGCTAACGGCGCGCCGGTGGTGGCGGCCATCTCGGCTCTTTCGACGGCGGAGGCGGTTGCGTTGGCCAAAGCTGCTGAGCAGGCGGGCTGCACGGGGCTGATGGTGCTGCCGCCGTATGTCTATCTCGGCGACTGGCGCGAGATGAGGGCGCACATGGCGGCCATTTTCCGCGCGACGAAGCTTTCCTGCATGCTGTACAACAATCCAGTTTCGTATGGAACGGATTTTGTCCCGGAACAAATTGCCGAATTGGCGGGCGAGTTCGAAACCCTGGCGGCTGTAAAGGAATCGAGCACCGACGTGCGGCGGATCACCGCGATTCGCGCGCTCACGGGAGACCGGCTGCGGATTTTTGTCGGGGTCGACGATGCGATTGTCGAAGGCATCGCGGCGGGCGCGGCGGGGTGGGTCGCGGGACTGGTGAACGCGTTTCCCGCCGAGTCGGTGGCGCTGTTCAACTACGCGATAGCCGGCGATAGGGAGAAGACATTTGCGCTGTATCGATGGTTTCTGCCGCTGCTGCGCATGGACACGGTGCCGAAGTTCGTTCAGCTGATCAAGCAGGTGCAGCAGGAGACTGGAACGGGATGTGCGCGGGTTCGTCCTCCGCGGCTGGAGGTGATTGGGGACGAATTGGAGGAGGTGCGGGCCGCGGTGCGAACTGCTTTGGGCAAAGGATCGACCGTTCGGAGCACAGGGCTCCCGTAGTGAGGGTGAGTTTTCGCTCATCGGCGAGGACCGATTACTTATTCGGAGCGGAGGGTGATGGAGGGGTCGACGCGGGCGGCGCGCCAGGCCGGCGTCCAGCAGGCAATGGCGGCAACAGCAGTGAGCAGAGCGATGACGCCGAGGTAGGTCATCCAGTCAAGATTGGAGATACCGTAGAGCAGGGTGACCAGGGCGTGGCTGGCGAAGACGGCTGCGCAGGAACCGATGACGATGCCGAGCGCGGTGAGGCGCATACCGTCGCGCAGAATCAGGGCCAGGATGTTGCTGCGGGACGCGCCGAGGGCAGCGCGAACGCCGATTTCGCGGGTGCGCTCGGCGACGCTGCCCGCGAGCACTCCATACATGCCGACGGCGGCGAGAGCCAGCGCAGCGAGGCCGAAGGCTTCGAAGAGGATCAGGACGAAATTGCGCTGCGCTTCGGTAACGGCGACGAGGGTGTCCATGGTGGCGACGCGGACCCGCGAGCAACGCGGTCCTGACGGTGTGGGCAATGTCATCCTGCAAGGAATCGACGATGAGGCCGCGCTTGAGGGAAGCCCAGCGTGGGCGTGGGAAATCGGGCCACGGAGTGGTTCGGAGTGTGTTTTCCCATCCGTACGAGCGCACCTGCTCGCGGACGACGGTCATGTTGCCCAGTTCGAGGCGAGCGGCGCGCCTGGCGTCATCGGCGGTGAGGCCGCGGCTTGCCAGGCCGCGACGGTTTCTTCGAAATACTGCCGCACTTCGTCGTCGGCGTCGTTGTCCTTTGTGGTTCGATCGGTCAGGCTGCGGAGGCCGTAGGTGAGTTGACGCCAGAGGGACATGGATTAACCCTCCTGCCGGAGAAGGCGCTGAATGGCGGAAGCACGGCGGGCCCAGTCCGCAGTTTCGATTTCGAGCTGCTTTTTCCCGGTGCGGGTGAGCCGGTAGAACTTCGCACGGCGAGCGTTTTCCGTTTGCCGCCACTCTGAATCGAGCCATCCGGCGCGCTCCAGGCGCTGGAGGGCAGTCAGCAACGATCCCGGGTTCACTTTGAATACGCCACGGGAGATTTGCTCGACGCGGCGGCCGATGCCGAAGCCATGCAGCGGCTCGAGACTGAGGGTTTTAAGGATCAGCATGTCCAGCGTGCCCTGGATGACGTCGGTGTTCGAGTCGCTCATGGGAAAACACGCTAGCAGGTTGTCATTATGAATGTCAAGATGTGACAGGCAACAGGAAAGTAGTTCGGTTCGGGTGCGGATCGATCAGCGGGGATCGAGAAGAGCTGTAAGCCGCTGCTTTGCTTCGGGCCATTCCGACGCGACGATGGAATAGCGGGCCGAGTTGCGCGGCGTGTTGTCGGCCGCCAGGCGATGAGCGCGAAGAATGCCCTCGAATTTGCAGCCGATGCGTTCTACGGCTGTCCGTGAGCGCTGGTTGCGCTCGTCGGTATGAAGGCAGACGCGGAGCACCCGCCAGACCTCGAACGCGTGCGTGAGCATGAGCAGCTTGGCTTCGGTGTTGGCGCCGGTGCGGATCGACGAAGGAGCGAGCCATGTATAGCCAATCTCACAGACGTCGGGATGAAGATGGCCGTGGCGCCGGTGGCCCTGAGGCCAGGCCCAACGCTCTATGTCGAAGTACCGTGTCGAGCCAATCACCACGCCATCGGACTGGCGCACGGTGGCAAACGGCACGGCGGTGCCGGCTTTGCGCCAGCTGAGTGCGGTATTCACATACAACTTCGTCGCTTCGAGTCCCTGGGGAACAACGCTCCAGCGATACAAACCTTCGTCACCGGAAGAGGCGGCGACTAATCCTTCGATATGGCGCGGATCGAGCGGTTCGAGACGAATGTGCTGACCGGCAAGAGTGAAATTCTCTGAGCTCATGGTTGTTTTTCCTGAAGCGATTTGTTGGGCGGAGTTGCTGAATGAACGCGCGGCGGAAAGCCGTAGAGCACGCTGGGTGGTGAGTGCCAATCTTGACGCGTCTGTAGAGCTACGAGTCGGGAGGGCTTCACGAGGCCGCGATCCTTTCGGGGCGAATGACATCGTGGCGATTGGGGCTGTAGGTAGTCTATTGCACCGGGTCAGGAAGTCAGGAGCAGAAACCGGAGGCATGACCACGGTAACGCTCGCGCGGAGCAGGCGATTCGGTTTGGCCTTCTCAGACCATTCCCGGCGATGGCGAGCGTGTTTCCGGGAAGAGGCAGAGCCATGAGGAGTCGAGGCAGAGCCAGCGTTGCGTGCTGAACCAGCTGGTGGCGAGCTCGGGAATGTGGAGCAGGCCGTGGCCGCGGTCGCAGAAGAGCTCGGTACCATTCCACGAGAGGAAATTGCAGGAGGCCTGGCCGACGCGAGCGGGGTTCGAGAGCAGGCGGAGGCATTCCGGGCAGCGCCGGCGCTGGTCCTGGAGAATCCAGCGGAAAGCGAAGAGCAGAGCGAGGAACGCAGTGGCCACCTGCAAAAAGACGGCGGTCGATCCGGCGAGCGACGGACCCCACGCAAGCGCTATGGATGCGGGATAGACAACAGCGAGCACCAGCAGAAACTTCATCGCGAGAAAAGCCCAGCGGCGCGCGTGGACGGTCAGGGCCAGGCGGTCGCGGTAATCCCCCAACGGGAGCGCAGTGGTTGCCGGCAGTGCCATAGAAGCCAGCAGCAAGGCAAAAAAGAAATTCGAGGTTGGTTGATGCGCCAACCAGGCCACTGAGATGCACTCGAAGCAGGGAGTGACGCCAGCGCGGGTCTCTGTCATGACGCGGATGCCGCCACGTGGCGCGGGAAATGCGGAACCGCGAATGCGCGCGAATACGAAACCCTTCGCCTTGGGCGGCAGCTGTCCGAGGGCGTGCTGGTCCTCGAGAAGCCACGCCTCCATCTGGCCGGGCAGTTGCCCGTCGTTGTCCGGGAGGATGGCAGCAATCAGCACAGGCTGCCCATCGATGTTGGCCGTGCGCCCCACGAGGTTGGGGTCACCGTGGTACCAGGTCCGCCAGGCTGCGCGGCTAAGGATAAGGCTGGCTCCATTTGGTGAGCGCCCGGGTGCGCTGGGACCGGGGACTCCGAGCACGCGAAACAGGTTCCCGCTGGCGAGCGCTATCGAGAGGCGCGCGGTGCGCTGGTGCGACACATACACGTTCTTGGCGGAGGGATAATACCAGGCGATCTGCGAAAACAGCTTATCGGTGTCTGTCTGCCATTCCTGGTAATTTTCGAGCGGAATGGTAGGCAACTGAGCGCCCGCGTAACTGGCGCTTGAGATCATGACCAGATCGGTCGGGCGGAAGGAATGGATGGGCAACAGCGCCGTGCGGGCGCGGGGCAGGCAAAGGCACGCCAGGAAGCCGATGACGGCGAAGGTCGTCAGGAGGAGGCCGCATCGCGCTGGCGATCCGGCTTTGAGGATAGGCAGCCCGTCGGAGCGCAGGTGGTTGCAGCGAATCCAGAATGCGTCGCGAAATGCGCCGAGGCTGAATTCGAGGGGATCGGCGTGCGGTGTGTGGCTGGGGCGGCACTGGCACAGGTGGTAAAGCTCGGCGTTCCATTCGGCGGTCCATTCCAATCGATCGCTGTGCGGGACGAGCAGCGAGGCGGCGCGGATGTTGATCTGCGCGAGCGAAGCGGAATGGAAGCGAAGGCGCTTCATACGCGCTGCTCCACTTTGAGGGCGGACTGCGGCGAGGGGATCATTTTTTCGAGGAGCGGATAGCGCTGGTAGACGGCCTCGAGTGTGGCTTTGCCGGTGCGGGTGACGCGGTAGTACTTGCGGGGCGGGCGCTGATCGGCGTCGGCGATGGACTGCTGCTCCCATCTGGAAAGGATGAGGCCATCGCGTTCGAGGCGGCGCATCGCGGGATAGACGGTGCCGCTGGGCAGGCCGGTCATCTGCATCACGCTGAAGCCGTAGATGTGGCCGGCGTGGATGGCCTGAAGGATCATGGCGGCGGTATGCGAGAGCTTCGCGTCGACCGGCATGGGAAGAATTGTACCCTATGTAGCATTCTGTGGGGGCGCGCTATTGACGACGCGTTTATTGACGAAGGCAAGAGCAGTATGCTACATAGGGTCATGCTGGAGCTGCAACACCTATCGAGAAGCTATCGCGGCATTCCGGCGATCAGCGACGTGAGCTTCCAGGTGAAGGCGGGAGAGATCGTCGGATTCCTGGGGCCAAACGGGGCGGGGAAGTCGACGACGGTGAAGATCATTACCGGGCTGCTGCGGCCCAACGATGGGCGTGTGCTCTTCGAGGGCAAAGATATCCATGCCGATCTGGTGGCGTGGCGTGCGACGTTTGGATACGTCCCCGAGGAGGCGCACCTCTACACATGGATGTCCGCAATGGAGTACCTGCAGCTGGTGGGCAGGCTGCGCGGCATGCGCGAGCGGCTGCTCGAGGAGAAGGCGAACGGGATGCTCGCGCTGCTGGGACTGGAGTCGTGGCGGCACTCGCCGATGACGGTGTATTCGAAGGGCATGCGGCAGCGCGTGCTGATGGCGGCGGCGCTGATGCACGACCCCAGGATGCTGGTTTTCGACGAGCCGCTGTCGGGGCTGGACGTGCTGTCGTCGCGGCTGTTCAGGGATTTGCTGCATCAGCTCGCCCGCGCGGGCAAGGCAGTACTGTATATCTCGCACGTGCTTGAAATTGTGGAGCAAATCTGCGATCGCGTGATTGTGATCGCGCAGGGCAAGATTGTTGCGGACGCTTCGCCGTCCGATCTGACGCGGTTGATGGAATTGCCCAGCCTCGAAAGGGTTTTTGCGCAGCTGGTTCGGCAGCAGGATACGCAAGCCACGGCGCGGGAGATGGTCGAGGTGATGAGAACTGCATAGCGCACTAAAGCCGCGCGAGGAGGTGCTTTCGCTGGAGGTGCTGGCGCGGAGTTCGCCTGTAGAGGCAAAGGAGCCGACGCAGTTTCGCGTGCTGGTGCGGCATTTTCTCGATCGCTTTTTCACGAACGAGTTAGCGTCGGCGGAAGGCGATGCGAAGACGCGGCTGGTGCAGGTGGCGTGCACGGTTGGTTTGCCGGGCCTGGTGGTGGCGCTGTATCTCTACCCGGTTTATCACTTGCCGCATGGCCACGTGGGGAAATACTGGGGCCCGAGGCCGTATTGGGCTCAGGCCGGAGATCACTACTTTTACGTGCTCTATTCGATGGTGGCGATGGGGATCGTTACCATTTTCGAGTGGGACTTGCTCTTTCCGGATTTGCTGGACGTGTTCGTGCTGTCGTCGCTGCCATTGCGCAGCAGCCGAATGCTGGGCGCGCGGGTGACGGCGATCTTCATCCTGATGGGGGCGGCACTGTTCGATTCGAATTTCCTTGCGCCGATCGTGCTACCGGCGGCGACAGACCCTCCGCATTTGCTCCGATTCTGGGCCGCGCATCTGGTGGCAGTGGCGGCCAGTGGAATCTTCGGCGCCGCATTGTTCCTGGCGCTGGAGGGAATTCTGCTGGGGCTGGTGGGCGATCGTGTGTTCAGAAAAATCGCGTTGTGGCTGCAAGGACTGTTCGTGCTTTTGCTGCTGACGCTGTTGTTTCTGTATCCGGCGCTGTGCGGAGCGCTCGGGGGATTGCTCGACTTGCGGAATCGGCTGGCGATGTGCGTGCCACCATTTTGGTTTTTGGGGATCTATCAGCGCATTTTGGAGGGACCAGAGGCGTTGCCGGTCTTCGTGCGGCTGGCGCGGATGGGGTGGGCGGCGACGGGGATTGTGGTGGGGCTCGCGGTGGTTTCGTATCCGCTGGCGTGGTGGCGCAAGACTCGTGGGCTGGTGGAGGGTGGGGCGAAACGTGAGAGGCGCAGCCGGATCGGCGTGCCGATGCGTCAAGCGCTGCACACGACCCTGGCGCGGACTCCCGCGTACCGGGCGATGTGGCAATTCATCGGACAAAATCTGCTGCGCGTCCCGCGCTATCGCATGGTGCTGGTGATGTACGGGGGCATGGGCGCGGCATTGGTGCTGGCGACTGTTACCAGAGTGAACGTAACGCATGGGCGCATCGCGTTTGTCTTTTCGCCGGAGGGATTGCGGGCGACGGTGCCAATCGTGGCGTTCTGGACCGTGTCGGGACTGCGCAGCACGTTTCTGGCTCCGGCTGATCAGCGTGGTCGATGGATATTTCGCGTGATCCTGGGCAAGGCCGGGCTCGCGGAGGTGGGAGCGGCGCAGAGATGGGTGTTCCTTTGGAGCGCGCTGCTGAGTTTGGCTGCCGCGGCGTGCGCCTGGGGGTTTGGTGGCGCAGCGGCGCGGGGCTGGCGATTTGCGGCGGGACAGGTGCTAGTGGCCATCGGTTTGAGTGCGCTTTTGGCCGATTGCTTTTTTCTGAACGTGAAGACGATTCCGTTTACCGGCGCGCGAGCGAACTCGGCGACGAATTTCGCGCTTCTGCTCATTCCTTACCTGGGGTTCTTTCCGGCGGTGGTGATGTTCACGATTGGCCTGGAGCCGGTGATTGAGGCCAGCGCGCCACATTTGGCAATCGCAGCGGGACTCGCCGCCACAGCGCACCTGGGATTGTGGGCGATGCACCGGCGAGGCATGGCTGAATATGCGGAGCTCATCGAAGCGGACGAGGACGAAGAGGAGTTTCCGCTGCGGCTGGGTTTGCGGTATTGAGGTGGTTCAGGAGGCTCTGGCTGGGGGATCGTGGTGTGGGGTTCGCAGAGCGTCGAGGACGAGGAGGATGCCGCCGATGACGATGGCGGAGTCGGCGACATTGAAGTCGGGCCAGTGGTAGTGGACGATATGGACCTCGAGGAAGTCGGTGACCATGCCGAAGCGGAGGCGGTCCCAGACATTCCCGATGGTGCCGCCGAGGATGAGAGCGAGGGCGACCATGGTGGGTGTCAGACGGCGGCCAAAGCGGACGATGACGAAGACGATGACCGCCGCGGCAATCAACGAGAAGACGGTGAGGATCCAATGCGTGAGGGAAGGACGCGGCGAGTCAGTGAACATCGAGAAGGCCGCGCCCGGATTGAGCACGTGGGTGATGCGGAAGACATGGCGGATGACGACGATTGCACGTCCTTCGGGAACGTGGCGGACGATCCAGAGCTTGGTGAGTCGGTCGAGGAGGAGGATGACGGCGGAGAGGGCGAGGAGCCAGGGACGGCGGTCTTTCACTGTGCTTCCTTGACGTAGCCCATCTCAGTTAGGGCTTTTTCGCAACGGCCGCAGACGGACCACGGTGCATCGGCGGCAGGAACGATAAGGGTGACTTGCCGGACGCGGTCACTCGAGGTTTCTGCATAGAGGTTCCAGCATCGGTCACAGCGGGTGCCCTCTACGCGCTCTACGGACTCGATGAGAATATTTGCCACAGAGATTCCAGAAGGATCGCCTATTGGGCGTACCGACACTTCGGATACATTGAACATCTCTTTCAGCTCTGATTCGCCAACGCGCAATGCATTGAGAAGATCTCCTTTGGCGGTAATGCGTACTCTCGCCTCCAACGACTTTCCAATCTCCTTGTTTTTTCGTAGCTCTTCCAACCTAAGGAGCACCTGTTCTCTTAGAGGAGGAAGCATTTGCCAGTTCTTGAGGAGTTCATCGTCCGCTTCCCCGAATTCGTCCGCCTTTGGAAACAGCGCGAGATGCACGCTCGCCGGTCTGTCGGACACAACGGGCAGATACTGCCATACCTCATCCGCCGTAAACGTAAGAATCGGTGCGACGAGGCGGACGAGGGCTTCGGTGATTCTCCAAAGCACAGTCTGCGCGGAGCGGCGTTCGACGCCTTTGGGCGCGAAAGTGTAGAGGCGATCCTTGAGCACGTCGAGGTAGAAGGCGCTCAGTTCGACGATGCAGAATTCGTTGATCGCGTGATAAACGCGGTGGAACTGGAAGTCTCCGTACCATCCGGACCGGCCGTCGGCGCCGGAAACCTTCTCGACCAGGTCTCGACATCGCGCAAGCATGTAGCGGTCGAGGGGTAGGAGATCAGCGTCTTCGACCTTGTCGGTGTCGGGGTTGAAGCCCGCTAAATTCCCCAGCAGAAAGCGAAAGGTATTGCGGAGCTTGCGGTAGTTCTCCGCGAGGCGCAGCATAATCGGCTCGCTGGAGACGACGTCTTCGCGAAAGTCGACGCTGGCCACCCAGAGGCGAACGATCTCCGCACCCAGTCGGTCAGCGATGTCCACGGGGTCGACGCCGTTGCCGAGGGACTTCGACATCGCGCGGCCCTGTTCGTCGAGGGTCCATCCGGCCGTTCCCACCATCTCGAAGGGCGTCTCGTGTTTCGCGCCGACGCCTACGGAGGTGAGCAGGGACGTGTGGAACCAGCCGCGGTATTGGTCGCCGCCTTCGAAATAGAGCTGGGCGGGTGGAGCGAGGCCGGGTTCCTGTTCGAGAACGGCGTGCCAGCTTGCACCCGAGTCGAACCAGACGTCGAGGATGTCGGTCTCGCGGCGAAACGCAGAACTGCCGCAGTTGGCGCAAAGCGTGCCGGATGGCAGCAGCGCATCGGCAGCCTGCGTGTGCCAGACCTCGAGGCCATCCTTTTGGAACAATTCGACAATGCGGCGATTGAGGGCTGGGTCGTGGTGCGGCTGGTGGCAGCTTTCACAGAGGAAGACTGCGATGGGCACGCCCCAGATGCGCTGGCGCGAGATGCACCAGTCGGGGCGGGTCTCGATCATGTTGGAGATGCGCTCTTCGCCCCACGCCGGGTCCCAGCGGACGCTGTTTTTGATTTCGTCGAGGGCGCGCTGGCGGAAGGTCATCGGCGAACCATCGGGGTTCTGCATCGGCTGATCGATGTTGATGAACCACTGCTCGGTGGCGCGGAAGATGACGGGGTTGTGGCAGCGCCAGCAGTGTGGGTAGCTGTGAAAGATGTCGGAGCGGCCGAGCAGCGCGCCGCGTGCAGCGACCAGATCGATGATGGGCTGGTTGGCCTGGAAGACGGTCTTGCCGTCGTACTCGGGCAGTCCATCGCGGATGCGTCCGGCGTTGTCGACATGGCAGGTTTGGTCGAGGCCGTAGCGCGTGCCGGTGTTGAAGTCGTCGGCGCCATGCGCGGGCGCGGTGTGGACAGCGCCGGTTCCCTGGTCGGCGGTGACGTAGTCGGCGAGGACGCCGAGGATCGTGCGGTCGAGGAACGGATGCTGAAACGTCGTGCGTTCCACGGCCGCGCCTTTAAACGTCGCTATGGGAACGGCGGATTCAAGATTGCAGGCTTCGCGGACCGAGGCTGCGAGGGCCTGAGCGACGATATAGACCTGACTGCCTTCCGGGCCCTTCTGCTCGAGCGCAACGTAGTCGAAGTCCGGATGAAAGGCGACAGCGAGCGAGGCGGGCAGCGTCCAGGGAGTGGTGGTCCAGATGATCGCGGCGACCTTTTTGCCGGCAAGCGCCGGGTGGATGGTGGCGGGGTCGCTGGTGAGCGAGTAGCGCACGTAGATGCTGGGGCTGGAGTGCTGTTCGTACTCGATTTCGGCATCGGCAAGCGCGGTGCGGTCGTGGATGCACCA
>PMSS01000349.1 GCA_003167515.1 Acidobacterium sp. | reverse complement strand
TAAACGAATTAATGACTCAGGAGACTAGGCGGTGTTTACAAACCGAATCTGGCCCGCCAAAGAGTCCAGCGTATTTCGCATTTGCTTCGACTCCTCGACCGTGAACCCCATGCGTGGGTGAAATTCACGGGGATCCAGTTCCACCAGAACCATGGTCAGGGCATTACGCACGGCAAGCAGTTCATCCAGCAGGAACAACTCCGATTGCCCTGGGGCAATAGAGCGAATCTTCTCCAGCAAAGCCTTCGCCGACTGTTCGGAAATTCCAATGGCCGCCTGAAAATTTGCAACCGCGAATCCGTTGCATACCTCATTCAGGGCGTTGTTCCAGTGATCAATCTCGTCATCCGCGAGCCGCAGAGTCAGCCTGTCAGATTTTTGTGCCTCGATCTCCATCCTAATTCCTATCTTAGCCCTCGAAAATAGGCCTTACCCGGAGTCAGTCGAAGAGCCGTTCCGCAATCCTCGCTCAGCAGATCCAGAATGACATGCACTCGACGGCGGCGATTCCAGAACGCCTCTCTCCCTTCCCGCAGCCCCCTTTTCAAAGAAGCAGGGTCGGTTAGTACTTGAAATATCACCTCACGGCTCTTGATCTCCGGGAAATCATCACCTTCGACGACGTGCTTCTCGTAAGCATGCCCTTCAGAGATTCGCCGTGCGATTGCGCGCGTCTGTTCGTCCTGCATGAAGATCGTTTGGCGATGCTAAGCGACCATCGCCGTCCAGGCACCAAAAACCTGTCTGCTCGCCATCACTTTGGTCACGGCGAAATCGGGTTCTCTTTTGCTAAATGCTTCCCGCCAGACGCTTCCCGCCTGTTGCCCGCCTCAATGCGGCTGGTACGGCTCAACCGACAGGAAGCTTCCCAGAACATGCCGCTCTTCCGGCGTAAAGGTCTGCGAAAACCTTGCCGAGTTCAGGATTTGTGCGCGCTGTTCCGGTGGAATCTGACGCAGATCGTTGAACGCCCGCCGCACCATCCGCTGCCGGTCCGGAGCCATCGCATTCAGCGCCCCTGCCGAAGCACGCACATCCTGCTTCGCTCCCGGAGAGAGCCCCTCGAACATCTCATTACGCCCAAGGATCCGTTCCCTCTGCTCCGGCGGCCTCGCATTCAGCGTGCGCAGCCGATTCAATACCCGCCCCTGCTGATCGGGCGTTAGCCGGCTAAACCCCGGCTCCCGGCGCAGCAAATCTTCCTGCTGCTGCGGCGACAAATTCTGGTGCTGGCTCAGCCACTCCGGCAGGTGCTGCTGCCCCGGCCGCCCTCCTGGGTTCACGTTTCCGCCCACGCCCCCATTCACGCCCGGCCTCATCACCACAGGATTCCCACCCATCCCCGGCCTCGCGCCCGCAGGACTCCCACTCGGCTGCCCAGTCCCGTTTCCCTTCTGATTCGGACGAGCCGCAGGAGGTGCCGCCTGCGGTCGCGTGGCAGCTGGCCTCACCGGAGCCGACCGCGCCGCCTGCGCGCGCTGCCGTCCCCATCCCCATCCCCCGCGCCCCGCGAACGCAGGAGGACACAGAACCAGCAGACACAGAATCGCCCCCGGCACCCATCCGGACACAAACCTGCGTCCGGGCGCCAAGCTGCCCTGCGTCTTGTTCCGAGTTCCCGGGATCATAGCCTTACTTCCCCAACGGCAGAACCGCAAATAAAGCCGCAAACTCGATCCGGGCTGGCTCTTTTTCTGCTTTCTCTCATCGCCTCGCCCTTTCTTTCGCCACCCGCTACCGGCCACCCGCTACCGGCTACCGGCTGCCTTACAAACTGTTCCCAGCGCCTCCGCCGTTGTCGCTCGTGTCCTGCTGATCCATCGAGTTCAGCTGCTGGAACACCTGCGCATTCTCATCCAGAGACTGCAAATCCTTAATCACCGGCGAAGCCACCTGCGCAGCCGGCTGCGGATTCGAGAATCCCCCAAATCCCGCATAAGTCCCGCCACCTACCGCAATGATCAACGCCAGCGTTGCCGCAGCCAGCGGCCGCATATGCATGTGGCTGCCGAACAGGAACCGCTCCCGCATCCGTTCCAGCCATCCGGCTGGCGCGGCCTGCTGCTCTTCCCGCAGCAGGACCGCCATCCGCGTATCGAAATACGGCGAAACATCCGGCGCAGCCCACTCCTCCATCATCGCCATCGTGGCTTCCAGCCCCTTCAGTTCCTTCGCGCACTCCGCGCAGCTCCCCACATGCGCCCGCACCTCAGCCGATACCGACTTCGGAGCAAGAAGCAGGTCCGGCAGGCTCGTCTTTACTTTTTGGCAGTTCATAAAATCAATCCCTCAATTCCTCGCTAATCCTGCTCCACGAATTCCTTCAGCCGTTCCCTCAATGTCTGGTACGCCCGAAACAGCAGCGACTTCGTCGCCGATTCGCTCAACCGCAGCACTGCGCCAATTTCCTTGTAATCCAGTCCCTGATACTTGTGCATCAGCACCGCTGTTCGCTGCCGCTCCGGCAACGCCATCACGTGCTTGCGGATCGCCTTCATCCGCTCATCCTTCACCATCTCTTCTTCCGCGCCCGGATGCACATCCGCCACATCCGGCGTCATACCCGTCTCCGGATCCGGCTGATCCAGATAAATCGTCTGCGCCGCCCGCTCGTGCTTCGTATCCCGCGCGTGGTTCACGCCCAGGTTCGTCGCAATCCGGTACAGCCACGTCGTAAACTTCGCCTCGGCACGATACGTCTGCCGCGACCGGTAAACCCGCAGGAAAACCTCCTGCGCCAGCTCCTCCGCCACCGCCTGATTATGCACCATGCGGTACATGAAGTTAACGATCGCCTTCCGGTACTTTTCAATCAGGAAGTTGAACCCAACATCATCGCCTTCCCGCACCCGAAGCATGATCTCCGCGTCGGTCATCGCACGCCAGTCGGCCGGCCCTGCAGCCGCGCTCAGACTCCGAACCGCCTGGCCTGTTCCACCACCCTGCAACAACCCCGTATCTAGAGCAACGGCAGCCATATCCCTGCTAACCCCATCCGGGTCGCCAGGTTGCGCTGAAGGTTGCGCGGAATGTTGCGCTGAAAGCTGCTCAGAATCTTCGTCCTGCGGCTCTTCGTCCCACCCCTCCGGAAGCTCGGTGACCGGCAGGGGGCCTTCCCCCTCATCCTCCGCCTCTTCGCAGCCCTCGGTTACTTCCGGAACGGGGCCCAAAACCTCCTCCCCATCTTCCAGAGGTTGGTCCAGCGGATCGTGAGAGTCGTCCGGCAACGGCGACGGTGTGCGAAAGGCCATATTTGCCTGCATCATTTTAACCATGAATGGCTTGCACTCACCATCCGGCCGGGTGCCCCACATCCGCCCGGTTTGGCAGATGTGGGATGAACAAACGCGGGTGCCCCACATCTGCCCGGTTTTGGCAGATGTTGGGTCCCGTTGCCGGACGCCGTCTCTCTGACCGCCTGTTTCCTGTTCCCTGTGTTTGCTGGTACCCTTGAACCTGTCCCGCCAGCCCCATCCCCGGGCGCTCAAGGGCGCATAACTCAGCGGTAGAGTGCCACCTTCACACGGTGGAAGTCGTAGGTTCGAATCCTGCTGCGCCCACCATGAACCCTGCCCGTCAAAGACCCCCAAGAGCAGCAAGTCCCATCAGGATTTTGCTGTTATTTCAGTCAGTTCGCAGGATGTTCAAGCTCGGACGCAGGCAAGCGCCAGGCCGATGGATCGGCCACGTGATTCTCGCCATCGTCGCGCTTCTGCTTGTGTGGTGGATGCTGCGGGATTAGGTCTTGCAGTCAGGCTCGGGACCAAACACGATTGTGGTGCGCCTCCGTTAACTGATCACTGAGCTCTGAGCCCTGTTACGCGCTTCGCCGCTCGTCCGTCTTCCTCACCAGTTCCAGGTCCGACTCGTGCGCCAGCTTCTTCGCTGGCTTGTGATTCCCACCCACCTCAATCACGTACATATCCTGAAGATGAGTGAGCTTTCTCGCCACAATCCCGATCATCTCCCCGCGCTTCACACGAACCTGCTCACCCTCTGCGAATGCCATGGGGGAATCTTGCCCCGTTTCAGCTCCAGGAACAATCACTCGAACGGGTAAAAATCCTGTCACCTTGGAGATTCAACATGCCTTCAGTACCTGATCCTAACGTTCGTTACCAAGGTGCTATTCCCCGCGACCTCAACCCCTTCCCTCTGCGAAAATAGCAGGTGACTCACACTCTCGAATCTCCCGCCGCCAAAGTACCCTTGCTCCCCATCACCGCCATCGCCCATAAGCTCGGTCTCCGTGACACCGACTATGACCAGCTCGGCCCCTGGTACGCCAAGCTCCATCTCGACATCCTCCATGACCCAGCCCGTCCGCCGCGCGGCAAGCTCATCCTCGTCACCGCCACCGCCCCCACCACCTCCGGCGAAGGCAAAACGGTCACCTCCATCGGCCTCGTGCAGGGCCTCGAGCGTCTCGGCAAAAAAGCCGTCATCACCTCCCGCGAACCCTCCCTCGGCCCCGTCTTCGGCATGAAAGGCGGCGCCGCCGGCGGCGGACTCTCTCAAATCGAGCCCAGCCAGAAGATCAATCTCCACCTCACCGGCGATATTCACGCCATCACCTCGGCGCACAACCTCCTCGCCGCGCTCATCGACGCCCACCTCTTCCACGGCAACGCGCTCAACCTCGATCCCGCCAACATCAGCTGGCCCCGCGCGATGGATATGAACGACCGCGCCCTCCGCCGCATCACCATCGACGTTGACGGCAAGCGCGACGGCGCCAATCGCAGCACCGGCTTCGTCATCACCGCGGCCTCTGAAATCATGGCCATCCTCGCGCTCGCCGCCAGCCGCGACGACCTCCGCCGCCGCCTCGCCGCCATCGTCATCGGCGCAACTCGCGACGGCAAACCCGTTCGTGCCGCCGACCTCAACGCCACCGGAGCCATGATGGCCCTGCTCGCAGACGCACTGCTCCCCAACCTCGTCCAGACTACCGAAGGCACACCCGCCCTCGTCCACACCGGCCCCTTCGGCAACATCGCGCACGGCACCAGCAGCATCATCGCTCAGGAGCTCGGCCTTCGCCTCGCCGACTACGTCGTCAACGAAGCCGGCTTTGCCGCCGACCTCGGCGCCGAGAAGTACCTCGACATCGTCATGCAGGTCTCCGGCATCAGCCCCTCCGCCGCCGTGCTCGTCACCACCGTGCAGAGCCTGCGTAATCAGGGTGAAGGCGACCTGGAAAGGGGCTTCCCCAATCTCGCCCGTCACGTTCAGAACCTCCGGCGCTTCGGACTACCCACCATCGTCGCGATCAACCGTTTTCCCCACGACACGCATGCAGAACTCGACCAACTTCTGGCATTCTGCGAGCAACTCGGCGTCTCCGCCGCCCTCACCGAGCCCTTCACAAAAGGCGGCGAAGGCTCAGAAGAACTGGCCAAAGCCCTGATCGCCCTCATCGGCCGCAATCCACTCGCGAGCGCGCACCCCGTCTATGCTCTCTCCGATTCCTATGAAGAAAAGCTGGAAAAAGTCGCCACCCAAATCTACGGAGCCACCGGCGTCAGTCTCAGCGAGACAGCCCATAACAAACTCCGCCAGTTCGTCGACTGGGGCTACAACGGCCTCCCCATTTGCATCGCCAAAACGCAATACTCCTTCTCCGACGATCCGAAGAAGCTCGGAGCGCCCACCGGCTGGACGCTCCACATCACCGATGTCTCTCTCTCTGCAGGAGCCGGCTTCCTCGTCCCCATCGCCGGCAACATGATGCTCATGCCTGGCCTCCCCAAAGTCTCCCGCGCCGAGGAAATCGACGTCGACGACGAAGGCGAAATCATCGGCGTCTAGATACAGTCCGGATGCTCATTCTGATTGGGCCTGCGTTTGGCGCAATCAGAGGGACATCGCGCGACAGCGCGATCCAACACAATCAGCCTCGACTCTGATTGCCTGGCTACCGGCTACCAGCTACTGGCTACCAGCTTCCGACAACCGGCCCCGCTGCTCTCGGCAGCTTTCTTTACATGATTCGCAAACTCAAATCCGGAGAATTCCGCCTCTACTCCCGCAAAACGGACGCCTCCACCGGCAACGCCACAACCTCGGAACCTTCAACTCGCAGGGGAAAGGGAAACAACACGAACGCGAAGTTCAGTACTTCAAAAAGCACTGAGCGGACCAGCCTATGCCGACCCAATCGAAAACTACCGCAAAGAAGAAATTCGCGCCGTCAAAAACTCCCGCGCAGAACCGATGGGCAAAACCCGTCACCACCGACTCCACCCATCCCCCCAGAGACCTCTTCACCAAAAGCGCGCCCGTGATCGCCCGCTCCTCGCCTCGAAGAAAGTCTCTCCGAAGGGTCCTGCTTCGGGCATGCGCATGCTCACATATTTCATCAATCGAGCCGGCAAAGGCCTCAGCCCCTCACGCAAAAAGGAACAAGAGCGCGCGAAAAGCCTCCTCCACGCCCGCATCGAGAAAGAAAAACAGAAAAAAGCCGCCTGACCGGGTCTCTGTCTCCTGATTACTGACCGCTATCCGCTATCAGTGCCCTCCGCTTCCGCTGCGCGATCCAAAACACCACCACCCCCGCGCCCACCAGCACCGCCGTCGCAACCAGCACCTTCGCCAGCGCCAGCGGCTTGTTCGGCTCCTCATCTGCCGGAATCGCCGACAACACAATTGTGCCCGCCGTTGATGCAAATCCAACCACCGCGAGCAGGATCGCCACCGGCCGCCCCCCAGGAACCCGCATCACCCCCGGCCCCACCGGCCGGCTCTGCACTTTCACCATCGCCGCAAACAAAGGCAGAAAAGGCAGAAACGTCGTGATGATGGTCATGCTCACCATTACGTCGTAGGCGCCACGCACGCTGGTGCCCGCCTGCCCCAGCGCCCCCATCACCATGCCCGCCAGTCCATAGACGCCGATCGCCACCCACGGCGTTCCAAACTTCGGATGCACCCGCCCAAACACCGCCGGCAAATAAAGATCAATGCCTGCTACAAATGGCAGCCGCGACGTCGACGACAGATACGAAGCCGCTCCGCCGATCGCGCTCAGCGCCAGCAACCCCGCCATCACCACTGCCAGCCACGGAACCCCCAGCCGCCCGCACAGCACCGCCGCTCCATGCATAAACCCATCCACGCCGGAAACCTGCCCCGGCGGCAGCGCCACCAGCAGCGCCGCTGTGCCCGCTACATATCCGGACGCCAGCACGAACCCGGCCACCAGCAGCGCCCGCGGAATCGTCTTCCGCGGCTCCTTAATCTCCTCCGCCATGAACGACGCCGTTTCCGCGCCGGAAAACGCAAAGAAGATCGTCGACCAGAAAATCGCGTCCTTCAAACTCAAATGCGGAGCCATTGCCGCCCACGTGAACTTCGTCGCCACGCCAAATCGCGCCGCAACAACCGCCCCCAGCACCACCAGTACCAGCACCGATAACCATCCGCCCGTCGACCCAAGATTGTTCAGCCACTTCCCCTGCTCCAGCCCAACGATGTTCACCACCGTGATCACCGCCAGCCATACAACGGCAAACGTCATGAAGTACATCGGGCTCGCCGCCAGACCATGCCCCCGCTCGCCAGCCCCAAACAGCGCCGCCCCCGCGCCGAAATACAAAATCGAAGGAAAGTACGGAAGGTTCGACATCCAGTACATCCACGCCGTCAAAAACCCCGCGGAGTCCCCGAACGCCTCGCGCGCCCAGATATACAACCCGCCCTCCTGCGGATAACGCGACGACAACTCCATCACGCATCCGGCCAGCGGCACAAAAAATCCAAGCAATCCGAAGAACCAAACAATCAGCGAACCGGGCCCTGCCGCAGCAGCCGTCGCCACCCACCGCACGCTCAGCGAGGCGGCAATGTAGAGGAGTGCAACATCCCGCAGCCGCAGCGCCCGCTTCAGCCCCTGCGCATGCCCATGCCCTGCCGCGTCCGTTTCCGCAGCGTCCGGCCCCGCGACCACCGGCACAATCGGGATCTCAGCCACGCGCGCCGCTCTCCAGATCCTTCAGCACCGCCATCGCCGCATTTCGCCCGTTCAACCCAATCACGCTTCCCCCCGGATGCGTGCACGCTCCGCACAAATACACGCCCTCCATCGGAGTCCGCGCCGTCAGCCGCCGCGACCACATATAAGGCGGCAAACATTCTCCCTGGAAAATGTGCCCGCCCGTCAGTCCCACCTTCTCCTCAATGTCCGGAGGCCCCAGCACCTGCGCATCCACCACCGCCGTCTCGATGTTGGAACAGAACCGTCCCAGCGACCCCAGCGCCAACCGCCGTACTTCGTCGCGCCGCGGCTCCCAACTCCCCTGCGCAAATTTGTAAGGCACATACTGCGCAAACACGCTCATCGTGTGCAGCCCCTCCGTCACCACGCTGCGATCATGCACACTCTGGAAATACAGCTCGCACCACAAATATTCCGGCAGCTCCCCGCGCCGCGCCGCCGCAAACCCGGCCTTCCACTCCGCCTTCGTCAGCGGTACATTGATCTGTCCATAATGGTGCGGATCATGCAGCCCCGGCCGCGCTTTGAAATTCGGCAGTTCCCCCAGCAACACATTCAACTTCACCGTGCAGCCTTCAATCGGCACCGACTCCACCCGCGCCTTCCACGCCGCATCCGCCGCCCCGCCCAACAACCGCAGCGTCACACGCGGATCGGCATTTGACACCACCACAGGCGCCGCAATCCTCTCCCCGCCCTCCAGCACTACACATTCCCCAGGCACAATCTCCGCAACCCCAACCCCCGAAGCCACAACCGCCCCCGCCTCGCGCGCCGCATCGCAAAAATAAAACGACACCATCCCCATCCCGCCCCGCACATACCCCCACATCCCCGGCATCCCGCCCAGCCGCCCCGACGCATGATGAAACCGGATCGAAGCCGTCCCCTTGTCGAACGGGCTCGCATTCGTCCCGATCACTCCCTGCCCCAGATACGCATTTTGTAACCGCTCATCGCACAAATAATTCCCGACAAACTCTGCCATCGACCACTCATAGAGCAGCTTCCGCGCCTCCTCATCCGCGCCCAGCCGCTCATCAATCTCCTCGGCCGAGGGCGCATCCCCAATCCAGCAATCCCCATCCCCCGCCGGACGCAGCCTCTCCCGCAGCCGCCCCAGCACTTCGTTCATCGCGCGCCAGCCCTGGACATCGCCCGGAGCAAATCGTCGCACTTCCGCCTCGCACGCCGCATCATCGTCCCAAAGCTGCACGCTCGTCCCATCGAGAAACGGCACAAACAAACCGTTCACCGCCGGAGTCCAGTGAAACCCCCGCTTCGGCAGCCCCAGCTCCTCCACCACCAGCGGGTGCAGCAGCCCCGCCAGATACGCACACGGCGACATCCGCACACCCGGGTGCGTCTTCGGAAACGGCTCCTCGATCGTGCAAGCCCCTCCCACCCGCGCGCGGCTTTCGAGCACCAGCACCCGCTTCCCCGCCCGCGCCAGATACACCGCGCAAGCCAGCCCATTGTGCCCAGCCCCCACCACGATCATGTCCCACGGCCGCGCTGCGAGCTCCCGCACTGGCGCAGGCAATCCAATCTCTCCAAGAACAGCAGCAGTAGCCGACCCAGTCAGACTCCACCCCCGATGAAATCTTTAGTTAAGCCGTCGTCTTGAAGAGGTACAGATTCACAGCTTGCGGGAAAAAAACACACCACTGAGCCCACACCCAACCCAGCCCCAACCCAGCGACGGCCAGGTTCACCCCACAGCAAGAACCAAACTCCCCTGCCACCGCGAACGTCAACGCGGCTCTATTCCGCGTTCACCCCGAAGTACTGCCGCGCACCATTTTGAAATTGCACAGTCTCAACTGCGTCCACGCCAGTTTCTCCGCAAGCTGTTCAACCGTTCAAAAAAGGCCAAAAAGATGGCCTTTAGCCCCACGAGAGGGTGTCCGACACTGAAGCAGAGTCTCCCTCAAGGTTTCCTGCCAGTATCCACGCCCCAACAGAATTGCGAAAGCAAAATGCGGAATCGAACTTCAACGCCTCTCGACCCCACAACGCGGTACGCGATTTGCCCGTAGCGGCCTATACTGTCGCTTCGTTGCAGAAACGTTTCACAAGGAGCCGCAACCCTCCAATGTCCCGTAATCGCATGCTCTTTTCCGCCCTCGCACCTCTTGCCGCCGTCCTCCTGATCCCATCCCCAGCATCCGCCCAGCAACAACCCTGGCTCAATCCAGCCCTCCCCGTCGACCAGCGCGTCGATGCCCTCATCTCCCAGATGACCCTCGAAGAAAAAGTTCAGCAGATGCGCGACCACGCCCCCGCCATCCCACGCCTCGCCGTTCCCAAATATGACTGGTGGAACGAAGGCCTTCACGGCGTCGCATTCGCCGGCTACGCCACCAATTTCCCCCAGGTCATCGGCATGGCCGCCACCTGGGACACGCAGCTCGTCCACACCATGGGCCAAACCATCTCCACGGAAGCCCGCGCCAAATACGACGAGGCTATTCGTAACAACCAGCATGAGCAATTCTTCGGCCTCACCTTCTGGGCGCCCAACATCAACATCTTTCGCGATCCNNCGCGGCCAGGAAACCTACGGCGAAGACCCCTTCCTCACCGGACGCATGGCCGTCGCCTTCGTCAGCGGTATGCAGGGCGACGACCCTAACTACTTCCGCGTCATCTCCACTCCCAAGCACTACGCCGTCCACAGCGGCCCGGAGCCCACCCGCCACACCGTCAACGTCGATGTCTCCCCGCACGACCTCGAAGACACCTACCTCCCCGCCTTCCGCGCCGCCGTCACCGAGGCTCACGCGCAGTCCGTCATGTGCGCCTA
>PMSS01000425.1 GCA_003167515.1 Acidobacterium sp. | reverse complement strand
CGCCCGGCCTGAGCACGCGGTACATCTCGGCGAATGCGGGCATGAGCCATGTGTCGTTGTCGTCATTGGGCACTCTGCGCCCGTCGCGCGACCTGTAGCGGGTGATATAGGGCGGGTCGGTCAGGATGAAATCGACACTTCCGTCCGGAAGCATCGGCAGGGCTTTGAGGCAGTCGGCATTGAGGATGGTGTTGGTGAGGATATTCATGATGCTGCGCTTTCAATGAGAGTGATTGCAAAATAAAGGGGCGGCCTTGCGGCCGCCCCGGTAGAGTCGGGTTCACTTCCCGTTCTGGGGACGCGGACGCTCCCAGAAGAGCGTGTGGCCCTGTTCGCTGCCGGTCTTGACCAGGCGGCAATTGATGCGCTCGGCGAAGCTCGGATCGTCGATGCTGACGGAGAGGTACTCCGCACCGCCGTCCCTGGCTGTCTTCTTCCAGGCCGCGCCGATCTCGGTTGAGAACCCATTAGTCTGGTGAAACACCCGGAAGTCCGGGGCGCTGCCGGCTTTCTTCTCGACCGGCTCGAAGGTGATGTTTGCACTGAGCGTGAGCGTCTCGATCCTGCCTGAGTAACCCGCGCCGTCTTTTTTGAAAGTTCCGACGGTAGCCATAAGTAATCTCCTTTTTATGTTGTTGAAGCCGCCCACTGCGGGCTTGCTTACGGCCACGTATCAGCGATCCGGTTAAGCGAGTGCGTCATAGCATTTTGTTTCGCGAGGAATGCGCCCCGTTCTTCGCCTTAAGGGCGCAGGGGAAAATGCGTCATTGACGCTAGGGAGCGCCGGTCGCACATTGGCCGGCTAAAAGCGAGCTGCATTGGGTGCGCATTGCGGTGAAAAAGGAGAACCATGGCAGGGCGGAGGATCTGGAAAATGCGCGGGAAACACGGCGGGGGCGAGGATGGGATAAGGGCAAATCTGGTCTCGCCGGTCGGATGAAGAGCTGCACCCGGAAAATCCGGTATCAGTGCGGAATCGGCGGGAGCGGATCGGTGGGGGCTCCTCTCTTAAGTGAAGCGGCCCGCCCATCTGCGCCGCAGCAAAAGCAACAGTTTCAGCAGATAGAATGCCCAATTGATAAGCCGCTGCAATCTGCAGAACAGAGCCGAGACCGTGGCAGGCCAGGGACATGGACATAGATCGTTGAAAGAAAACTAGAATGGCTGCTCGGCAACCAGTTCTCATTTGCCGCTAGGTTTTCGGATTCCCGCGGTTAACTGGGATTGTGGCCTCATAAGCAATAGATAGAGGCCGTAATAAATAATTCACTTTTCTGAAGATGGCGATTGCGCTAAGGTTAGGGGCTTAAACGAACTAATGGCGGAGAGTTCCCTATGGCCGATACACCCACACCTAAAGCCCCTGCGACTTCATTCGAAAAGGTCTTCGAAACATTAAACGGACCGGAGGCGTTGGCTCTTGCTAAAACTGCCGCCGCAGATCTTGAAAAGGGTGATAACGTCGGCTATCTGAAGAATGATTTGAAAGCGGAAGGCTCCGCGATAAAGTACGACGCGGGAGCCGTGGTCGATGGAGTCAAGGCGCTATTCACTCCAGGCAGCAACGCTGGCAAACAGCGCGAAGGCCGCTAATTCCTATTGCGATGAAAAAGCCCAATCACTCCTGACGGGATGGTCAGATAACCCGGTAGAGAAGTGGGAATCGCAGTCAAAAAAGCGACAATAAGCGCTTTGATGATAGCGGAATCATGATCATCGCCGTACCATTTCTTCTGTGCCATATAGGTAATGATTCCAAGGACGATGCCAACGGGAATAGAGGTAAGCCAGCCTACGCCCCACGTAGCGAATCCGCTCGCAAATACCATCGTGTTAACTACCACGGTAAGCAAAGCCATCGCTGGATGTAGCCCAAAGGTCTGAGCGAACCCACGCGCCGCGATGTGATGGGGACTCCCACCTGCGGGATGTTGCGTGGGATAAGGTGGCGGGGGATAGGCCTGCGCTGGATATCCTGGCGGAGGATATGGCGGCTGGTATTGGGGCGGAGCATATTGCTGCTGCGGTTCGGCCTGGGCGGCTAGCGGGGTACCGCAGCCCGAGCAGAATCTCGCAGTAGAGTTCAATTGATGCCCACATTTGCCACAGATGTCCATACCCCCCTCCTCGGTCAGCGGTCTAGGTCTTGCTCCGGGGCGCTGTCGCGGTCGGAGAGAGCTCGACCATACATCGGTTCGTCCACGACCTTCTTGAGGATATCGGTCACGGTGTCTGCTTGAGGCTGCGTGGAGAAAGGCTCAAGGGCCGTAAGTGAGGATGCTACTTTAGCACGATTCGGCAAGACCACTCTACAAAAGCCCATGTGGAAAACTGCACCATNNACAATAGGAGATCGCAGCGGACGCCTGCCGGAGCCGCGACATCCAGCCCTTCGGTAAATTTGCGGTTCCTTGCTCCCCCAGGGCCAATGTCCATCACCACCCTGCTCGACGTAGCTTGTCCCTCCATCCGGCTAACCGGGGAGATCGATATGCCGGCGTGCTACGCGCTCATCGACGAGATGAAGCTGCTGCACGATTACTATCGGTTCCGCACGATTGAGTTGCAGATTGACAGCCCCGGCGGCTCGGCCGATGCGCTGGGCTACCTCGTACTTTCGCTGCGCGACTGGCGGGAAGGCAATGGCCGCACCCTGAAGACCGTGGCCCTGAATCAAGCCTGTTCGGCGGCGGCACTACTGCTTTCGCTCGGCACCATGGGGCACCGGCAGGCGAGCCCCGCCAGCCGGTTGCTTTATCACCCGATGCGCACCGAGTTCTCCCAGGGGACGGTGAGGACGGGGGCGCAGTTGCGCATGACCAGCCGCTTGATCGAAGAGTGGGACGGCAAGTTCCTCGATATGCTCGCAAGTCACGTATGCCGTGAGGAGTCGGAAAGGCCTGCTTACCGCAGAAAGCTCAAGCGCCTTTTTCAGAAAGAGCGGTTTATCGAACCCAACGAGGCAGTGTCCTACTGCCTGATCGACAAGGTGGTGTGACGTGGCCGACGAAAGACCGCTTCCCTTCACCGGCGCGCATCCCGCCTTCCGCGTGCGCGGCTGGCGCGAAATGCTGGGCGCAGGCGAAGAAATCGCAGCGGTGAACATGGCGCGGCACTTTCTCATCACCGGCGAGACCGGCAGCGGC
>PMSS01000476.1 GCA_003167515.1 Acidobacterium sp. | reverse complement strand
ACCGCCACCACCGGGAAGCAACCCACCTTCGATTGCACCGACTCTGCCGCTCGGCTCAGCCTGAGGCAGCTTCACAGCGACCGGTTGCGCAGACCTTCCTTAGAGCCCAATCGATATTCCCGCTGTTGTTTGCCCCCGCTTCAATCGCCACATGCAGAACCTTCCCCGCATCCGCAGCGACGCTATGCACGGTCCAGCTCTGCGACAAAGTAAACTGTTTCTGCGCCCGCTGAGCCGGCGTGCTCTTGTCGTTCTCGGGGAACTCCGTATAGCTCAGCTTCTGATCCTGGCTCTCAACCGCCTTGTCCGCCACCCCCGCCTTCTTCAGCGCATCCAGAATCGCGTTCGAAAGCGTCGACCCCTGGCTGTACGCCGTCGCCGCATCTGGAGCGTAAATCTGAAACCCCACCGTCACGCTCGCAGTATCGGCCAGGGCCGACGCCTTATCGTTCGCCGTCACCGCGATCGTCCGGTTATTCTTGTCCACCTGGATCGTCTGCGCGCCCGCCGCCGCACCGAGCACCACGGCAGCCATCATCCATAGCGGAGTTCCCCTCATGGCCTTAACCCTCCGCCCGGATTGTACGCGCCCGGTGCCCTGGGCTCGGTGCCCGGTGCCCGTTCGCTGTACCCTGTACCCTGTACCCTGTAACCTGTACCCTGTAACCACCCATGGCTCTTGCCACCATCGATGCTGCCACCAAGCGAGGCGTCCTTGCCGTCCAGGAGTACGCCCTTCTCTCCGCCCGCGCCCTGGGCAACATCTTTCGCAAGCCCTTCTACCGCTCCGACATCTTCATGCAGGCCGACATCATCGGCGTCGGCTCCCTGCCCATCGTCATCCTCACCGGCTTCTTCCTCGGCGGCGTGCTCGCTCTGCAGTCCGCCTCCACCCTCACCCAGTTTGGCGCCGAAGCCTTCACCGGCCAGCTCGTCAGCTTTTCCATGATCAAGGAAATCGGCCCTGTGGTCACCGCCCTCATGGTCTCCGGCCGCAACGCCTCCGGCATGGCCAGCGAGCTCGGCTCCATGATCGTCACGGAGCAGATCGATGCCATGCGCGCCCTCGGCACCGATCCCCTCAAGAAGCTCGTTATGCCACGCATCGTCGCCACCGTGGTCATGCTCTTCTTCCTCGTCATCCTCTCCGACGCGGTCGGCATCCTCGGTGGCGGCTTCGTCTCCGTCTCCATGCTCGGCCAGAACGGCACCCAGTACTTCAACACCTCCTACCAGTCCCTCGAATTTCCCGACATCCTGCAGGGACTCGTCAAGCCGGTCTTCTTCGGATTTATCATCGCCACCATCGGCTGCTACTACGGCATGAAGACGCGCGGCGGTACCCAGGGCGTCGGCCGCTCCACCACCCAGGCCGTCGTCTGGTCCTCCATCCTCATCATCACCACCGACTTCATGATCAGCCGATTCCTCATCGGCATCTTCGGGCGATAAAACAGGTGAGCGGAAATGCAGGCATCAGTGGAGGCGCGAACGGGGCCACACCTCCACCGACTTCCAGTACTCCCGCTGAGCCCATTGTCGTCTTCGACGATGTCTCCATCGGCTTCGAGCAAAAGCCGGTCCTCGAAAACATCTCCTTCCAGGTCCGCTCCGGCGAAATGCGCATTCTCCTCGGCCCCGCCGGCGTCGGCAAAAGTGTTCTGCTCAAGCTGACCAACGGCCTGCTGCGCCCCGACTCCGGCCACATTTTCGTCTTTGGCCAGGAAATCAGCGCCATGCGCGAGAAGGACCTCTTCGAGCTCCGCGGCGCCATCGGCACCGTCTTCCAGGAAGGAGCCCTCTTCGACTCCCTCACCGTGCGCGACAACGTCGGCTACCGGCTCTCCGAAGAACACCTCTCCGAAGACGAGATCACCGCTCGCGCCACCGAGGCTCTCCGCTTCGTCGAGCTCGACGGGACCCTCGACAAATTCCCATCCGAGCTTTCCGGAGGTATGCGCCGCCGCGTCGCCATCGCCCGCGCCATCGTCACCGACCCCAAACTGATCCTCTACGATTCACCCACCGGCGGCCTCGACCCCATCACCTCAACCACCATCATCGAGCTCGTCATGAAGCAGCGCGACATCTCCCACACCAGCTCCATCGTGGTCACGCACCGCCTCCAGGATGCCTTTATCCTGGCGATGCATCACTTCAATCTCGCCCAGAATCGGATGGAACTCCTCCCGCCCCATCAGACCGACCCCAATACCAGCTTCCTGATGCTCCATCAGGGTCGTCTCGTCTTCGACGGAACCACCGCCGAACTCATCCACTCCACCGATCCGTTTATCAAGGAATACATCAGCTGAAAAACGGGCAGCCGGTAGTAGCCATAACCCTTGCGGAAGATGCAGCCCCTATCCGTATTCGGTTTCGCACGCCGCCCCAACTTGCTCTGCGTCAGGCATATCAAACTCCATGACGATCTGCCCGCCGACGTGCTGCTGGACTGCGATCACAAATTTGTGCACCTGGTCGCTGCTGTGCGGTTTATGCGGGATCTCATGTCCCCAGAGAATGTTGCTCAGGAACATGCTGGTGATGCTTAAGGCTTGGAAATCTATGCTGGTACCGACCTCCCCGTCGTCGGTCTGGACCTTCCCGTCATTCAGACGGTATTGCACGGTACTCGATTTGCCGTTGGTCAAATCAACCACAGCATTCACAATAATGAAGCCATCGATGAATCTGCCTGAGAGCCTCCCGCGATGCCCGGCCGGATCGCAGCGCAGAGAAATGGAGGGGAGGACGCCGTTCCATTCCGACGGAGGTGTTAGAAATTTGCCGGCAAGAACATATTGCGTGAAGGATTTCCCAGTCAGAGTGTCGGTTTTGGCTGTTGGCTGCCACTCCTGGGCCGCAGCGTGAGCAGTCGCAGCCGCAAGAGCAATCACCAACACGGGCCGAAACGCGCTATTGATCTTCATACCCGCCAGCACAAATCGACCAGCAGGGATCAATGTACCAGCAATCAGCCGTTTCCAGAAGATAACCGGAGTGTTGTCCGGCCTGTGGACCTCGCTTCATCTTCGCTCATGCTGCTTGGTTTCGTATCAGCATGGGCCCTTCCTGTTGCCTACTCCCTATTGCCTACTCCCTGCATTTACGCATTATCGTGATCGTAGAACCGGAAGAACAGCGACGGCTTAGCCACCGGCTCCGCCTTCGCCGCCAACCCCGCCATCTGCTGCTCGTTGAACGGCGTGAATTCCCGCGCGATCTGCACATTCTCCTCGAGCTGCCCGATCGAATCGCACCCGACAATGACCGTACTCACCGGCCGTGACAGCGTGTACCCGATCGCCTCCCGCATGGTCAGCGTCCCCGGAGTGGGAGCCGGAACCATCCCCTCCCACATATGCTTCTGCTGCTCCAGGGGCTGCGGCGTCCAGCTTGACAGCAACCGCCCGCGTCCTGGAATCTTCATCCCGATAATTCCCATCTGCTTCTCGACTGCCAGCGGCAGCAGCTGCTCCTGGAACGTGAAGTGATGCGGATCGGCCGCATTCAGCGCCATCAGAATGCAGTCGAAATCGTGCCGGTGAATCGCCTCCACCAGCGCGTCCGGCCGATAATGCCCGGTGATCCCCAGATACCGCACCACCTTCTGCTGCTGCATCTCGACCAGCGCTTCCATCGCCCCACCCGGCGCAAAGATCGCGTTGATATCCTTCATCGTCCCGATATCGTGCAGCTGCCACAGGTCCACATGATCGGTGTGCAGCAGCTCAAGCGACTTGTCGATCATCCGCATCGACCCTTCGCGCGTCCGCTCCTTCGTCTTCGTCGCCAGAAACGCCTCGTTGCGCCGCGTCTTCATTGCTTCGCCCACGTACTGCTCGCTCCACCGCAGCGGGCCGCCGTAGATCGACGATGTATCGATGTAGTTCACCCCCAGATCGAGCGCGCGGTTGATGATCGGCACCGCTGTATCGGCGTTATTGGGCTTCTCCAGCGCCGCCTGCCCACCCAGTGAGAAAACCCCGACCTTGTACCCCGTTTTGCCCAGGTTGCGCGTCGGCATCGCATCCTGCGTCCTCGGATTATTTGGCAGCGCGGCCAGCGTCCCCGCCCTCGCTCCGCGTGGCAGCGCAGCTCCGGTCAACACGGCGGCTGCAGCCGCAGTCGTACCCTTCAAAAACGCGCGGCGATCCTGATTCGGAGTCCGGTTTGTTCCCATGGCAAGCCCCTCCCGCGAGGCAACAAACCGTTTTACCACACACGAATGACGATCGGTTTGCGCTCGGTCGTCCCCTCACCACCCAGGCCTTCCCGCACAAAAGAAAAGAGGGATGGCATTTCGCCATCCCTCTTTTACCCGTGGAAGCCAGCTCTTAGCGGCCGCCGTGCTCGTGGGGCTTTTCGCTCTTCTGGGGCTTGCTTTCGCCCTTCGGATGCTCGTTGCCCGAAGGCCGGCTCTGCGTTGCCGGGCGGCTGGTATTCGCAGACGGGCGGCTGGTGTTCTGAGCCGGACGATTGCTGTTGTTCGCCGGGGTCGACGGACGACTATAGCTGTTCGCCGGTGTTGACGGCCGATTGTAGTTATTCGCCGCCGGACGATTGTTATTCGCCGGAGCCCGATAATTGTTCGCCGCCCCTCGACTAGCGCCGGCATTGGAACCAGCGCGCGCCCCTGCGTTGTACCCGTTGTGCGCTCCCGCCGCGTAACCCCGCGCATAAGCGGTGTGCGCCACCTGCGCGTTGTAAGCCCGTGCTCCCGGCGCGCGATCGAAGTGGCCATAGTAGCCGTGGTTCACCACCGTCACGCTGCGCGACACCCACATGCCGTGGCCATACGCCAGGTACGGGTGCGGACCCCACGCAAATCCCCAGTGTCCCCATCCCCATCCGTAACCGCCCCACAGCCCAATCGCGACCCCTACGCCGAAGCCGAACCCGATACCGGCTCTCCATCCAAAAGGCGGCGGAGGCGCGTACCACGCGTAGTACGGCCGAAATCCCCAGTACACCCACGGATCGTAGTACGGCACATACACCACGGCTGGATTCGCCGGAGCGATCACAATGTTACCCGGCGCGTACGTCACTGCCAGTTGCGGCGTCGGCTGCAGATGACCTGCCGAATACGCCTGTTGCCGCAACCCTTGCACCGCGTTCATTACGTCCTGCGGCTGGTTGTAGTACGCGTTCCCCAGATTCGTCGTCCACTCCAGGTTCTTATCCATGTTCGCGAGCACGGATGGAAACGCCGCCAACGCCTTCACGCTCGGATCCCACTGCTGCCCGTTCACCGCCTGGGCAATCTGATCGGGCGGCGCGCCGGCCTGCGATTGCACGAACCGGTCCGCCTCAACCACCTGCGTCGGATACGTCGAAGCTGCCAGCACCTGCGCTACCAACGAATCCGGATAAAGCGCAATCGGCGCCACCAACTGGTTCAGTTGGTCTGGGCTCAGCGCGTTCCACTGCTGCGGAGGCGCACCCTGATCGTCTGGAGGCGGCGCACCCTGATCGGGCGGCGGGCCTTGCTGATCCGGCGGTGGAGGCGGCGCTTCCTGCGCGAAAGCGGAAACCTGCGCGATGCCCATCGGAATCATCAGCCCTACCAGAAACAGCGCAACACCGCGGCGCGTCACTTCGAGGGAGGTTGCAGCGAGCAGGCGCGTCCACTTGCGTACGCCGCCGGCCGTGGGTCGAAACTCAAAAAGCTCGTTCATGGGGGGTTTCCTCTCAGCCCTTTCCTGGACTGTCAATTTCGGAGCGGCCCCTCACCTGAGTCCGGGGCCTGCTCAGCCTATTGGGACACCGAATTGCGCATTTAAGTTGCGCCGCTTTCAGCGTCTAACCGCCGTCTTTATATCACGGAATCGAAGAATCGGCCCAGGATGCGGGCAACCAGCTCCGGCTGCTCGAACGGCGCGAAGTGCCCAGCATCCGGTATCTCATTGTATTCCGCACCGTAGCCGCCGTTGCGTATCTGCTCCGTCAACATCTTCATGTCCGCCGGCGTGCTCCCCGCATCCTCGCCTCCGGCAATCACACAGCACGGCACGCGCATCGACCGTGCGGTTACCACAGAATCAGGTCTCGCCGCCAGCCCCCGCTGCACCGCCACAATCGACTCCACCGGAACCGCCTGCATCATCTCGCGAACTGCGACAACCTTCTCCGGCCATCGCCGCCGCGCCGTCGACCCCATCAGCGTCTCCAGATTCGATTCGATGAACTCCGCCGTCCCCCGTTCCCGCACCGTCGCGATCGTCTCCTCGCGTTTCGCGCGCGCCCCGTCCGTATCGGCCTGAGGCTTCGAGCAACAGAACGCGAGCGCCTCCACCCGCGCCGCCATCGTCCGCCATATCTCGTAGAGCGTGTACCCCCCAATGGAACAGCCCCCGAACAGCGCTCTGCCGATCTCAAGATGATCGAGCAACCGCCCCACATCGGCCGCAAGTTTCTCTACGGTGATCGGCCCTTCACCCAGCTCCGACTGCCCATGCCCCCGCAGGTCCGGCAAAATCACCCGGTACTTTGCCGCCAGAATCTCCGCTACCGGCAGCCAGAACCTGTGATCCACAGGCGTCGGATGCAGCAACACCACCGCCGGGCCCGCACCCAGCGTGGTGTAGAACAGCTTCGATCCTTCCGAGTAATAGAAGAGGTTTTGCAGCACGGTCTCACCCGGCCAGCACACAGGCTACACCAGCCACAACGCGGCGACTCGCTACTGGCTACTGCCTACTGGCTACCGGCTTCTTACTAGCTCGGCGGCTGATACGGCGGCGGTGGCGGCATCGGGGGCGACAGGAACAAAGGCTCCTCCGGCATCACGATCCAGAAAATGATGTAAGCCAGCAGTCCCGATCCCCCGCCAAACACCGTCAGCAGAACCGTGATCACCCGGACCCACACCACATCCCACGCATACGCATTCGCCAGGCCCTGGCAGACTCCGGCAATCATCCGCCCCATCCGCGGCCGCACCAGCCGCGTGACCGACGTCGTCGGATAATAATTCGGAACCACAGGCGGCTGCATCGTCGCGCCGCATCCCGAGCAAAACCGCGCATCGTCGGCGAGACCCTTTCCACAATTCCTGCAATAGACCGCCATGGCCAATCCTCCTTCGGAGCCCCGTGAGCCGTGTCCCTTTCGCTCCGATGCAAAAACCCAGCATACCGCCGTTTATGGCCGATTCGGCAAGCTCTTGCCGCCGAACCACCCTCCCGGCGTACATTGATGAATACGCGCCCAGGCCCCCGCCGGTTCCACGCATCACGGCCCAGCAAGCGGTTCGGCTCGCGCGCCCATAATCGCCCCTTAAGGTCCACAAACCAATTCGCCGCCCCTTTCCGCATCCTACGTAAGGAGCCGAGCGGTTCAATCTGGAGAAGAACCATGCACCGTTTGCAGGGAAAAGTCGCTATCGTCACCGGAAGCGGTTCTGGCATAGGCCAGGGCATCGCCAAACGTCTCGGCTCCGAGGGCGCCAAAGTCCTCATCAACTACCGCGGCAGCGAAGCCGGCGCCGACGATACCCGCCGTTTCATCGAATCCCATGGCGGCGAAGGCGTAGTGCTTAAGGCCGACGTCACCAAAATGGACGACATCCAAAACCTTGTCGACACTGCGTGGTCCCGCTTTGGCTCCGCTGACATCCTCGTCAACAATGCCGGCCTCGAAATCCGCTCCGACTTCTGGGATACCAAAGTAGAGGACTACGACCGCCAGATGGCCGTCAACCTTCGCGGCCCCTACTTCCTCGCTCAGGCCTTCGTTCGCCGCCTGCGCGACGCTAAAAAGCCTGGCCGCATCGTCAACATCAGCTCCGTCCACGAAGACATGGCCTTCCCCGGCTTCACCGCCTACTGCTGCAGCAAAGGCGGCTTGCGCATGATGATGCACAACCTCACCGTCGAACTCGGCCCCCTCGGCATCACCATCAACAACATTGCTCCCGGAGCCATCGTCACACCCATCAACAAAACCCTCCTCGAAGACAAACCCAAACTCGACGCGCTCCTCGCCAAGATTCCCCTCGGCCGCCTCGGCACGACTGACGACGTGGCAGGCATGGTCGCCTACCTCGCCTCCGACGAAGCATCTTATGTAACCGGCGCCACCTTCCTCATCGACGGCGGCCTCATGCGCGATTACCACGAGCAATAAACAGCAAGCGCCTATGCCCTCGAAGATCGAAGACTATGCCCTGATTGGCGATTGTGAAACCGCTGCCCTCGTCAGCCGTGAAGGCTCCATTGACTGGCTCTGCTGGCCCGACTTCTCCTCCAGCGCCTGTTTTGCCTCCCTCCTCGGAAACCAAAAAAATGGCTACTGGCAAATCTCGCCCGCCGGCGAAGGCTGGAAGTCCTCCCGCAAATATCGCGACCACACCCTCATCCTCGAAACCATCTTCGAATCCGACGAGGGCGCCGTCCGCCTTATCGACTTCATGCCCATCCGCGAGCAAAACTCCGACCGCGCTTCCGATATCGTCCGCATCGTCAAAGGCATCCGCGGCTCCGTGAACCTCACCATGGCCCTCTCCCTCCGCTTCGACTACGGCCGCACCGTTCCCTGGGTCACTGCGATGGACGGTGACGGCATTCGCGCCATCGCCGGTCCCGCCATCGTCGTCCTCCACAGCTCCGTCCCCGTGCACGGCGAAAATCTCCACACTGCCGCCGAGTTCACCGTCAACAAGGGCGACCGCGCCTGGTTCACCCTCACCTGGGGCGAATCCCATAAGCCCGATCCCCGCCCCGTCCACGCCGACCACGCCCTCAAAGACACTGAACATTTCTGGCGCCACTGGACCTCGCAGCTCAAATACGACGGCCTCTACGCCGACGCCGTCGAGCGCTCCCTCATTACCCTCAAGGCCCTCACCTTCCGCCCCACCGGCGGCATCGTCGCCTCTGCAACCACCTCTCTCCCCGAGTGCCTCGGTGGCCCGCGCAACTGGGACTACCGCTACTGCTGGCTCCGCGACACCACCTTCACCCTCCTCGCCATGACCAACGCCGGCTACTTCGATGAAGCCGAGGCATGGCAGGACTGGCTCCTGCGCGCCGTCGCCGGCAGCCCCGACCAGGTACAGATCATGTATGGCCTTAAAGGCGAGCGCCAGCTGGTCGAATGGGAAGTCGACTGGCTGCCCGGCTACGAAAATTCACGCCCCGTGCGCATCGGCAACGCCGCTGCCGATCAGATTCAGCTCGACATCTACGGCGAATTGCTCGACACCTTCTATCACGCCCTCAGCGGCATGGGACGCCATACCGAAGAAGACTTCCGCGTCCTGATCCTGCTTCTCGACCATCTCGAAACCGTCTGGCAGCTCCCCGACGAAGGAATCTGGGAAACCCGTGGAGGCCCGCAGCAATTCACCTATTCGAAAATGATGGCGTGGGTCGCTTTCGACCGCGCCATCCTCATCGCACAACGCCTCGGCTCGGAGTATCCCGTCGAGAAGTGGCAGAAGTTGCGCGACACCATCCATGATCAGATCTGCCGCAACGCCTTCGATAAAGAAAAAAACAGCTTCGTTCAGTTCTATGGATCCCAGCAATTAGACGCGTCATTGTTACTCATGCCCATCGTCGGCTTCCTGCCTGCCTCCGATCCGCGCATCCGCGGCACCATCGAAGCCGTCGAGCGCGAGCTCATGCCCGGCGGATTGGTTCTGCGTTATGACACTGCGAAGGTGCAGGACGGGCTCCCTCCCGGCGAAGGTGTCTTTCTCGCCTGCAGCTTCTGGATGGTCAGCTGCCTCAAAGCCATCGGCCGCGAGCCGGACGCACGCACCCTCTTCGGCCGGTTGCTCAGCCTCTCCAATGACCTCGGTCTGCTCTCGGAAGAATATGACGTCGGGCGCAAGCGGCTGGTCGGCAATTTCCCGCAGGCCTTCTCGCACATTTCCCTCGTCAATGCCGCGTTCGATCTCGAAGGCCGTGATGGAGCTCGCCGGCGAGCCCACAACCACGACCCCGCGCAAGTGGAAGTCAAAGCCTGATCCTGGTCTTCCCGAATACATTCATCCAACCGTTACGATTGATCATCGAGGCCCGCTGAATGCAACGCTTTCGTCTTTGGGCGCCCAACGCCAAGAAAGTCAGCGTCCAAATCGCCGAACAGAAACATCCGCTTCAAAAGCAAAACGGAGGCTGGTGGCAAGCCGACATCGACGCCGCCCGCCCCGGCGTGGACTACGCATATTTCCTCGACGACCCCGCCCTCGACGATCAGGCCCTCGCTCTCCCCGATCCGCGCTCCCCCTGGCAGCCCAACGGCATCCACAGCCCCTCGCGCCTCCTCGATCACGCAGCATTCCCTTGGACCGACGCCGCATGGGAAGCCCCTCCTCTCTCCAGCGCCATCCTCTACGAACTCCACATCGGCGCCTTCACCCCCGAAGGCACCTTCGACGCCGCCCAATCCAAACTCGACGACCTCCGCGACCTCGGCATCACCCACGTTGAACTCATGCCCGTCAATTCCTTCCCCGGCATTCAAGGATGGGGCTACGACGGCGTCGACCTCTTCGCTCCGCACCAACCCTACGGCTCGCCCGATGCCCTCAAGCGCCTCGTCAACGCCTGCCACGCCAAAGGCCTCGCCGTTCTTCTCGACGTCGTCTACAACCACCTCGGCCCCGACGGAAACTACCTCGGCAAATTCGGCCCCTACTTCACGGATGCGCACCACACCCCCTGGGGCGACGCAGTCAATCTCGAAGACGCCGGCTCGCACGAGGTCCGCCGCTTCTTCTGCGACAACGCCCTCATGTGGCTCCGCGATTATCACTTCGACGGCCTCCGCCTCGACGCCGTCCACGCCTACATGGACCGCTCCGCCATCAACTTCATGGAGCAACTCGCCACCGAAGTCCACGACCTCCAGGCTCACACCGGCCGCAACTACGTCGTCATCGCCGAAAGCGACCTCAACGATCCGCGCCTCGTCACCGCTCGCGAAGCGGGTGGCTACGGCCTCGACGCCCAGTGGAGCGACGACTTCCATCACGCGCTCTTCACCGCGCTCACCGGCGATCGCAGCGGCTACTACGCCGACTTCGGCGCCCTCGCCGACCTCGCCAAATCCCTGCGCGAAGTCTTCGTCTACGACGGCCGCTTCTCCTCCTACCGCAATCGCATCCACGGACGCCCCGTCCCCAACCTGCCCGCCTCGCGCTTCCTCGGCTATTCGCAGAATCACGACCAGGTCGGCAACCGCGCCAAAGGCGATCGCCTCGCCCACATCGTCAGTAACGGACGCGCAAAAATCGCCGCCGCCCTCGCGCTCACTGCTCCCTTCGTCCCCATGCTCTTCCAGGGCGAAGAATGGGCCGCCTCCGCGCCCTTCCAGTACTTCACCAACCACGAACCGGAGTTAGGTCGCCTCGTCTCCGAAGGCCGCAAGAAAGAATTCGCCACTTTCGGCTGGGATCCCTCCCAAATTCCCGACCCGCAATCCCCCGAAACCTTCCAGCGCTCAAAGCTCAACTGGGACGAGCGCACCCAACAGCCTCACGCCGAAATCCTCGACTGGTACCGCAAACTCATCGCCCTGCGCCACGCCATACCGGACCTCACCAACTCCGACCTCTCCCACGTCCACGTCTGCTTCAGCGAAGAAGAAGAGTGGCTCGCCATGGAACGCGGAGCGGCCACCGTAGCCTTCTCCCTCGCGCCCAATCCGATTCAGATCGAAATCCGCCCTGGATCAAGAATCGCCCTCGCCTCTTCCCCCGATGTACGCCTCAACGCGAACAACCTCACCCTCCCGCCGGACTCGGTCGCTGTTCTAACATGCAAGTGAGCCTAAATCGGAGTATGCCTAACCAGTCCTCCCGGAAAAATCCCGAGCGAAGCAAGCGAACGCCCTCTGCGCTAACCAGCGAGAAGCAGAATCTCGCGCAATTCCTGATGTCGTCTCCGCTGCGCGGATCAGGTCCTGCGTATCAAGCGGTTCAAAGGGGGCCTGCGAAAAATCGTTCCGTGAGACGCCCGGCCTTTCACCCTGTACCCTGTACCCTGTTCCCTGCACTTTGAAATGACCGCCCTCGAGTTTTCCCTCATCCTCCTCGTCAGCTCCCTCGCTGCCGGCCTACTCGGCGCGCTCAGCGGACTCGGCGGCGGCGTAGTCATCGTCCCGGTCCTCACCATTCTCTTCCACGTCGACATCCACTACGCCATCGGCGCCTCGCTCGTCTCCGTCATCGCCACCTCCTCAGGAGCAGCCGCAGCCTACGTCCGCGAAGGCTTCTCCAACATCCGCATCGGCATGTTCCTCGAAATCGCCACCACCCTCGGCGCACTCCTCGGCGCATGGCTCACCACCCGCGTCCCCACCCACTCCATCGGATTCATCTTCGGCCTCGTCCTTCTCTACTCCGCCTACGCCTCGCTCAAAAAGCGCCGCGATGCGCTGACCCAACAGCCCGATCCCCTCGCCCTCCGCCTCAAACTGAAGGGCAGTTTCCCCTCTACCTCTACCACTCATCAGGACTATATCGCCCAACGCGTCCCCGCCGGCTTTGGACTCATGACCGTCGCCGGCACCCTCTCCGGTCTCCTCGGCATCGGTTCCGGCGCTGTCAAAGTTATCGCTATGGATCAGGCCATGCGCCTGCCTTTCAAAGTCTCCACCACCACCAGCAACTTCATGATCGGCGTCACCGCCGCTGCCAGCGCCGGACTCTATCTCCGCAGCGGCTATCTCGCGCCCGCGCTCGTCATGCCGGTCATGCTCGGCGTTCTCCTGGGCTCGCTCATCGGATCGCGCCTCCTCGTCAAAGCCCAGGTCCGCACGCTCAAAATCGTCTTCGCTCTCGTCATCTTCGCTCTCGGAGCGGAGATGATCGTCAACAGTCTCCGAGGCACACTGTGAACGCGCCCACCACCTGGAACGACCAGCGCATCGAAACCTGGGTCGGAGTTTTGTTGCGCACCGGCGTGATGCTGGCCGCTGCCATTGTCCTCACCGGCGGCATCCTCTATTTAGCCCACACCCCCGGCCCTCGCCCCGATTACAGCCACTTCCACGCCGAGCCGCTGCAGTTCACGCAATTCACTTCGATTCTCCACGGCGTCGCGACCCTCAACCCCGAAAGCATCATCATGCTCGGACTCCTCGTCCTCATCGCTACACCCGTCGCCCGCGTCCTAATGTGCATCGTCGGCTTTCTCTTCGAGCGCGACCGCCTCTACGTCGCCATCAGCGCCATCGTCCTCGCCATCCTCCTGTACAGCCTCTTCTTCTATCGCTGATATTCACCGATCTGAGCGGACCCACCCTGTAACCTGTATCCAACGCCCTACCCGGAGCGGCGTCGGGAGCCGACGGAGAGCGGGCGCTCCGAGGGAGCCCGAAACGTGATCGACAAATCGCGAGGGACCGCCTCCCAACCGATCCTCCACTCAGTCTCGGCACAACTGTTCGTTGCGGAGATTCGTACTTCGTGCGATTTCTTCACCGGTAAACTCGGCTTTGTTGCGGACTTTGTTTATGGAGATCCCCCCTTCTATGCACAAGTGACCCGTGATAACGCCCGGCTTGCGTTGCGGCAGGTCGACGAACCTGTTTTTGTCGGAGACATCCGAGAACGCGAAGAACTGCTTTCTGCTTCGATCACCGTGAAGAGTTCAGAGGAGATTGAGTCTCTCTTTCTCAGCTACCAGGCGGCAAAGGTTCCTTTCCATCAAAAGCTCAGGACGGAGCCATGGGGTGCCAGAACATTCATCGTGAAAGACCCCGACGGAAATCTCATTCTCTTCGCTGGCCCCGCCTGAGCTCTGTGCTCTGTGCTCTGTGCTCGGTGCTCTGTGCCCGGTGCTCTGTGCCCGGTGCCCGGTGCTCGGTTCCCTGCCCTACACCGGCGCCAACATCCGCACCAGCACAAAAATCGCCACCCCCGCAAAAAACACCAGCGCCATCCGCACCCCCGGCTCCCGATTCACCTCCGGAACCAGGTCCGTCGCCGCCACATAAATCGTCACTCCCGCCGACAGCGGCAGCCCTACCTGCACCCATCGCGGCAGGAACCCAATAATCAGCACCCCCGCAATTGTGGCCAACGCCAGCGCCGTCGCCGACACCACCGCCGTCCGCCGCGTCTGCCCCGATGCCAGCATCACCGACGCTATCGTGAACCCCTCCGGCACCTTGTGCAGAATGATCGCCACAAAAATCATCCATCCCAGCGCATTCGACAGCACGAACCCCGACGCAATCGCCACCCCGTCGAAAAACGCATGAGCCGCCAGACCCAGCAACACGGACCATCCAGTCCTCTTGTGTAGAAATTCATGCGCGTGCGTCTCCTCGCCAAAATGAAAATGTGGCGTGATCGTGTGTTCGAGCAGATGGATCGCGCAGTATCCCGCCAGCACCAGCGCCGGCGCCCACAGCGGCGAAAACTTGATGCTCTCCGGCAGCATGTCCAGAATCGCGACCGCCATCATGAAGCCCGCGCCCAGCGCTATCGAGTAGCGCAGATACCTCTGCGTCCAGTTTCGCTGCACCAGCACCACGCCGCCGACAATGTCAGCAACCGCAGCCAGAGATCCGAGAATGAGAGAGAGAAGCATAAGTCAGGGCACCGGGTACCGGGCTCCGGGAAAATCAGAGCTTTTGCAACAACCCCCACAGCATTTTGCCAACCTCCTCAGCGTGAGTCCGAACGTCCTTCATCAAAGGTGCCCGGCCGAATCCCAACTCGCTTGCGATGGCGAGCTGTGTCTGTAATTCCAACACGGAGCCGCGAGCAATGGAGACGAAACTGCGATAGTCGCGCCTGGTTCCTCTTCAATACCCCTCGGCAATGTTGCTCGGAATCGATACCGCAGCTCGCCGAAGCTGCGAAGTCAGGCCGTACAACTCTTCCGACGGAAAATCGCGAGTCAGCTTATAAACGGCAACCGAGAGAGCAAAGGACTCCTGCCACACCCTTAAGTCCTTATAGGATCCGCCCACGCTCTTCCTCGCTTCCGTTCCTGTATCCGGCGCCCGGCTCCCGGTGCCCGTGCTTTATCACCCGCTATGCCGAATATGCAGCACATCCCCATCCTGCACCAGATAATCTTTCCCCTCCAGCCGCAGCGTCCCCTGCGACCGCGCCACCGCCTCCGACCCCGCCGCCAGCAACGTGTCCCAGTGAATCGTCTCCGCCCGGATGAAATGCTTTTCCAAATCCGTGTGGATCGCCCCCGCAGCCTCCTGCGCCCGTGAGTTCGCCGGCACCGTCCATGCTCGGCACTCGTCTTCTCCGACCGTGAAAAAGCTGATCAGCCCCAGCAGTTCATAGCTGCGTCGAATCAGCCGCACCAGCCCGCTCTCCTTCAATCCATACGACGCCAGAAACTCCGCAGCCTCCTCCTCGTCCATCTCCGAAAGCTCCGCCTCCACCTTCCCGCAGAACGCGGTCACCCCCGCATTCGGACGCGACGCAATCTCCTCCAGCCCGTACTTCTTCGCAGCAGCATCCAGATCCGCCCCCAGCGTCGTGCTCTCCGACACATTCACCGCATACAGCACCGGCTTCTGCGACAAAAACATGAACCCCCGAATCAGCTTCCTCTCTTCCGCCGTCATCTCCAGTTCGCGCAGCGGAATCTCCTTCTCCAGCGACTCCTTCGACCGCAGCAGCAGCGCGTTTTCCTTCTCCAGATCCGGCGTCCGCATCTTTTTCAGGTCCTTCTCCAGCCGCTCCAGCCGCTTTTCCACCTGCGTCAGATCACTGAGCATCAGGTCGAACTCAACGCTCTTCGCATCCCGCAGCGGATCGATCGCCCCCAAATGCGCAATCGCATCGTCCTCAAACGCCCGCAGCACATGAATCAGCGCGTCCACATTTCGCAGGCTCGTCAAAAACGCGGTTTCCTTCAGCGCCTCCTGGCCAATTGCCGCCACGTCGGCGTACTCCACCGTCGCGTGAACCAGCTTCTTCGGGTTGTACAGCGCCGCCAGCCGGTCCAGCCGGTCGTCGGGCACCTTCGCCACGCCCAGATGCGCTTCCCGTGGGTTCGAGTACCCGCGATCCTCGAGCTTAGCCCGCGTCAGTATCTTGAACAACGAAGTCTTGCCTACCTGTGGCAGGCCGATAATGCCAGTTTTCATCGCGATCCTGATATAAATTGAGCGTTCTGCGCCAATTCTCGATCATAAAGCCTGGCGAAGTCGTCACTCTTTCGACGATTTATCTCACTTTGGAGGCGAATTCCACAGATTTCCCCTCGCCAAACGGGGTTAGCATGCCTCAGTGTTGAACTCAGTGGTTCTCGGTGGAAAAAGCTCCCACTATTCCATTGACCCGTCTTCCCAGGCCGTATCGAATGATTGAAGGGATCTCGTCGCTGTAGCCGTCTCGGAGACGTTGGATGAGACTCCCTTTCGCAGCGGAGCTTTGCATCGAGCCGTTACCACCAACAGAATTAGAAAGAGCTCGCTTCAAGCGAGCCTGATTTGCCAGTCACAACGGTTGCGAAAGGCCCGCACGAATGAATTTGGGTATCGCGGTTCCGTTTCCGGGCGGATCCATCCTCTGCGCCGATTCTCGAATCGAGCCCGGCGACGCGTCGTCGAATGGCGAAAACGACGCCGCCCTCATGTCTTTCACCTCCGGCAAGCGCATCTTCGCCATCACCTACGCCGCCAAAGATCCCCGCGCCGGCAGAATGCTGGCCTCAGAAATCGCCAACGTCGCCTGCAACGCGAACTCCCGCCAGGACATCATCCCCGGCATCAAACGCGTCATGGGCGACTGGTTCCGCTCCTACGGTGTCGCCCAGATCCCTTCCATCCAGTTCCTCTTCGCCAGCAATTCCACCGACGACAACGCCGGCCGCGTCCTCCTCTGCGAGCCGCCCTCTACCGTCATGGAAACCTTCGGCCCCTGCGTTGTCGGCAACGCCGCGCGCCCCATCAATCCCATGGTCAGGCTCCTCACTCCTCGCCACAATCAGAGTTTCAGCATCCGTTCCACCGTCCTCCGCATTTGCTACCTGATGTATCTCGCCCGCAAATACGACCCCCTCGCCGTCGGCGAAGAAACCGAGATGATCGTCCTCTCCAACCGCGGCTCCTTCACCTACATCGACAGCCGGGAGCTCCGCCAGGCCGAAGGCGTCGGCGAAAAAGTCGACGCCCTCCTCCTCGATATGGCCCGCCAGATCCTCTCCGCCGAAATGGAACAGAACCCCCAGACCATCGCCGAAGAGTTCCTCCGCGGCTACTTCGACGTCATGGAGCAGAACCCCCAGGTCTACTTCCCGTCTCTCAGCTACCTCGACAAGATGGGCGGCGCCGTCGGACCAGTCCCGGTACCCATGCCCACAGGCACCCTGGGTTAACCATCCCCGTGGGCTCAGCCCGTGCCGGTGGGCTCAGCCCGTGCCGAGCCCACTCGAAACCCAAACCCAGCGAAGGCCAGGTTCACCACATAGCAAGAAGCAAACTCCACCGGCCACCCGAACGTCAACGTGACTCTATTCCAGGTTCACCCCAAAGTACTGCCCTGCACCATTTTGAAAAGGGCACAGTCTCAACTGCGTTCATGCCGATTTTTCCGCAAGCCGCTTCAGCCGTGCCACTATCGCGCGCAAAATTAAATCCGGCTTTAGCCCATAAGGAATCTTTCCAGGCCTCGGGATAGCCCCCGGATCGCCCCTCCCTCGATCCGCGCCCAGGTGTTACAATCCGTAACACTAGCGAACCAACCGTGGCTCCCCGCGTATTGAATACCGAAGACCCATCACCAGAACACCAGCTCCGAAGGCGGCACAACCATGAGCGATTTCCTCAGCGACCTCCGCTATTCCTTCCGCGTCCTCATCGCCAACCCCGCCTTCACCTTCACCGCCATCGCAGCCCTCGCCCTCGGCATCGGAGCCAACACCGCCATCTTCTCCGTCGTCAACACCGTCCTCCTCAAACCCCTCACCTATCCCGACCCCGATCGCATGGTCCAGATGATGAACGTCACGCCGGATGGCAACTGGTCCGGCGCTTCCCCCACCAAATTCAATCTCTGGCGAGAACAAACGAGTGTCCTTCAGGACGTCGCCGCCTACGACTTCGGCGGTCCCGGATTTAATCTCACCGGCGCAGTCCCTGAGCAGGTCCACGGCATCCACGTCTCCGAAGCCTACTTTCGTCTCTTCGACGCCCCCATCATGCTTGGCCGCACCTTCACGCCCCAGGAAGATTCCCCCAACGGCGGCAAAGTTGTCGTCATCAGCTACGGCCTCTGGCAGCGCAAGTTCGGCGGCAATCCGAATATCGTCGGCACCACGCTCTCCCTCGGCAACGAGCCCTATACCATCCTCGGCGTCATCGGAAAATCCTACGTCGCCGATCCCGAAGCCGACATCTGGCTGCCGTTTCAGATCGATCCCAACAGCACCAACCAGGGCCATTACTTTTCCGCCGCCGCTCGTCTCAAACCCGGCGTCACCCTCGCCCAGGCCAATGCCCAGCTCAAGCTCGCCTACAACGAATTCCGCCGCCGCTACCCTCTCGCCGATCCCAAAGCAAGCTTCGGCGTTCAGCCCCTGCGCGACTCCATCGTCTCCGACGCCCGCAACTCCCTCTTCGTTCTCCTCGGAGCCGTCGGCTTCGTACTCCTGATCGCCTGCGCCAACGTCGCCAATCTCCTTCTCGTCCGCGCCACCGGCCGCAAGCGTGAATTCGCCATCCGTGCCGCCATGGGCGCAGGCCCGGCTCGCATCATCCGCCAGCTCCTCACGGAAAGCATCGTCCTCTCCGTTACCGGCGGCATCCTCGGCCTCATCCTCGGCTACGCTGGCGTCCGCGCACTCCTCGCCGTCAGTCCCGCCGATCTCCCCCGCATCGGCGAAAACGGCGCTGCAGTCGCCGTCGATTGGCGCGTCCTCGTCTTCACCCTCGGCATCTCCTTCCTCACCGGCATTCTCTTCGGACTCTTCCCCGCCTTCAGTGCCTCGCGCCCCGACCTCAACACCACCCTCAAGGAAAGCAGCAACCGCTCCGGCACTGGCTTCCGCCAAAGCAAAATGCGCTCGCTCCTCGTCATCAGCGAAGTCTCCCTCGCCCTCATTCTCCTCATCGGAGCCGCCCTCCTCATCCGCACCTTTGTCGCGCTGCGCCACGTCAATCCCGGCTTCGATCCCCGCGATGTCCTCACCCTCGAAATGTCCCTCACCGGCGACCGCTTCCAGAAAACCGCAGGCGTCGCCCAGCTCTCCCGCGACGGCCGCGAGCGCCTCAGCACCATTCCCGGCGTCGAAGTCTCCGCCTCCACCTGCTGCCTGCCTCTCGAGGGCGGCTTCGACCTGCCCTTTACCATCGTGGGCCGCCCCCCCGGCAAGAATCTCTGGACTGGCGACGAGGGATGGACGAACACTTCGCCCGGCTACTTCGCCGTCTTCCACATTCCCCTGCGCGGCCGCGACTTCACCGACCGCGACAACGGCGCAGCCCCCGGCGTCGTCATCATCAACGAAGCCTTGGCGAAAAAATACTGGCCGAAACAAGATCCCATCGGCCAGCAAATCGTCATCGGCCACAATGTCGGTCCGCAGTTTGAAGAGCCCGCCCGCCAGATCATCGGCGTCGCTGGCGACATTCGCGACGGCGGCCTCAATCGCGATCCGCGCGAGCTCATGATCGTTCCCCAGGCTCAGGTCACCGACGGCATCACCGCTCTCAATGCGGGCATCGGTCCCGTCGCATGGATCGTCCGCACTCACGGAGATCCCCACCAGTACATCGCCGCCGTCACCGAGCAACTCCGCCTGGCCAGCGGCGGTTTCCCCGTCGCCCGCGTCCGCCCCATGACCGAAGTCGTCGTCAACTCCACCGCGCGTCAGGACTTCAACATGCTGCTCCTCAACATCTTCGCAGCCTGCGCGCTCATCCTCGCCGCCATCGGCATCTACGGACTCATGGCGTACTCAGTCCAGCAACGCACGCAGGAAATGGGCATCCGTATGGCCCTCGGCGCAGACCGCGCCCGCATCCGCTCCCTCGTCGTCTGGCACGGCATGCGCCTCGCCATCGCAGGCGTCATCATCGGCATCGGCGCCGCCTTCGGACTTACCCGCTTCATCGCCAGCTTCCTCTTCGGAGTAAAAACCTGGGACCCTCTCGTATTTGTAACAGTCCCGGTCGTATTATCCCTGGTCGCGCTCCTCGCCGTCTGGATGCCCGCCACCCGCGCCTCCCGCCTCGACCCCCAGCAAGCCCTCCGCATCGAATAACACTTGTCATCCTGAGCGAAGTCCGGCTCGTTACGAGCCGGACACAGTCGAAGGACCTCCCGAGCGTCAGCAATTCCGGCGAGCGCAGCT
>PMSS01000191.1 GCA_003167515.1 Acidobacterium sp. | reverse complement strand
AGAAAATCCGCCCAGGTCAGCGGAAGCACGTGGGCCTCGAAGTCGAATTTCGACATATCATCCCTGCCGTAGGTGAAGCCGCCGCCGAAGGTGAACTGGTGCTTTCCCTCGATCCAGGACAATGCGTCGGTGATCTGGTACTCGTCCTGCGCAAAGGCCACCGCCGAAGTTGTGCCCGTCTGGAAGCCATCGTCGATGATCCAGAGATTGGGGTACGCGTTATCCTCTGCCGGGACGTTCATGCCCAGGCTCGAGAAGGTAAACGCATTGCCGTAGTGTTGGTCCGAGATTGACCTGTGGAAACCGACCAGGAATTGATTCACCACGTTGGGGCTCAGGGTGTAGGTATCTCCGATCGAGGCCACATCGAAGCGCTCTGGCTGGTAGAGTGGAAATCCTTCAGTCTCGTATAAAGTGGTCCACTCCACGTTACTCAGCGCACCGAAATACCGGAGGGCGATCTTGTTGCGGTCGGACACCAGGTAGTCGGCGTTCGCCATCCATTGGTTTTCATTGAAAAAGCCTGGTGAGCTGAGATAGGAACTGCCCTGCACCTCGAGCGGGAGCGAAGGGTTGATACTCTGCGGCGTCGGTATTACGTATTGCCCGTTGGGCAGCTTTGCCTGGAACAGCGCCAAAGCCTGGGGTGAGATATTTGAGCCATTAGGGTTGATGGTGCCAAACAGCGGGCCAAGGTAGCCGTAATCGCCGGCGAAAGCCGCTCCCAATCCCGCTGCCGACCGGTCGTTCGTAAGCGGAGGCAGATAGTCGAATTTATGGTTCGACGGGTCGGTGGAATTGAACTGCTTTGTGCCCTGCCACGAACCAAAAAGCAGAACCTTGTCCTTGACCAATGGACCGCCTGCGGTGAAACCATATTGATTCTGGCGCAGAATGCCACGCGGCTGACCGGAACGCTTTGCAAACCAATCATTGGCGTTGAGATCTTCGTTCCGGAAAAACTCAAACATCGACGCGTGGTAGTCGTTGGTGCCGCCTTTCGTAATGACATTGACGTTGGCCCCGGCATTGCGGCCCGTCGTGGCATCAAACAGGGCCGTTTGCACTTTGAATTCCTGGATGGTGTCGGGATTGGGGGCCGGAATTCCCGGACGAGTAAATCCATGAACCCTGGATGTCGTTGATCGTGAGGCCGTTCATCTCAAAGTTGTTGTCAGTCGAAGTGGCTCCCTGGCTCATGATGCTTCCGCCCGCGGGATTGGCGTCCTGGCTGCCACCGCCTCTTCCGATCTCGCTCGCGTTGTTGACCTCCTGAGCGACGCCTGGGTTCAGGCCGATGATCTGCGTGAAGTTACGTGTAACCAAAGGCAGGTTCTCAAGCATCTCCGAATCCGTCACGCGCCCGAGTTCACTCGATTCGGTCTGCAACTCCATGTTGGAAGAAGTCACGCTTACGGTTTCCGTCACCGTGCCCGTCTCCATTCGTATGTTTAATGCCGTCGTCTCGGCCACGATCACCTGCACGTCCGACGCCGCCGCCTTAAACCCTTGTTTCGTGACTTCGAGCCTGTATTGTCCCGGCGGAAGCAGGGAGACAACGTACAGTCCGTGGTCGTTGGAATACAAGGTTCGCGTGTAGCCCGTGGCCACATCCGTAACCCTGACCTGAGCACCCGCCACCATTGCACCGGTGGGATCCGTGATCGCACCGTTGATGGCGCCTGTTCCACCTGTCTGCGCGAATAGCAGCCCGCAGGCTGAAAATATTACGCATGAGACGAGCGCAACGAATGCGCAGCGGTAGGGCGAGACAACTTGTTTGCAAACGGGTTGCATTTGTTGGGCGTAACGCATCTGTTTTTCCTCTTCGAATCAGGCCTCTTCGAATCTCGCCGCAAAAGCGATTGGCGAACGGTAGGGAAACAAATGCAGAACGCGACAGGTTCTGAACAGACATTGTCATGTCATTTACCGACACCCGCGCCCTCAAAAAAGACCTCGGAGGGAATTGGCAACTGCATGCAGTTAAGCCGGAAGTGCGTGGCGGATCGGGTCCCTTCCAACTTTGGGGCGATTGCGTTGGATGCGGGCGCAATCTCCGACGGGAGACGCAGCGTAGGGAATATCTTTGAACCGGGTGGTTCCGTCGTCCGGTAGACGGAAGTTAATCAACAAGGTTCGTCACCCAACTTATAGGCCGCAGACTGTCCCCGCTCATCGGAATTCGCCCGTCAGTGTTTACATTGCGCCTGCTGAGCTGGGTTTTTGGGCGAATATAAGCCGACATTCCAATTCCAGGCGATGTCGCCGGCGGCTCGGCGCCGGCAAACGACCTCTTCGTTGAACTCGTACATCCCCGGCAAGAGATGATCGGACGGCTGCGGAGCTTCCTCGAACGCCATGTAGGAGCCTGTCGATCCGAACGACGGCCAATCCGGCTCATTTGCGGCCTGTGGCCGGCCCGTGCGCGCAAATGAGCTCCAGTAACCAATCATCGCGTCGGAGAGCTTCCTCTCCTGGGGCGTTTCCGGAATCTTCGGCCAAAGCGGTGGCGTGGAATCGAAGGTGCCGAAGACATAGGGCAATTCGCTGGCGTGGAAGCCGTGCAGGCCGGCAGCGTCGGCGGCTGGGTACCCATGATCAAAAAAGTAGAGGAAAGACGGCTGCCCCAGTGCGGTTTGTTTTCTGACAAGTCGCTGCGCCGTCCACCCGTACAGGGCGTCTCGCGTTGTGGCCAATATGCTCTCCTGCATGTTGGTACCGGGATAGAGCCGCAGGAATTCATCGGCGAGATCAAGATACCGGTCGCGAATGATGGTTTCGTACGCGGCCGCATTCGCGGGAGGTTGTGGGGCGAGGATCCTCAATGAGCGGATCTCGCCGCTGTTGAAGCCGGCGAGCAACGGCACGGGCGCTTGTTCGCCCTTGTCAAAAACATCCACCAGTTGGCGCAGCAATGTGTGTCCGTCGATGGCGCCCCATGGGGCGAACCCAGCCGCTGGTGCGGCGAGACTCAGCTTCTCTGCATCCATCGCTCGCATCGCGGCGATATCCGGCGCGTGGAGCGCGGCAGCGAGCTTCACACCGCTCTCCTCAGCAGAGGGCGAGCCGAAAGTGGCTTTTCTCAACTCGGGCGTTGAGATCATGTAGGCGCTTTCCGCGATAGCCCTGGCGAACAGGCCGCGAGCCGGGGGAGCTGCCATCAGGTACATCACGCTCAGCGCGCCCGCGGATTCGCCCGCGATGGTCACGTTAGACGGATCGCCGCCGAAGGCACCAATGTTGCGCTTGACACATTGGAGAGCCTCGATCTGATCGAGCAAGCCATAGTTGCCCGACACTCCAAGCGGTGACTCTTTGCTGAGTTCGGGATGCGCCAACCAGCCGAGCACACCCAAACGATAGTTAATGGAGACAACGACGATGCCGTGGGCAGCCAGGTGAGCGCCGTCATAGGTCTCTTCCCTCTCGCGCCGCCAACCAGCGCGCCTCCGTCTATCCAGAAAAAGACTGGTGCCTTGTCTGCGTGGGTCGGAGTCCCGATGTTCAGCGTCAGGCAATCCTCGCTCATCGGCATTGGATTGCGAGTGTAGATATTCGAAAGCTGGGGTTTGGGCTGCAAGCATGCGGGTCCGAAGTCGATTGCTTTTCTCACGCCCGTCCACCGCGGCATCGGGCTGGGCGGTCTCCAGCGCGTTGAGCCAACCGGGGGCAACGCGAAAGGGATCCCCTTAAAAACACGGAGATCGCCTTGCATCTGCCCCTCGATTGCGCCGGCAGGAGCCTTTACGATCGGGCCGTGTTCGCGAACGGATGGGACAGACATAGATTCAACCTGTTGAGCGTAACTCGAAGGCGCCAAAACAATACAGGCGGTCGCGACGGACCAGGCAAGCAGGCGAGGAAGCGAAATCATAAGACTGTTTCTCCGACGGTACGGTTTTCGTTTCGAAGCTCACGCGCCAACGCCAGGAACAGCAAAACGGCTACAACATACAACGGCGCGAGCATGTAAAGTGCGATCTGCAACGACTGATGGGGATGGCTAACGTGGAAAAAGTCGCTGGCCGCGCCCACGAAGGTGGGACCAAGGCCGAGACCGATCAGATTCATGATCAGCAAGAGCAGTGCGCCTGACATGACGCGCTGGTCTGGCCGCACTTCATCCTGCACCAGAGTAACGGCCGATGTCAGATAGAAATAATTCAGAAACATGGTGCAGGTGAGGAAGAGCAACGCGAGACGCCAGGAGGGAGCCCAGACAAATGCGAGATAAAACGGGAGGGCAAGGCTCAGCGAAGCGGCGGGCACCAGGGCATAGGCCTGTTTCGAGCGCCGCGTGAAGCGGTCTATCGCCCGGCCGGAGGCGAGCATGCTCCCGCCCATTCCGATCGCGACAACCAACGCGTAATAGACGGCGACTTGCTTGAGTGTCATGCCTTTTTCACGCATGAGAAAGAGAACTGCGAAGTTGGTCAGACCGTAGGTGATGAATTGGTTGGCGCCGCTGGCGAGCGCGGCGAGCATGAGAGAAGGCCGGGAAACGAACATCGCCACCGTCTGCCGGAATCCTGTTTTGCTCGCGGTCGCCTGGTCCGCAATGCGATCCAGGCCGCCGCGACAGGGCTCAGGCACCAGAAAGAGGACGCCGATCACTGCGAACAGACCAACGGAGCCGAGCCAGACAAATGCATAGCGCCAACTGAAAGCAGCAGCGATGGAAGCGCCAAAGGCGATTCCCAGCGCTGCACCAATCGGCGGTCCGATGTTGTAGAGGCCCAGCGCTCTGCCGCGACGGCCGGGCGGGAAATAGTCGGAGATGATTGAGTACGAGGGCGGAACGCCGCCGGCTTCGCCGAAGCCGACCGTCATGTACCCGATGGCAAACTGCAGCCAGGTAGTTGCGGCGCCGCAGCACATTGTTGCCGCGCTCCAAATTGCACATGCGACTGCCAAGACTTTCGACCTGTTCGTCTTGTCGGCGAGCCATCCGACCGGAATAGAGATGCTGCAGTAGAAGAGCGCGAAATAGAGGCCGCCAATCCGTCCAAGCTGACCATCCGAGAGGTGCAGACTGTCCTGGATCGGCTTCGCAAGAATGCCCGGCAACTGCCGGGACAGGAAGTTCATGACATACACCGCGCACAGCATGCCGAGCGCAATCCAGGCACGCGGTCCGGGCGGGGCGGGTTGCGGCGTTGGCCGTTCACCGTCCTGCCCATGGGGTCCAATCGGCGATGCGGATGTGTGCGTTGTCATGCTCATCTGCCCTGAACATCAGAGAACCTCAAACAGGCCCGCCGCGCCCATACCGCCGCCCACGCACATGGTCACAACGGCGTATCGGACTCCCCGTCGACGCCCTTCAATCAGCGCATGCACGATCAGGCGATTTCCAGACATGCCATAAGGATGGCCGATGGCGATGGCGCCGCCGTCGACGTTGAAGCGATCATTGGGAATACCGAGCCGGTCGCGGCAATAGACCACTTGCACCGCGAAGGCTTCGTTCAGTTCCCAGAGCCCGATGTCGTCCATTTGGAGATCGAAGCGTTGCAGGAGCCTGGGGACGGCAAAAACCGGCCCAATTCCCATCTCGTCAGGCTTTGTGCCAACAACCGCCATGCCACAATAGCGGCCGAGTGGCTCAAGGCCGCGGGCAGCGGCCAGGTTTGCCTCCATGACCACGCAGGCGGAGGCGCCATCGGATAGCTGGCTCGCATTGCCCGCGGTGATAAAACCGTCTTGCCGCACCGGCTTGAGCGAGGCGAGGCCTTCCATGGTCGTGTCCGGCCGGTTGCCTTCGTCGCGCGCCAGCACCACCTTCTGCATGGAGGTCTCGCCGGTGGTCTTGTCGGTCACCGACCTGACCGTCTTTACAGGGATGATTTCCGCATCGAAGCGGCCGGCTGCCTGAGCTTCGGCGGTTCGGCGCTGCGACTGGAACGCGTACTCATCCTGCTGTTCGCGCGAAACGCCGTAGCGGCGAGCGACAACCTCGGCCGTGTCGATCATTGGCATGTAAATGTCACGATGAAGCGCGAGGAGCTCCGGGTCTGAACCGTGACGGAGTTCGGCCGTCTGCACCAGCGAGATGGAATCCATGCCACCGGCCACGACGACGTCCATTCGGTCCATGACGACCTGTTTCGACGCCATGGAGATGCTCATCAGACCCGACGAACACTGTCTGTCAACGGTCTGCCCGGCGACTGAGATCGGCAACCCCGCGGTCAAGGCGGCGGTCCGTCCGATCGTGTGCTGCAGGCCCTGAGGCAACGCCGACCCGACGATGCAATCCTCGATCTCATCGGGCTCAACTTTTGCACGCGCGACTGCGGCGCGAATGGCGTGAGCGGCCAGGGTCGGGGCAGGGGTAGCGTTGAATGCACCCTTGTATGCGCGGCCGATAGGAGTCCGCGCTGCGGAAACGATAACTGCATCACGGCTCATGTCACGCACCGCTACAGATACTCAATGTTGCGGTCCACGCCGATCGCCTGTCCCGTAACATTTCGTCCTGCCGGCGAACATAGAAACAGACACATGAGCGCTACGTCGTCCGCAGTCACCATGCGGCCCAGGGAAATCCTCTTCAGGTACTCCTCCCGCATCGCCTTCTCTTCGACGCCTTCCAATTTGGCGCGGGCAGTGATTACGCCATCCATCCTTGGTCCCTCGACAGTGCCGGGCAGCACTGCGTTCACCCGGATGTTGTCGGGGCCGAGTTCGACGGCAAGCGATTTGGCGATTCCCACGATGGCCCATTTTGTCGCGACGTAGGGCGTGCGCCATGGAAGACCCATACGGCCGGCAACGGACGAAATGCAGATAATGTTGGCGGCCTTCGAAGCCCGCAGCATCGGAACAGCATGGTGCAGACAACGGTACTGGCCATTCAGGTTTACTTCGATGGTGCGCTTCCAGTCTTGTTCTGTGATCTTATCCACTCCAGCTGTCGGGCCCGCGATGCCGGCGCAGTTAACTAAGACATCCAGGCCGTCGAATCTGGCGCGCTGGGTCTCGAAAAGCGCTGCGACCTGCGTTTCATCGGCCACATCGGCGTGGGTTGCCTGGCAGGAAGGGAAACAGTTCCGGAATGCGGCCAGGGCGGCGTCGTCGATATCGCAGATGTGGATCTTGGCGCCCGTTTCCGCGAATGCGGATGCAATGGAGGCTCCAATACCGGAGGCGCCTGCAGTCACCAAAACCCGCAACCCCGGTGGGGGATAGAGTGGATCCTGGAAGGTCATTCCTGATTCACCTCTCATATGAATCAGGGCCGCGATCAGGTTCTCAGGGATTCCGCAAAGTCCGAAACCGCCCAGCATAACAGTCATGCCATCCCGCAGATCTGCAACAGCGGTTTCGGGAGAATCGACAAGTTTGTTCACTCGATTCCTGTTTCGCAATGCGCGGAGCACCCCACGCGCGTCCCACGTATGTTAGTCAGGGGCGCCGCGCCGCGCCGTGTGCCAACCGGACAAACTCATGGCGTGATGTCACAGTACCGCGGCAGCGAGGTGGAGAGAAAGGAAGTACAGACCGAACATGGAGGGCCATGTGAGTCTTGGCGCTACCTGTCCGGAGATCAACGACGTCCCCGGCGCCAAGAAAAATCTTTCCAAACGAAACCGTACTGTTGCACAATATATGGTGCCGTGTGATTCGGACATAAACATGTTCGAGTCGGACAGCCCACCGTCGCTATGCAACTGCCCCTTTGGAACGAAAAGCGATACGCGCCCTACAAGGTTGCGGCCCTGGTTGAGGTTCTCAACGAGCAGGGAATTGCTCCCGAAGCGAGCTTGTCAGGCAGCGGCCTGTCGCCCGAGAGTCTTACTCAACCTCACACGTTGACCTCCATTCGCCAGTACATTACGGTGTGCCACAACGCTCTGCAACTGTCGAAAGATCCCGAGACTCCATTCCGTGTCGGCAGCCGGATTCCACTTTCAGCGTACGGCATGTACGGATTCGCCCTGGTGTGCAGTCCGACGATCCGCGAGTACTTCCAGGTGGCAGTCAAGTACCACAGACTGGCGACACCGCTTCTATCCATGTCCTGGCGCGAGGAGAGAGACAGCGTGTCCTGGGTGCTGGCGATGAATCCAGTGGTAGCTCACCCGGATTCACTGGTGCGCTTTCTATTGGAGCAGCAATTGACTCAGCTGACGACACATTTGAGAACTGTCGTCGAGCCAGGCTGTTGCCATCCCATTCGCGCCGCACTCCCCTATGCACCACCGCGCCACCTGAACCTCTACAAGCGTTATATTGGCTGCGATCTCAAATTTGGCCAACCGGTTTGCGAACTCTCCTATTCCAAGTCGATTCTCTCTGAAAAGCCGCACATGGCGCACCGTCTCACTTCAAAGCTGATGTGGGATACCTGCGACCGAATTCTGGGCGAGGTGAAGACATCTATCGGCGTCGCCGGTGAGGTGTATCAAATCATCGCATCGACACCGGGACATTCACCGACCATGGAAATTGTGGCCGATCGGCTCGCTACGACGGTCCGGACGCTGCACCGAAGACTCCACGCGGAAGGCGTCTCATTTACGCAGATCCTCGACGACGTCCGCTGCAACCTTGCAAAGGAATATCTCCGTTCCACCAAACTGAGCATTGACGACATATCGGAACTCGTGGGATTCAGCGAAGCTACGAACTTTCGTCACGCGTTCCACAGATGGACCGGCAGCAAACCCGCCAACTTTCGGTCCTGACACCGGCCGACAATCCCAAAGAGTCTGCGCGAGGTGTCCGAAGAGGACGTGAACATATCCGCGTCGAACCTGTCGCTTCGTCTCTTTTTTCGCTCCCATTATGGCTCGGTCATTTGGAATTAGTGACCGAAGGTGGCAAACAACACTCGCAAGATGATAGTTAGCTGCGCGATCACCGGCTCAGTGCATATTCCGACGATGTCAGAGTATCCACCCATCACTCCGCCTCAGATCATAATTCCAATCCTGATGGTGAGCGTGTTGCGAAAGTAATCATTCCGATTTCGAATCCACTGAGAGAACAGAATGTATCGAGAGACACCGCGCAACTGCACTTGCGGATTGGACCCTTTGACAATCTAAGGAACCTCTGAAGAACTTCCC
>PMSS01000104.1 GCA_003167515.1 Acidobacterium sp. | reverse complement strand
ATGGAGTTGTAGGCGCACATGATGGAGTCGGCGCGGCCTTCGGTGATGGTGGCGCGAAATGCGGGCAGAAATGTGTCTTCGAGATCGTGCGGGGTGACATCGACATTGAATTCGTGGCGCAGCGATTCGGGACCGCTGTGTACCGCGAAGTGCTTGGGCGTCGCGATGGTTCGGAAATACTTCGGATCATCGCCCTGCAGGCCTTCGACGAAGGCCACGCCCATGCGGCTGGTCAGAAACGGGTCTTCTCCGTAGGTTTCCTGGCCGCGCCCCCAGCGTGGATCGCGGAAGATATTGATGTTCGGCGACCAGATGGTCAGTCCGTAAAAAATGTTGTGCAGGTTGTCGCGCATCGCCTGGTTGTATTTCGCGCGGGCCTCGGTGGAGATGACGGTTGCGACCTGATGTTGCAGATCGGTGTCCCACGTGGCGGCGAGGCCGATCGCCTGGGGAAACAGGGTGGCGTTGCCGGAGCGGGCGATGCCGTGGAGGCCCTCGCTCCAGTAGTCGTATTCGGGGACACCGAGGCGAGGGATGGCCGCAGCGTGGTTTTCCATCTGCGAGACTTTTTCCTCTAGAGTCATCGCGGCAACGAGGGCGTCAACGCGTTTGTCGATGGGCTGCGAGGAGTCGAACCAGATTTGGTTGGGCAATGGAGGGGCGGCGGCTGATTGGGCAAACATCGCCGGGACCAAGCCGGCGTACAGAATAACGATCGAGCTTTTCAAATTTACGAACACCGACACTCCTTTTGTGGGCGGGAGAATCTTCTCATATCGCGATGCGGGTTGGGAGAGCAGCTACCAGTCCCACAGGGTTCCATCGAGTTTGCGTAATACCGGCAGATACGCGCGTTGATACGGATACTTCGCGGCGAGCTTTTCATCCAGATCGACACCGAGGCCGGGCGCGTCGCCGGGGTACATATACCCGTCTTCAAAGCGATAGCTGTGCGGGAACACTTCGTCTGTCTCTCTGCAGTGTGGCATGTGCTCCTGGATGCCGAAGTTGTGAATGGCCAGATCGAAGTGGAGCGCTGCTGCCATGCAGACCGGCGAGAGATCGGTGGGGCCGTGGCATCCGGTGCGCACGTGGTAAAGCTCCGCGAAGTCTGCGATCTTTTTGAGCGCCGTAAATCCGCCGGCGTGCGTGAGCGTGAGCCGCGCATAGTCGATCCATTGGTTGCGAATGAGCTCATGTACATCCCAGATGGAGTTCAGCACCTCGCCGGTCGCAATCGGGGTCGTGGTGTGCTCGCGGATCAGGCGAAAGCCCTCCTGAAATTCCGCCGGGATCGGGTCTTCGATCCAGAAAAGATGGAACGGCTCCAGCTCCTTGCCCAGGCGCGCCGCTTCAATCGGGCTGAGGCGATGATGGCAGTCGTGCAGCAGGTGCAGCTCCTCGCCAAACGCCTCTCGCACACGCGCAAATAATTTCGGAACATGGTTGAGATACTTTTCGGTGGACCAACGGCTTTCCGAAGGCAGGCCTCGCTCCGCCGGCTCGTAGGGCACGCCGCCTTTGGGAACGCCGTAGGTGGCATCGAGACCGGGAATGCCGCTCTGCACGCGGATGGCGTGATAGCCCATCTCGATGTGGCGGCCTACATCGTCGCAGGCCTCTTCGATGTCGGCTCCATGGGCGTGCGCGTAGACCAGCACGCTGTCGCGACTCCGGCCACCGAGAAGGTTATAAACCGGCGTACCGAGCGCCTTACCTTTGATGTCCCACAGCGCCATATCCACTGCGGCGATTGCGGACATGGTGACCGGACCGCGCCGCCAGTACGCGCCGCGATAGAGATACTGCCAGATGTCTTCAGTCTGAAACGGATCGCGATTCAGGATGCACGGGATGAGGTGGTCGCTGAGATAGCTGGCGACCGCCAGCTCGCGCCCGTTCAGCGTCGCGTCACCCAGGCCGTAGATTCCTTCGTCAGTCTCGATCTTCAGCGTGACGAAATTGCGGCCCGGCGAGCAGATGTTGACGGATGCGTTTTTGATTTTCATCGGTGCGCGGTTCCCGTCGCCGTGTTTTCTTCGGGCACGATTTCCATGTAGTCGATGGGCGCGGGTTCGCCGTCGTCCGGGTGACCCTCAATGGTCAATACGTCGCCGGGACGCAGCGGAACGCCATGCAGAGTGTACCGCGTCGAGGTGTCGCCGTTCGGGGCTTGACCTGGGAGGGTGTTGTCCGCGGTCCAGGTGGCAATGCTTTGCTGGTTCAGGAGCAGCCGAAACGTCGATGCGCCCTGGCGGTAGTCGAAGTACTGGACTGCAACTTTATACCAGCCCGCAGGCCGATCCAGATGCGCAGCGGCCGTACATATTGCGCGATCTTTGCACACATAGGCCCTTCCACCGGAAGCCGTCTCCCACGGCGTCACGTCAATGGACATGTAGCCGTCGAGCTGCATCTGCGCGGCCGTGATGCGGTTGGGATCGTGATCGATTCGGCCGCGATCGTCTGGGATGCCGGACATCTTCTCGAACCAGCGGTTGACCGCGTCGCGCCAGACGATGGCGTGGCCTGCCTGGTATTCGAGCAGGTCGAGTGTTTTGTGGTAACGCTCCGGATCGATCAGGCCGTTCAGCGTCTCCCACTGACGGACCAGGCTCGCTGCGTCGTCCGCACCTTTGTAGTGAAAGTCGTAGATCGTCTGGATGACGGTCTTGCCCGTCTTGAGGTGATACGTATATGGGACGTGATGCATGAAGAGCAGGAGAGAATCGGGGCAGGTTTTGAGCGACGTGTACATCGCGGCGACCTGCGACGGATATTGCCCGATGAATCCGGTGCCGGTCGAGACGGTCCGATCCATTCCCACGCCGTCGTGGTTGGCGCGAATCCACTGGCCCCAACCGTTGTTCTCCTGCGACTGCGGCGCGGGTCCGTAATGCGGGCCGGTGATATTGGTGAGCGTCTGCAGGCCCAGCGGCCCGGTGTAGTGCTCGTAGATGGGCCACGAGGAAAGCAGCATCTGGCTGATGGTACTGACGACTTTTTCGTCGTTGCTGAAGGTCAGGCGCGTCCATTCGTCCGCGATTGTCTCCGCAGTCGTGTTCGGATTCCAGGCGAGGCGGCCGAAACCATATAGATTCGCCATCGCGAGCGGGTGCGCCATCCAGTTTGCGTCGAGGCCCACGCCGGCGACACCGACGTATCCGCCGAGCGGCCGGTGGAAGCTCTTGCCATCGACAATGTCCTTCAACGGTGTCGAACGATTACCCGAACCTGTGCCTGCGCGCAGATCGAAGTCGAGGTAGGTCTTCCACTGCGTTGGCAGGAAAACAAGATGCCGCTGCTGGCCCAGGTATTCCTGTGTGACCTGCAGCTCGACCGCCTCGTTCGTTTTTCGGAGTCCGGCGAACAACGGCGAGACCGGTTCGCGCACCTGAAAGTCGATGGGGCCATTCTTGATCTGCACGACTACGTTGTCGGCGAACTGCCCATCGAGAGGGTGAAAGATGTCATAGGCCGCACGGGCCCGATCCGCTTTGAGGTCGTTCCAGTCGAGATGGTGGTTGTAAACAAACGCCCGATACACCAGCACCCCGCCATGGGGCTTCAACGCGGCAGCGAAAATATTCGCCGCATCCGCGGGCGTGCGTCCGTACTGCGACGGACCGGGCTGCCCCTCTGAATCTGCCTTCACCACCAATCCGCCGAAGTCTGGAATGGCTGCGTAAATTTCGTCGACTTTCGCTTGCCACCACGCCGCGACCTTCGCGTCGCCTGGATCGAATGTGTCGAGTCCGCCGATTTTCTGCGGACTGTCGATGGCTACCGACATGGATAGGCGCACGCCCCACGGGCGGAAAGCATCCGCAATGCGTGCCACATCGCGAATCATCTCCGGCTGCAGCAGGTGGGGATCGGCGTTCACATTATTAATGGTGCATCCATTGATGCCGACGGATGCCAGGAGGCGCGCATACTCGCCGGCTCGGGTCAGATCGGTCCGCACCGACCCGTTGTCGAAGAAAATGGATCGGCCCGCGTAGCCGCGCTCGATCGTCCCGTTGAGGTTGTCCCACTGGTTCACCCAACGGATGGGCGCGGCGGGCGAGTCACTCCCTGCTATCGCCGCGAAGCTTTCGCTACGCGCCATTCCCGACAGCGCGTGAAAAGAGCCATAAAGGATGCCGCGTGCGTCCGCGCCAGTGATGAGCCAATCATGATGACCGTGCGATGCCAGGATGCTGAGAGAAAATCCTTCCGGCCCGAGTGAGGGGGCACGATACTCCGGGAATCTGGAGCGCAGCTCTTCCGTGGTTCCAAGCACCCACGCGTCTTCGTTCGGGATCTTCGCTTCGACACGAAGCGTTCGCCCCAGCATCGAGCGCACACCCCGGCGAATTTCGTTCTCCGCGCTTTCGGCCACCAGCGAGGAATCCAGATTGACGATCGCGGCCGGCATCGCTCGCCAAGCTGCAGGAATTTCGCCAGTCGAGGGCGGTGCGTAGCGCAACCAACCCTGTGAGCCATCTTCCGCGAGAAGAGGCACGACGGCTGATGCGGAAGAGACGAGGATCAGGGCAAGGAAACAGCGGATTCGGCGCGCGTTCATTCCATCCATCATGATGGCCCAGAGTCTCGCACAAGAATCTTAGCGGAATCTGAAACCCGGGAATCTCAAACCTGGAATCTCAACCCCGGAATCTCAAAATCGGAATCTGAAACCGGGGATCGCAGGTGCTACTGATTGACCCCGCTGGCGAGGTAGCCGCCGTCCACCACGAGAATTTGCCCGGTGATGAAGGAGGCGCTTTCCGAAGCCAGAAAGACCGCGGCCCCCGCCAGCTCTTCGAGTCGGCCGTAGCGTTGCATAGGCGTGCGCATCAGCACCTCGCGGCCGCGCGGCGTATCCTCCAGCAATTCCTGATTCAGCGCGGTCGGGAAAAAGCCGGGGGCGATCGCGTTCACGCATACCCCGTGGCGCGCCAGTTCGACGGCCAGGGATTTGGTCAGAGCGCCGACTCCCGCTTTGCTCGCGCCGTACGCCGCGACTTCGTAAAACGCGACAAACGTGGCCAGCGATGCGATGTTGACGATCCTTCCCCAGCCCTGGCGGATCATGCCCGGCGCGGCAATCTGGCATGCGCGAAAGGTCCCCGTCAGGTTGGTCTCGAGAATCATTTGCCAATCCTCTTCGGAGCACTCGAGTGTGGGGATCTGCTTCGTTGTTCCGGCCGCGTTCACCAGAACGTCGACCTTGCCGAACGTGGCTATTGTCTCCACATAGAGGTTTTCGAGGGAGCTGCGATCGAGCACATCAACGCAGAGCTCGAGCGAGCGCCGCCCTCGGGCACGAATCTCCTGGGCGACTTCAGCGACTTCAGCGCTTCTGCGCGAACTGGCCACTACATCGGCTCCGGCTTCGGCGAGCCCGATGGCAATCGCGCGGCCGATTCCGGAGGTTCCTCCGATGACCAGCGCGACACGGCCGCTCAGGTCGAATCTGTCCCGGGCTTTGCCTGATGTCATCGCCTGAGGATCTCACGGTTTGCGGGATTCAGAATTGCCGGGATGTAGAAGTGGAAGAAGCTGTCCGAGTCGGAATCGAGGCAGACGTTTGCGTTGGGCTTGCCTTCGGAGGGGCGCGTGAAGCCTTTGTCGTCGATCTCGATATGCATCGGCTGCGTTGGACACAGCGCGGGATCGATTGCGGCGGCAACGGCCATCGCGTCGAAGAGGGTGGGCGTCGGGCTGCCGGTCGACGCGCTCCACTCCGCATAGAGCGAGAGCAGCGCGTCGGTGGTGGGCGTGCCCTGGCTGAAGAGCGTAGCCCGCAGCGTTTCATCGAGCTTCAGCTGCGTGGAGTCGAGCGGCATTACGTAGAGAGGGACGCCCGCGGCGAAGAGCTTTCGCGACGAGGCAATGTCCATCATGATGTTATATTCCGGGTCGGGCCCGCGGTTGGGCAGATAGCCGAGATCGCCGTAACCGCGACGGATCGAGCCACCCATCAGCACGACTTTTTTCAGCTTGCGAAAGGTCGCGGCGTCCCTGTCGATCAGCGCGCCGATGTTGCTGAAAGGCGAAACCGCAATCAGTGTGATCTGACCTGGGTTACGCCGAATCGCGTCGAGCGTGAAGCCGATTGCGTCCGGCCAGCCGTTTGCCGGCTCCGGCTCGGCCGCAGCCCATCGTGCCTGCGAAAAGGTCGAAGACGCGCGGGTCTTCGGCCCCGCGGCGACGGGAATATCTCCACGGCCCATCGCCTTGAGAAGCCGCTCTGCCAGCCGGGCGCGCAGGTCCGTATCGCCCCAGGCCGTGGTCACGCCCATCACGTCGAGCTTCGGGCTGGAGACGGCCAGCGCCAGCGCGAAGGCGTCGTCGATGTCGTCGCCGATGTCCGTGTCGAAGATGACTTTTTGCTTGTCGGACCGTTGATTGGAGGGTTCTGATGGGCTCTGTGGGCGGGCGTCTTGCCGGCATCCGGCGCTCAGGAACAGCGCGAGGCCGACGAGCACAAGCCTTCTTCCTGTCTGGACCAGCTTCATCTTGCTCCTGAGGTTTGTTTTCGGCTTCCTCGAGGTTATCCGATCTGCAATCTATTTTCCGATGCAGAAGGTGGAGAATATCCGGTTCAGAATGTCTTCCGCGGTCGTCTCTCCAGTGAGACTGTCGAGTTGGCGAAGGGCGGTGTAGAGATCCAGCAGCAGCATCTCATGCGGAACATTTTCCGTGATGGCTGTTTGTGCGGCAGCCAGGCCCTCGAGCGCCGCCTGCACTGCTTGCTGCTGGCGGAGATTGGTGAGCAGGGCAGTCTCCGCGGACTGCGGACCGGACTGCACAAGCGCCAAAATCGCCTCGCGTAATTCTGCAATGCCTTCGCCGGTAAGCGCGGAGGTTTTTACTCTTGCCTTTTCTGTTCCCTGATCCCTGTGCCCTGTTCCCTGCATTACCAGATCGCATTTATTCGCAACCACCACGCTCGGCCGCGCAGCCAGCGTCTTCATCAGCCGCTGTTCTTCATCGTTCGCGGTTTGGGTAGCGTCCAGAACTAATAAAACAACGTCGGCATCCGCCAGCGCCTCGCGGGATTTTTCAATGCCCATGCTCTCGGCCTCGTCCGCGGCGGTTCTTAGCCCAGCAGTGTCCACCAGACGCACGGGAATCCCGCCCAGCGAGATGGTTTCAGTAACAAGATCGCGTGTTGTCCCGGGAGTTGCGGTCACGATGGCGCGGTCGCGTTCAACCAGACGATTAAAGAGTGAGGACTTGCCCGCATTCGGCCGGCCGACGATGGCCAGCGTCAGGCCCTCATGCACGATTTTGCCGTAGGCAAAAGTCGCGGCAAGCTGCTCGAGCGGCTCGCGCACAGAGAAAATGCGTTCGAGGATTGCCGGGCTGGGCAGGACAGAGACGTCGTCTTCGGCGA
>PMSS01000283.1 GCA_003167515.1 Acidobacterium sp. | reverse complement strand
CCGAACCACCCTCCGCGGCGCGCACCACAATGCGCGACCGCAGCGCAAGCCCCTGAGCGGTCTTCCTTCGTCCAGACCAGCCCCGCAGGGTCTCGCGATCCTTTTCTGTCAACCTCAGCACCGGCAGCTTGCGTCCTCGTCCCATGGCTTCGCTCCTGCCATGGTAGACGGGCAGCCTCCATTATTAGTTCACTTAATTAATGACTCGGTACACTAGGATGCGGCGTCGCCCCTATTTGCGGAAGAGATTTCTTGCGAGGAAGAGGACGTTGGCGGGGCGCTCGGCGAGACGGCGCATGAAGTAGGGGTACCATTCTTCGCCGAAGGGAACGTAAACGCGGACTTTATAGCCTTCCTTCAGGAGCGATCGCTGCAGATCGCGGCGGACACCATACAGCATCTGGAATTCGAAACTGGCGGGGTCGATGCGCTGGGTGCGGGCGAAGTTCTTTGTAGCAGCGATCATAGCGGGGTCGTGGGTGGCGATTCCGTGGAAGACGCCGCTTTTCAACAGGGTCTCGGTGAGAGCGATGAAGTTGCGGTCGACGTCTTTCTTTTCAGGGAAGGCCAAGTCGTTAGGTTCCTGATAGGCGCCTTTGCAGAGACGGATACGGATTTGATCGCTGAGCAGGTTCTCAACATCGGCGGCGCTGCGGCGCAGATAGGCCTGAATGACGATGCCGACGTGGTCGCGGTTTGCGGATTTGGCGTGGAGGGCGCGGACCAGGTCGATGGTGGGCTGCGTATAAGCGGAACCTTCCATGTCGACGCGGACGAAGGAGTTAGCCTGGACAGCGTGATCGACCAGGCTGGAGACGGTTTCTGAGGCGAGGTCGGGGCTGAGGTCCATGCCCATCTGAGTGAGCTTGAGGCTGACATTGGCATCGAGCTTCGACTGGGCGAGAGAGTCGAGGATCCAGTGGTAGCGCTGGGCTGCCTGGTGGGCCTGGTCGGGGGTGGCGACGTTTTCGCCGAGGCTGTCGAGGGTGACGGAAAGGCCCTGGGCGCCGAGGACGGTAGCGGCGCTGAGGGCATCTTCAATACGAAAGCCGGCGACAAAGCGAGAAGACATGCGACGGCCGAGGGTGGAAGATTCGGCGAAGCGGCGCAGGCGGGAGCTTTGAGAGAGGCTGATGAATGTTGAACGCAGGAGGGACATTTGGTTACGAATAGAGCAAACCCTTATTTTTGCACAGCGTCGCAGGACGGCGCATGGAATTAATACGAATTTTCCACGTTGGAGGTCGAGGTCGTGCCACAATGAAAAGACCCCCCGTCTGATCATCACGTCTATCGTGACGGTGTCGGCCTTGTGGCCAGGAAAACGGAACGCCGGTGTTTCCGTATCCTATTGTCATTGTCAGGAATCAGTTGAGTTGCGTCGTATTGCGAGATGAGACCGTGTTTCGGTCATCTTGCCGGTCCCCCAATTTGAACGACAGCAGCGCTCAAGGTCGCCCTCGGCAAGAGAGCGGGTTCGACGGAGTCAGGGAAGCGCAGATGTGGAGATGGTTACATGGTGAGTCATTGCGCAAATCCGAAGTGCGCCAAGCCCCTGCATTATTTGCGGGAGGGGCGAATTTTTGTTTTTGACATGCCATCGGGCAAGGCGGATGAGCAAGGGAGGCGTTCCCGACGCATGGAGCACTATTGGCTGTGCGGGGTCTGCTCGCAGAATTTGGCGATGGAACAGTCGACGGATGGGGTGCGGGTGACCTCGCGCAGAAACGCCCGTCTTGAGCAGTTTGTACTGACGCGGTCTGCAATGGCGTCGTAGATCGCAGAGGGTGGAGCCGATGTTTATCTGAAGCTCAGGTCAAAAAGGGAAGCCCGCGTAACAGCTAATTGCTGACGCGGGCTTTTTCTTTTGCTCGGGAGTTGGAGTTATTGTTTGATGGAAGGCCAGTCGATCAGGAGCGACGGAAGCGGCGTAACCCGGTCGCGGCACCGGCAGCGGCGACGATTTTAAGGATGTCACCGGGGACAAACGGGAGGACCGCGAGGGCGAGGACGGATGCCGCAGGCTGGTGCGCGAGGACGGAAGCCTCGAAACCAAGCCAGGCGGCTCCGCAGAGCAGGATAACGAGGCTGCCGATGGTTGCGGCGAGCACGGAGGGAGCGAAGCCGGAGCCGGCGAAACGGCGACGCAGGAACGCGGTGAGCGCGGCGGCGACTGGGTAAGAAAGCAAGTAGCCGCCGGTGGGTCCGAGGAGGTGGAGCATTCCGGCGGGGCTGTGCGGGCTGAAAACGGGGAGACCTGCAGCGCCTTCAGCGAGGTAGAGGACAAGTGATGCCGCTGCGGCGCCGGGCGAGAGGAGCAGGCCCAGCAGAAGCACGGCGAAGGTCTGGAGGGTAAACGGAACGGGCGTGAACCAGAGAGGAATGGAGACGTGGGCACAAACGGCGACGAGCAGGGAGCCGAGGAGGACCGAAACGGTAGTGCGAACCGCGGCGGAATGGGTCCCTGAGAGGACTGGGGATGCGGCGGAAGCGGGATTCATGAGGGCTCCTTGGATGGCAACCTGCTGAGCTAAAGGGGTTCGTCGTGCTGTTCAGGCCGAGCGCGAGCCGCATCGCGGTGATGCCGGATATGCCGGATAACCGCAATTGCCGCCCAAATGAGCACTGCCGTACTGAGAACGAGAACGCCGTACAGAACTCGCACAGGGGAGAGGATAACAAAGTGGTGGGGTGAGAGGAGAGCCGATTGTGCTTCGCGTCCTTAGAGAAGGGTTTCCGCGCCAACACCTGATACTGGCCACTGACAGGCCAGCGTGAGACGTGAGGCTCGATCCAGCGAAACTTCCTCAGGAATCGCGGAAACATGAAGAGGAAGCCGGTACGGATAATCTCCAAACCCGCTTGTTTAACCAGCGGTTGCTTCGCCGATATGCAGACTGCGTTCGATCCAGAATTTGAACATATCGCGCAAAGACCGAAGTATGATTCTCGGTCTACCCGAAGTAGCTTCGCCATACACCCGCGGATAATAGTCTATATCCAGCTCTATGATCTTAAAACCTAACTCGTGGGCGCGAATGATGATTTCCGGGACGATGAAAACTGTGCTTCGCGAGCTGGGCCGCGCTGCGCTCAGCACTTCCCTCTTGAAGAGCTGCGTATAGTTATAGTCGCGCAGCTTTGGATCGAACAGTCGGCGGAGGATTAACCGATTGACTCTGGACGTCAGCTTTCGGTACGGACTGTAGCCAGCGTAGGCCTTTCGAGCCGCAACGATTACATCCGCCTCCTCCAGAAGAGGAATCATCTTGTCGAGGTCACGGAGGTCAAGCGGGTAGTCCATCGCGTTTTGGATGACCAATTCTCCCCGGGCGCATTGAAATCCGCGATAGAGAGTCTCACCCAATCCCAGATTTTGCCGGTTATGGATAACGGTAATCTCAGGGTATGCTTTCGCCAGATCCTCGGAGATCTCACCTGTACGATCCGTACTGCCATCGTCAATTATCAGCAGCTCAAAGACATGAAACCGCGGACGCATTGCCTCCACAGCTCGTGCAATTGCCGAACGGATATTCTGTTCCTCATTGTAAGCCGGAAATATCACCGTAATGCTCTTCGCGCTCCTGGTTGAGGTGCTGGCTCGTGCACGAGCAGGCATCCCTGGCGTTGCTGAGCAAGCTGTTGAGCTGACAGCCTCCACTTCCTCCTCCGTCAACCGCCCATTCGCCCCTGGTTCCACATCGATCGCGATCATTCTTCACTCCTCAACACGAATACCCTTACCGGCACCGGGCTCTCTTTCATTGGTATAGCCGCTTCCAAACGATAACTGGTATGAATGAGCTGATACATTTGGTCGTGTAAGTCCCGTTGGCCACTTCTCTGGCCTGCCCGAAATAATTCCTCGTTCCAGAGCTCGCTGTCGTCGACGAAGTCCACTATTAGCGCAGGGCGCGCTTTCACAATTCGTTCGGCATCTCTCCGGCACAGATCGTCCGGTGCAACATCAAAGAAGTGAACCTGAGCATAGGTAGGGGGCCAACGATCGGCCAAGACATACCATAAAGGCTGATAGGAGTAGATGAAGACCGAGTCGTTAGCTCGAGAGTGGTCGTGGATAAGACTCGTAAGACGGTCAACAAAAGCTGCCATTTCAGGGGACATGTATATCCCGTTTAACGCTGGCTGCCTGGAGGAAGCGGTAGCATTCCGTATCGGGTCGTCAGTCCAGCTGTCCCAGCTGAATGGACAGGACACTCTGCCTGCTTCACATACTGACAGAAGCAGGACGGCGGCCGCCGCGAAGGAATAGCGGAGAACAGACGTCCGAGGCCTCGAAAGAAGGTCTTCCAGCATGAAAGCTATTACGACTCCCAGGCTCGGAAACGCCATTGGTCCCCATGCGACCCATGACCAGGACATCGTGTAACAGATCCAAAAGGAGGCCATTACAAGCAGCCAACGCTGTCTTTCCGCTTCGGTCATGCTACGCCGAGTCAGGATCAGTGTGTAGTAGATTGCGAGCGAGAAGACACCAAAGAAGCCAAAGAGAATAGACCATATTTCCAGCGAATAGGCCAGAACAGAGCTACGCAGGACAAAGGCTCCTCCTGCGTATCCAGCGAGGAGTGCGGCTGCACCTGCCGCAGCGATCACGGTGAGCGGTAACATAGCCGGGGCCGCGGAAAACGGCGCGGCTCGCCCTTTTCGCACCACCTGAACCACCAGGCACATAGTGCAAATTGCGAAGAGCAGATAAACAGCGTTTCCTGGCCAGGAACCGGCCCCGTCGACGAACACGCGCGCGAGTAGATGGCCAGGGGATCCCTTTGCCGATGGCCCGTCCGCGAAAATTGCAATTGCAAAGGCCCTCAATGCGCCTTTGCTTGCCAGCCATCCAAGCACTCCCCCCGCAGGCAGGATCCATCCCGTGCAAAAGGCCAGGAGGCGTAAGACCGCCGCCCGCAGGCCCAAATCGCGTATTGATAAGCCGGCAATTACGATGAACAGAGCGAGGGTAATGCCTCCCCCCTCGGTCTGCTTCGTGAAGAAGCAGATCGAGCAGCACACACCCGAGCTGCAAATCAGGGAGATGTTTCTCAGGCTGTCTCTTTGTTCCCACTTGACATACGAGATCAGGAAGGCACCTATCAGTGCCCAAAACGTCGCTTCCAGATGATAAGAAATCAGAGGGTCGGCAGGATCTGTCGAAAAAACAGCGATCGCCGCGAGTGCCCCGAGCGCCGCATATGGAATTCGCACCACTTTAGAGAGCCAGATCACCAGGATTGCTGCCAGTGCACATCGATACCCGATGTCAACAAGTCGCAGAACCGCGATGCTTGGCCCAAAGAGCTTTACGATGGCCGCTGTTCTGAAAATATAGAATGGAGTTACTACAACGTAAAAATCTCTGTAAGGAACCTTGCCCGACAACAGCCGGGATGCGAACTCCAGGAACATGCCGGATACACCGGGTCCCAGAAATCGGTTCCAGAAGCTGAGAAGGAAGGCGAGATTCAACCCGACCACGATGACGACCGCCAATGCAAGTTGCCATCGCCGCTTCATCATTTTCCGGAACGCAACCTCCCCCAAATCGCTGGTGCCCGCGATATCTGCGCTGTGTTGGCTTTCGCCTTCGTTGCAGACCGGGGGGAGAACTTCAACGTCAACGGGGGGCACGGACTGACTCCTTTGCGGCGCGCAGCGACTCCGGTAGGCAGCGGGCGGAGAGGTATATCTCCGCAGGGTCGCTTTCGATGGAATTTATTGAAGGATAAGCCGGTTGCGGGCGCCCTCCAATGGCGAAAAGGTGGGAGCGACGTTAAGTTCGAAGTTCCTTCGACGGGGCCGGGATTCGCTATGCGAAGACGGGACTTTCAAGGGCCGAATCAACGAGGACCTGCTGCCGGAGAGGTGTGCCGAGGCCGACATCCAGGATGGCGTCTTCGCGACGCGGCCCGGCAGATTCTGAGGAAGTCCTGGTAGATATTGCGGCACGTCGCGGAAGAAGATGCGCTCAGCCAGTGAGTTGGGGCTCAGGGCTTCATAGTAGCGCTCGTCCACCAGCTCGCCCATCTCCATTGGCTCATCGAGTGGCAGCACGGCTGGCATCGTGGATATGGCTGGAAAATTGAGGTGAGTATTAGGGCGATTCGCCCCGCAGCGACCATGCCCCGTTCGGGCCGCGGGTCCAGGCGAAGTTGGTTCAGCCCGTTGTGGGAACGGAGGTTAGGTCGCGGCGGGGGGAACTGGGGCGGCGGTTCGGCACTTAGTTATGGAGCAACGGTGCGGGGAGCCGGCCGATTGCTGCCGCACGAGGACCGGATTGCTTCGCAGCCTGGATTCCCGGTAAACTGGGGTTTCGGCGTGTGGGGCGCGAGTCGCCGGCGCTGGATGCGGGATTGGGCCGGGTGGAGGGACCTGCGGGTTCGGACCAGGCTTGAGGGCCGCGATTTTCGACGACATCCTCGAGCGGGAATCGTCTTTATTGGAGAAGACATGGCACAGGTTTGCGATATTTGCGGCAAGGGTCCGCAGTTTGGGAACAACATCTCGCACGCGCATAACATTACGAGGCGGCGCTGGAATGTGAATCTGCATCCGGTGAAAGCGAAGGTGAATGGCGGGGCGAAGCGGCTGCGGGTTTGCAGCGGGTGTTTGAAGGCGGGGAAGGTCGTCAAGGCGTAAGGGGCAGGGAACAGGGATAGCTTCACGACCGAGCTTTTATCTGCCGCTTTGTACTGATTTCTCGCGGATTATGGCGAAGGAGTGATGCGGCCGGTTGCTGGGGCGGCGGTGATGGCCTCGCGAATGGCGGCTTCGGGGGCGGTTGAGTCGAAGCGGATGCCGGTTTCGGTTCGGACAATTCCTAATTTCTTCCAGAGTGCTTCGAGGTCGATGGTGACTGGCGTCGAGGCCATGCGCTTGTACTGATCTTCGAGGACGTGGGTGCCGGTTCCTGCGTCGCCAGCCGCGAAGGCCTTCTCAGTCGGCCAGTTCTGATCGATGGTGCCACCGGCGGCGACGATGGCGCGCAGGGCGTCTTGCAATCCCTTTTTATTGTGGGTCTGCTCGCGGATGGCGACGTCGGCGAGGAGGCAGAATTGCGCGCCGCCCCAGTAGGTGCGGCCCCAGGTGTGGGTGTTGTCGAGGCCCTGATCGCCGGGTTGGGGATCGCCTTTGGGCATGTCGCGCACCATGTCGGCCCAGATCTTCTCTGGCTGGAGAAAACCCGCTTGCACGCGGGCGACGGGCTCAACGTAGACCGCTAATCCCTCTTCGATCCAGTGATGCTCGTCTTCCTGGGAGGGGAAGGCGGTATGGGTGAGTTCGTGGGTCATCATCCAGTCGTCTGTTAATTCCCGCGTCGTAGTGTGCTGACCGACGCGGATGCGGGTGAAGGCCGGGAAGCCGCCGACGTCGCCCCAGGTGGTGCCCTGCATTACGCCATGGCGATCTTCGGTGGGCTGGATCAGGATGCGGTCACGAGGGACGGGGAAGCGGCCGTAGTAAGTTGCAACGGAGCTGGCGGCGTTTTCGACCCACTGCATGATTTGCGACGCAGGCAGGTCGAGCAATCCGGGGGCGAAGTCGACCTGGAGAGTCGCGCCGCCGATGTGGAAGGTTTGGGTCGAGGCGACGGGCGAGCGCCAGGGCGGACCGCGGTGCTCGCCGTTGGCTGGGCCGTTTTGCGTGAGGCTGTGGGCGAGAAGGAACGCAGCGCCTATGCACACAGCACTGACGAGGGCGAGGAGTTTTCGGCGCTGGGGCATCACTTCGTACTGAGCAGACGGATTTTGGGGGACCGAGGTTGCGTCAGAAGAAATCCTTGATGGCGGAACTTCGACGGCTCTATTTCGATTTTTCGAAATTGAGGGCGGCAGAGTTGATGCAGTAGCGCAGGCCGGTGGGGCGTGGGCCGTCGGGGAAGACGTGTCCGAGGTGGGCGCCGCAGCGGGCGCAGTCGACTTCTACGCGCCGCATGCCGAGGGTGTTGTCCTCGTGGGTCTCGATGGCGCTGGAGTTGACGGGCAGGTAAAAGCTGGGCCAGCCGCTGCCAGAGTCGAATTTAGTGTCAGAGGGGAAGAGGTCCGCGTTGCATGCAACGCAGTGGTACATGCCGTCGTCGTGGTTGAAGGTGAGGGTGCCGGTGAAGGGAGCTTCGGTGCCTTTTTGGCGGGTGATGTGGTACTGCTCGGGGGTGAGCTGGGCTCGCCACTCGGCGTCGGTTTTTTCGATTTTCTCGGTTTTGGTATCGGGCATAGATTGGTCTCCTGTGCATTAGATGGAAAAAGCAGGTCCCTCGACTCGCTCCGTTCGCTTGGCTCCTAATTCACCGTAGCGATGACTTCGATCTCGACTAGTGCGTTCCTCGGCAGGCCTGCGACGGCGACGGTGGAGCGGGCTGGCGGAACGACTCCGTCGGGGGCGAGGTACTTTGCGTAGAGAGCGTTCATGGCCGCGAAGTCATTCATGTCCTTGAGAAAGACGACGGTCTTGATGACGTGAGCGAGGTCGGTGCCCGCTGCGGTGAGGATGGCCTTGATGTTTTCCAGGACGCGGGTGGTCTGTTCTGTGATGGCGCCGGGAACGAGTTGGCCGGATGCAGGATCGAGGGCGATTTGGCCGGAGGTGTGGATGAAGTTGCCGAGACGCACGGCCTGGGAGTAGGGGCCGATAGCGGCGGGGGCATGCGGCGTGGAGACGGCAGACTTCTGCGTTTGGTCCATGCCTCGATTTTGCCGGGGAGTGGGGCCTGGTGACAAGGATGGTACTTCGGGCACGTTCGATTGGCGGGCATACCGCTTTGGGTGAGTGCGGCAGCCAGGGGCGGCAAGGTAAAATAAGGAACGTTCCGATGAAAAATGCAGTTTTCCCCAAGATTCGTCCAGCCTTGATCCTGGCGTGTGCATTGTTTGTGGCTGCCAGCCTGACAGCGCAAGCGCCGCCCGCTCCTGCGCAGCCGAGTTCTACGCCGTCCCAGTCTGCAACTTCGCAAGCAGCGCAGACAGGGAGCGGCCAGAGTTCGCCGCAGGCCAGCAGTCAGACCGGCGATCAGAATGCCGGCGGTCAGAACGGGGGGGATCAAAGCGGGCAGTTCACGATTCCGGTGAGCGTGAACGAGGTGTACCTGGTGTTTGCGGTGACGGATAAGCATGGGCACTTTATCCGCGATCTGCAGCAGAGCCAGTTTGCGCTGCTCGATGACCACAAGGCGCCTGCGCAGGTCTACAGCTTTACGCAACAGACGAATCTGCCGCTGCGGGTGGGGATTCTGATCGACACGAGCACATCGATTCGGTCGCGCTTCCAGTTCGAACAACAGGCAGCAACTTCGTTTTTGCTGCAGATCGTGCGGCCGGCGTCGGACAAGGCGTTTGTCGAGGGCTTCGATGTGACGCCGGACTACCGGCAGGACTGGACCAACAACATCGACTCGCTGACCGCCGGCATTCAGGGCCTGCGTCCAGGTGGCGGAACCGCGCTGTATGACGCGATATACAGCGGCTGCCGTGACAAGCTGCTGACGGCCCGTGGGCAGGAGCCGGTGCGCAAGGCGATCGTGCTGGTGAGCGACGGCGACGACAACCAGAGCCACGCGTATCTGGAAGACGCGATCAAGGAATGCCAGCGCGCCGATACGAATATCTACGCGATCAGCACGAATGTGAGTCCGAGCCGCGACCGCGGCGACGATATCCTGGAGAAAATGGCAGTTGCCACCGGCGGCAAGGCATTCTTCCCGACGCGCATCGAGGATATGCCCAACAGCTTCGCGGAGATTCAGGACGAGTTGCGCAGCCAGTATGCGCTGGTCTACAAGCCGGCGGACTTCAAGGCTGATGGGGCGTTTCGGCCAATCTACCTGTATTGTCTGGACCGGCGATTCACGGTGCGGGTACGCGAGGGATATTTCGCGCCGAAGGGCTGAAGAACCAGGGAACAGGGATATAGCCAACAGGGAATGGCTTCAGCGCTGCCGAGTCGCGGGCTTTGTCGAGATTCGAGCGGTTTTCTCTTCGCAGGCATAAGCGGCTATAGCGCCCAGCGCGGCTGAGCACTGATACTTTGACAATATGAGTTGGAATTCTTCCGTCCGGTGCGCATTTCTGCTGCTCGGATTTTGTTCGTTTGCCGGCGGCCCAGGAAGGGCTGCCGAGCCGAGTGCGACTCGCACGCCAATTCTGATGGAGCTGTTCACGTCGGAGGGCTGCTCGAGTTGCCCGCCAGCGGATAACTGGGTGGAGCAGCTGGATGCGGTGCAGCCGGTTCCGGGCGGGCAGGTAATTGTGCTGAGCGAGCACGTGGACTACTGGGATCATGACGGCTGGAAGGATCCTTACTCCTCGGCCTTGCTGACCGAGCGGCAGAGGGGATATGCGCAGGGGCTGGGGTTGACCGATGTGTACACGCCGCAGATCATCGTGGACGGATACGTGGAAGTGCATCTTGCCAGCGGGACGCACGTGAAGGACGTCCTGGTGAAAGCGGCGGCGGCCCCGATGATTTCGGTGAGGTTTGAGTCGGCGGCGCTTGCGAGTGGGGAGCCGAGCGTTCTGGCGGGGCGGGTCGCGATCGACGGAGCTCCAGAGAAGCGCGGCGGCGATGTTTATGTGGCTGTCGCTCTGGACAAAACGCTGACGGACGTGCTGGCTGGCGAGAACGATGGGAAGAAGCTGACCAATGTGGCCGTAGTGAAGGAGCTGGTGAAGATTGGGAAGCTGGAGAAGGGGAAGGCCTTCGACCAGCCTTTCCGGGTCAAGCTGTGGAGCGGGGCGAATCCTGCGAATTTGCGCGTAGTGGCGTTCGTGCAGGAGCCCGGGCTGGGGAAGGTGCTGGGGGCGGCGATGACGAAGGAGATCGAGCGGGCGGGGAATTGACGGATAGGTCAAGCTACCCATGCAGGAGCTCTTCCAGCGCGGCTTCATCGATGACATTGACGCCTAGTTCGCGAGCTTTGTCTAGCTTGGAACCAGCGTCTTCGCCGGCGACGACGTAGTTCGTTTTCTTGCTGACAGAGCCGGAGACGCGGCCTCCGGCAGCTTCGATTCTTGCTTTGGCATCTTCGCGTGACAAGTTGGGCAGGGTGCCGGTGAGGACGAAGGCGAGGCCTTCGAGCTGCGAGGATTTCTTTCGCTTCTCGGCAGTCATGGTCAGGCCGGCGACTTCGAGCTTGTGGACGAGGTCGCGGTTCTTTGGTTCGTCGAAGAATTCGCGGATGGCCTCGGAGACGCGGGGGCCGACTTCGTTGACGCGTTCTAATTCTTCAGGCGTCGCCTTCATGAGGGCTTCCATCGATCCGAACTCTTCGGCGAGGAGCTGGGCCGTGCGCGCTCCGACGAAGCGGATGCCGAGGCCGAAGAGAACGCGGTCGAGGCCGGCTTTTTTGGAGCCTTCGATTTCGGCGAGGAGGTCCTTCCTTTCTTTTGGGCCGACCAGCGCCTGAGTTCGGGTCTTTTCTTCCCCGGTCTTTTTGTCGCGGGTGACGACTTCGTGCTGGAGTTGGGCGAGGTCGTCGTCGGTGAGCGTGTAGAGGCCGGCGATGCTGCGGACCAGTTTGCGCTCGAGGAGCTGCGCGACCACGGCTTCGCCGAGGCCTTCGATGTTCATGACGCCTCGGGAAGCGAAGTGGAGAAGGCTGCCGGTGAGACGTGCAGGGCAGTCGACGTTGACGCAGCGGTAGTCGACTTCGCCTTCTGTGCGGACGATCTCGCTACCGCAATCTGGGCAGTGGGTGGGAAAGTGGAACTCGCGTGTGCCGCGTGGGTGTTCGTTGTCTTCGACGACCTCGACGACTTTGGGTATGACGTCGCCGCCGCGTTCAACTTTGACGTAGTCGCCGATGAGGAGGCCGAGGCGTTCGATTTCGTCGGCGTTGTGCAGCGTGGCGCGGGAGACCGTGGTGCCTCCGATGGAGACCGGAGTGAGGACGGCGACGGGGGTGAGCTTGCCGGTGCGGCCAACCTGGACGCGGATGTCCTCGACCTGAGTGATGCCGCCGCGGGCGGTGAATTTGTAAGCGACCGCCCAGCGCGGGGCGCGTCCGGTGTAGCCGAGGCGGCGCTGGACGGCTGCGGAGTTGACCTTGATGACGACGCCATCGATTTCGTAACCGAGACTGTTACGAGTGGACTCGGCTTTTTCGACGAAGGCGAGGACTTTTTCGATGGAGGTGATGGCTTCGCGGTGAGGATTCACGCGGAAGCCGATGGCGGTCAGGGCATCGAGGGCTCCCGATTGCTCGGGGAGCAGGTCTTCGCCGGTTTCGGTGAGGAGGAAGTAGGCGTAAAAGTCGAGCCGCCGCTGGGCGACGATGTTGGGCTCGAGGGTGCGGATGGTTCCGGCGGCGTAGTTGCGGGGGTTGGCCGCGGGTTCGAGGCCCTGGGCTTCGCGTTCTTCGTTTGCTTTGCGGAAGGCGGCGAGGGGCATGACGATTTCGCCGCGGACTTCGAAAGTGGGCGGGACGTGGGCCTTCTTAAGTCTGGCCTGGGAGATGGAGAGCGGGACGGAGCGGATGGTGCGGACGTTGGTGGTGACGTCTTCGCCGATGGTTCCGTTGCCGCGGGTTAGGCCGCGGAGGAGATGGGCGGAGCCGGGCAAATTCGAGTCCGGGGCGTCGTGATACTGGAGGGCCATGGAGAGGCCGTCCATTTTGTATTCGCAGACGTAGGAGATGTCAGCATTTTCGCCGGCGAGGGAGCGGACGCGGCGATCCCAGTCACGGAGCTCTGTTTCGCTGGTGACGTTGTCAATCGAAAGCATAGCCCGGGAGTGGGCGACCTTCAGGAATCCTTCTTTGGGCTTGCCGCCGACGCGCTGGGTGGGCGAGTCGGGGGTAACGAGGGTGGGGTGTTCGGCTTCGAGGCGCTTGAGTTCGCGCATGAGGTCGTCGAATTCGGCGTCGGAGACAGAGGGCTGGTCGAGGACGTAGTAGAGGTACTCGTGGTGGCGGATTTTCTCGCGGAGGGCTTCGAGTTTTTTCTGGACGGCGTCGGACATGCTTCGATCATCGTAAGACACGTTCGCGCGAGAGAAAAATCATCTTGACTTGTTTTCAGTGGTTTAGCGGGGGTGGTACCTCGGTGATCCTGGCCAGGTGCCACGTGGCGCGTCAGTTGCGAGACGAGTGCCGTTGATTCAATGACGAGCGTCAATGCGTCAATGACGCTTGCGAAGGGGCTTGTTGATTGAGACGACGTCAGTTGCTTCGCGTGTGCGAATGATGCATTCGCATACGGCATTGATGGGTTCGCGTGTGTGAGTGCGTCATTCGTGCGCGCGATTGATGCATTGGTGTGTTCGAAAGGCAGCATGGAGGAAGGAGGGGGCATGGTGCAGGGCAGCCAGATTGGTTCCGAGCGGGGCAACATAGTCTCCTCCTTATCCAAAACAGAAAAACCGCCTCGAGGGCGGTTGTTTTCTTTCTTTACTCTATAAGTATAGAATAGCAGGTTCAGAGGATAAAACTGCCAACTTTCTTTGCTTACTTTGGCGGGTAAGTCAGGCGGAATCAGTGGTTATTACTTTGGAGTTTTGCACAAAGCCTTGACAGATTTGTGGGAAAACCCGGTTTCGCTGCTTAGTCGATAAAGTAGCCGATGTCGGTAAGGACACTCTCACTCAATTCCACACCGAGCAGGCGCGCACCGAGTGGGATGCTCTTCTCAAAGCCCTCGAGGACGTAGCCGGGCAGATCGGTCTGCCGGCGAAGCAATCGCAGCAGCGCCGCGCTGTCCGTTGGGTACTCGTAGTCGCCGGGCAGCCCGCATGCGGGGCGGATGGTCAGGGTAAGGGGGATTGTTCCTGATCCGGAATCGGAGCGGCCTGAGGGTCGAGTGGTGAGGTTGACTCGCATAGGGGAATCCTGAGGCCAGTTTGCGTAACACTCAATGACACAGATGGGTAATCGGGGTCGGACTAAATGGGGAGGCGGGAGGTTGTTTGGCTGGGCGGCGGGCGACTTTAGTGGGGCGGCACGGAACCGACTCGACGGGGAGTGCCAGGGTGGGGGGAGGGGGTGGTTGGGCAGGTTCCGTGTTTTGTTGGGGTTAGGGGGTAACTCTTTTTTTACGGTACCCGATGGCCGGGGAAAAGAGGCCGGTTGGGTAAGGCAGATTTGTTTGGAACTCGGCAGCATAGTCTCCTCCTCTCCGCAACAGAAAAGCCGCCTCACGGGCGGCTCTTTTCTGTTTTTACTCTATAAGTTAAGAATAGCAGGTTCAGAGAAAAAAACTGCCAACTTTCTTCGAGTAAGTTGTCTTGTAAGTGGAATGGAATGTGGGGTTGTTACTTTGGATTTTGGGGTGGGGACTTGACAGATTTTCCACATTTGGGAGTTTTGGGGATTTCGGGTGAATTGGGGGGGGGCGTTTGGGGTGATCGGCGGTGGCTAAGAATGCCTCCGCAGTGCTAGGTTTGGACATATTACGAAGGTCATGAACGGGGCGGGGCGGCTGCGCTCGTTCCGAGCTG
>PMSS01000046.1 GCA_003167515.1 Acidobacterium sp. | reverse complement strand
TCATTCGGCGAAGAAGCATCTTCCGCAGCCGCAGGTATTTCCATGACCATCGTTGCGCGTCCCGCGCCCGATTCCAAATCGCAGTTGCGCAAGACCATGGGCTTCTGGGACGTCCTCCTCTTCAACATCGCCACCGTCGTCGGCCCTCGCTGGATCGCCGCCGCCGGCCACAACGGCACCTCCTCCATCAGCCTCTGGATCCTCGCCGCCGTCTTCTTCTTCGTCCCTGGCGCACTCGTCATCAACGAACTCTCCTCCCGCTTCCCCGAAGAAGGCGGTCTCTACGTCTGGGCCAAAGAAGCCTTCGGCCCCTTCCACGGCTTCATCGCAGGCTGGACCTACTGGATCTACACCGTCTTCTATTTCCCCGGCCTCCTGCTCGCCTCAGCCTCCATGTCCGCCTACATCGTCGGCCCCCACGGCGCGACCCTCTCTCAAAATCGCTCCTTCCAGATCGAAGTCTCGCTCGCCCTCCTCATCGTTGCCGTCTCGCTCAACATCATCGGCCTCAACATCGGTAAATGGCTTCAGAACGCAGGCGGAGTCGGCACCTTCCTCCCTCTCGCCATCCTCGTCGCCCTCGGCGCCATCATCGCCCTCCACCACAAGTCCGTTACCCAATTCACCACCCACAACATGCTCCCCGCCTGGAACTGGGACACCGTCAATTTCTGGTCCCAGATCGCCTTCGCCTTCGCCGGCCTCGAACTCGTCTCCGCCATGAGCGAAGAGGTCCGCGACCCTCGCCGCACTCTCCCGCGTGCCGTCTACGCTGCCGGGGCCCTCACCGCCTTCATCTACATCGCCGGAACCTTCGCCATCCTCGCCCTCGTTCCCGCCGCCGACCTCGATCCCCAAAGCGGAGTCTTCCACGCCATCACCATCGGCTCCGTCGCCCTCAAAATCGGATTCCTCGGCATCCTTGCCGCCCTCCTCGTCACCGTCGGCAACGCCGGCGGAGTTGGCTCGACCGTCGCAGGCATCGCCCGCGTCCCCTTCGTCGTCGGCATCGACCGCTATCTTCCCGCGGCCTTCGGAAAAATTCATCCACGCTGGAAAACCCCGTGGGTCTCCATCCTCGTCCAGGGTTCCGTCTCCGGAGCCATCCTCCTCATCAGCCAGCTCAACGACACCACCCGCGGCGCCTATCAATTCCTCATCGACGCTGCCATCATCCTCTACTTCATTCCCTTCCTCTATATGTTTGCGGCCATCATCAAACTCCGCCACCGTCCCGATCGAGAAGAAGCCCGCGCCCCCAACTCGCACATCATCCTCGTCCCCGGCGGCCAGCCCGGTGTCTGGATCAGCGGCGGTCTCGGCTTCCTCGTTATCCTGATCGGGATCCTCGTCTCCCTCATCCCGCCCGGCGAGTCAGCCAGCAAACTCGGCTTCGAACTCAAGCTCCTCATCGGAACCCTCGCCTCCATCCTCCTCGGCCTCATCCTCTACTGGCGCGGAGCCCGCACCAGGGCAACGCAATCGTGACCGCAGCGATTACAAATGAAACCCCGCTCGCTCTGGATTGAGCCCATCCAGCAGATAACCTGGCTGGCCCGTATCTGCCTGCCGTTGGCAGATGCGGGAAATCGTGCGAAGCGCGACCGCTTTCAACTCTCGCTCCGAAAAACTCCGTCATCCCGAAGCGATCGGTCGCAGAGCGGCAATAAAGGATCTCGAGCGTAGCAAGGAAATCCAGTTGCCCCGGGTCCCGCTTTTGAGACCCGGGAATCGCGCCCCTTTTGTTTTTTCTGAACGCCGAGCGCCGAACGCTCGTCCTCACCGATGAATCTCAATCAGCAAAACCCAGGCATCCAGCAGCGCCGCGACATAAGAAAACACCGCCCCCGCCACCAGCCACTCAAGGCCCCCGCCCCGCACCAGTACGAGTGATAAGCCTCCCACCAAAGCCGGCAGCCCCGAAAGCTGCGTCAGCACCGCCTGCTGGATCCTCGTGCCCCGCCCCACATAAGGATTCCCATGAGAAGCTGCCCACCCCGCCCACGTAGTCGCAGCCCAAACCGCCGCGCCCAGTACGATCAGCTCCACGCCCAGTCGCCGCACCGGCTGCGCAGGAACCATGCACAGCGTGCTCGCCAGCAATATCCCAACCATCGTGAACAGTGCCTTCGCCGACCTCACGATCAAATGCGGCACCGCTACAATCTGCGCCAAATTGATCGACACTGCCACAAAAATCAGCCCCGTCAGCGCCGCCGACGCACCCGTCTGCGCCGAAAAAAATGAAGACCACTCCGCCGGACTGTAAGCAGCTCCCACGCTGGCCAGCTTACCAGCAGCCTCTCGCTACGGCGCAACCCCGAGCTTCGTCTCGGGAGCCGTCGGCAGCGCCACTCCCAGCACGCCCGCCACCGTCGGCGCAATCCTCCGCATATCGATCACGCCCACATCGCAGACGCCCACATCGCACCCCACACGCAATCCCGTGCCCCTTAACGAAAAACGACGCATGCATTTCCGCAAACGTCGGCAGATACCCGTGCCTCCGGGCAAAAAACACACCATGAACGCAGCAATAGAACGCAAAGCTATGAGCTAAGAGCTAACAGCTAATAGCTGCCTGCTGTACCCTAGACCCAATGCAGCGCCTCCTCGACGGTTACAGAAAATTCCGCCGCGAAGTCTTCCCCGGCATGAAGGACCAATTCCACCTTCTCGCCGAACTGCAGAAGCCCGACATCCTCTTCATCACCTGTGCTGACTCCCGCGTCGTCCCCGACCTCATCCTCCAAACCGAGCCCGGCGACATGTTCCTCTGCCGCACCGCGGGCAACATTGGCCCGCCCCACGGCACCATGCCCGGCGGCGTCTCCGCCACCATCGAATACGCCGTCGAAGTCCTCCACGTCCGCCATATCATCGTCTGCGGCCACTCCGACTGCGGCGCCCTCAAAGCCGTGATCGACAAGCCCGACCTCTCCCGCCTGCCCCTCACCGCCAAATGGCTCGGCTACATCGAGCCTGCGTGGAAACATCTCCGCCTTCCTTGCTGCCGCAGGCCGTCGGCGCAGCTCGGAACGAGCGCAGCCGACTCGCCCACTCACGGTACCTTCGTACCGTTCCCACCCCCGCTCACAACGCACCTACCGCAAACCCCCAAATGTGGAAAATCTGTCAAGCCCC
>PMSS01000065.1 GCA_003167515.1 Acidobacterium sp. | reverse complement strand
AGAGCTACAATCGTGGAGTACTTGCTGGTAAGCCAGTCGCGCAGGGCCAGCTTGCTATAAACCTTCGTGTCGCTGTAAACCTGCCCCGCGCCGCCGCTCGCCAGCAGCACCGCGCGCGCCCGCACGTGACTCACTTCGCCCTCACGGCTCAGCAAGCTGGCCCCGACAACCGCGCCGTCTTCAACGAGCAGCTCAACCGTCGTCATCCATTCCCGCAGCGTGATGTTGGCGATGCCCCGCGCGTGTCGCAGCAACGAGCGGCCTATCTCCGCGCCCGTGGCATCGCCGTGCGCGTGCAGAATGCGGTTGCGGCTGTGGGCTCCTTCGCGCGTGAGCATCAGCTTTCCGCCCTCGCGATCGAAATCCGTGCCCCAGCACAACAACTCCTCCACGCGCAGAGGTCCTTCCTCCACCAACACCCGCGCGGCCTCGCGATTCACCAGACCGTCACCGGCATTCACCGTGTCGTCCAAATGCAGGGCGACGTCTTCCTCGCCGCTCATTGCGACGGCGATGCCGCCCTGCGCATAATTTGTGTTCGATTCGCCGAGCGCTTCTTTGGTCACCACCAGCACTCGCGCCCCATCGGCCGCCAGGCCAATCGCAGCACGCAATCCGGCGATTCCCGCGCCCACGATCACAAAGTCCGTTTCTTCGAACTCAGACATAAACGTTCAGGCTATAGGATTTTCGAACGCCGTGGAACGATGCAGCGTCGCAGGCAGAGTCGGCCAGCCACCAAGGGCTTTTGCGCCTGGGATTGGAGGCTCTATCGGATCAGGGCGATTCGTGCGGGGCGCTCGTAATTTCCGGTTTGCCGGTGACACGGCCAGAATTGCTGGCGGCTCAGGCCATTAAACATGAGAGCGCGATTGTCGATTTCGGAATCTGTCCACTGCTACTCTGGCCCCGGCTCCCGCAAAGAATGAGGCCAAGCCGATCGTTCCGCCGTAAATCAGCACGATTGGCCCCTCGTTGTGGATCAATGACCAGATCGGGACGCCGCCCAGCGGCTCCGTGGCACAACTTATCAGGGTGATTGCGACTGGCACCGTCCAACCGAAGCGTCGGCGAGCGAAGCCCGCAAGCAGTGATGCCCCGACAAGCCAATAGAGAAACGACGTGGAGCGGATCGCGTATACCGCGTCGTTACGACCCCACGGGTTCGGACCCTCGCAGTCGAAACAGTCCGCTATTGGAAACAAGGCGGAAGCAAAAAGCGAAACCGAGATTAGGAAGAGGACCAAATGGCGATGCAGGAAATGTCCGAGCCGGACAAGGCCGTGCGGATTGTTTGTGGCTAGCTGCAAGTCTCCTCTTGTGGGCAATTCTATCGCCGAGAGTTTACTCATGTCTGTATTGTCGCCAATCCGGAAATTACGCGCGGCGAAGAGGATACGCGATTCGCTGTTTTCCCAGATTCTGCGCAGTTGCGCCTACGCTTCGAAGTCCACTTCCATCGGCAGTATCAGCGGCATCAGCCACGCGAGCAGCTCCTGATGCGCCGGATGGCCGCCGTACGCCGCCAGCGCCGCGCGATCCGCAAACTTCATCACGCCGCCCAGCTCATAGCCATGAGATCGCGGAGAAAAGTTAGTTCCCACCCACGTTTCCTCGAGGCCCGGAATGCGTCCCTGCAGACTGCGGATCGAGTCGAGCACGCGCTGCCGCTGCTCCTCCGTAACGCCAGGCTTCCAGCGGAAAGCGAATGTGTGAATGACCATGGCGCGATTGTAGACCGCTCACGCCACAGCTGCAGACGGCTCCGCAACGCGCACGTCGGCCAGGCGCACGTCGGCGAAAACGAAGCCATCCCGCTCGACGACCTCTCCGGCCTCGACCGGAATCGGCTCCCGGAACATGGGTCCCGCATAGACAGCGGTGTGAAACTCCCCATTTTCTCCGCACGGATCCACCCCGGCGGGAAGATCGCGGAGAAAGGCGGCATCAAATTCGCGCCCGGCAAACTCCGCCGGCAATTTCTTCGGGTCGACGCATACGATGCGCGCCCGCAGACCGTTCGCGATCATCTCCTCCGCCAGTCGGCGCGTGTCGAGGCCCCAGATCGGAAACACCGGAGCGAGACCTGTTCCTTCCAGTAGCTCCTCGCGATAGCGGCGCACGTCTTCGAGGAAGAGATCGCCAAACGCGACCGCCTCGATGCCCTCAGCAATGGCTGCATCGCAGGCTCCCCGCATCGCCGTTTCGTAATGCTCGTTTGAGCACGGCCAGGGCAGCGGCACCGGAAACAACGGCAGTCCCGCCGCGCGCGCCTGAGCTTCCAGCAGCGCCCGCCGAGTGCTGTGCATAGCGACGCGGTCAAAGGCGGCATTCAGGGTGGTCAGCAATCCCGCCACCTGGTACTCGGCACGCTGCCGCAGGTAATAGAGCGCCCACGCGCTGTCCTTGCCGCTGCTCCACGAAAGAAGAAGTCTCGGTTGAAGGCCTTGTCCCACTCCTGGAGCTTATACGTTTCTGAAGGCCAGAGGCAGGAGTGCGCAGCCAAAAAAGGAACGAATGGCTGCGAGGTTGCGGCTCAGGATGCATGAGCCGAATCGAGTTCAGCCCCGGCTTCAGTGCACCCCAGCGATCCGTCTCATCGGCGTCGCTGCCTCGCGAGCGGGGCTCGGAATCGGCATCACCAAAGTGGGGCCGCCGCCGGTTCCAGTGCGCTGCGGCTTCAGCCGCGCCTTTAGCTTGGTGCGCAACAGCAGGTTAATGGTCTCCAGTTGCCGTACCCGCCGTCCCACCACCAGCAGTACGCCTGCACATCCGATCACTGCGCCGACCCAGCAACCGGCCAGCATACCGGTGACAAAAGGGGCCCAGGGATGCACAACGAAAAGTGCCATACCCTCTCCTCGCTTTCACGGAGGTGATTTCACAAACCGGACAGCCTTCAGCGAGTCACGAGCGAAAATCTCGGGCTGAGATACCTGGGGGAGGGTTATTGACGGCCTGGAACCACCATCTTCCTCACGCTACGATGCATTTTCAGGACAAAGTGATCAGTCATTCCCGCAATATAATCTGCAATCACCCTTGCGGCGCCCTCTTCCTCGACCTGGCCGAAGTATCCCGGCGGCAGAAGCGACGGGTCTGCCATCCACTCCGCAAACAGGTCGGCGATCACCTGGGCCGCCTGCCTGTGTCCACTCGCCATGTCCTCACAAAGATACAGATTCCGATAGAGAAACTCCTTCGCCTCCCACCGCAATTGCTCGATTTCCGGCGAAAACACGGCCAGCCGCTCCGGCGCCCGACGAATTCCTTCAAGATCCCGAATGCCTTCCGCCACCAGCCGCCGCCGAATCTCAACCACCAGGTCGTCGGCCAGCGCGTTGAGCATCAGCTTGAGCGCCTCCTGGAATAACAGCTTCTCGGGCGCACCCGGATGCTTCGCCGCGAGCGGCGCAAAATATCGCTCAAACAGGTTCACTCCCGAGCGGATTTGCTCCAGCGTCAGAATCTCCGCCTCCATCCCGTCGTCCAGATCGGCGGTGAGGTACGCGATCTCGTCCGCCAGATCGATCAGCTGGGCCTCGAGCGGCGGCCGCCGATCCAGAAAATACGCCGCCAGCTCCGGGTGTTCCTGCGCGGAATAATCGCGTGAATGCTTCACGATGCCTTCCCGCACCGCAAGGGTGAGGTTCAATCCGCGAAAGTCCAGATGCCGGTTCTCGAAGTACTCGACGATGCGCAGGGCATGCAGATTGTGGTCGAAACGCAGCCCATACTGTTGCATTGCGTCATCGAGAGCCCGCTCGCCGGCGTGTCCAAAAGGTGGATGGCCAATGTCGTGCACCAGCGCCAGCGCCTCGGTCAGGTCCTCATTCAGGCCCAGCGCCCGAGCGATGGTCCGCGCAATCTGCGCCACTTCCATCGTGTGGGTCAGGCGGCTGCGGAAATGGTCGGAGCCCCGATCCGTAAAGACCTGCGTCTTGCCCGCAAGCCGGCGAAAGGCGCGGGAATGGATAATGCGCCCGCAGTCGCGCTGAAACGGAGAGCGATAAGGATGGTCTGGCTCGGGGAATTCTCGTTGCGCGAGAGGCCCCGTCTGCGGAACCGCGCAGGCCGGCAGAGCCGTTGATGCTGCCATGTGAGCAGTCTATTTGGTTTTGACTTGTGGGTTCTATTGTCAGAGACTCTACTCAAGGAAGTGCGTGAGCGGACGCCACGGCAAAGGAGACAGTTATGCAACCGGATGCCGCACAACAACGCGAGCAGGCTCATATGCTGCTCGACGCAGTCCCGGATAGCAAAATTCCTGCCGTGCGCAACCTGCTGGAAACGATCGTGAGTCCTCTCTCACGCGCCCTTGCGAACGCCCCGGTGGACGATGAGCCGATCTGCGACGAAATGGCCAGTGAGCTGGCCGCCGCGCGTGCTTCGCTGGAGCGCGGAGAAGGAATTCCTCACGAAGAGATCCTCCGTGAATTCGGTCTAAGCGCAGAGGATTGGGAGCAGATGGGCCGCACTCCTATCGAGACCGCACCCCACAGCCCAGAGCGATAGCATCCCGCCAGCGCTTGTTTCGCAAAATTCGGGAGCGCTTTAACCGCAAATTCCGTTCGAGGCACCCTTAGTCGGCTGTAGGCGGCGTGGAGACGGCGGGCTATCCTTTGGCAAGGACCGAGCACGTTTCAATACCTGGGCGAAAAGTGAGGGGATCGTGACGGGGAAAATTGCCATCTGGACAGATCGCGCGAAGGCCCAACTCCGAGCGATCGATCAGCAGACGGCCCTGCGCATCCTTCGCACGCTGGCTCGCTATCTCGCCACCCTCGATGGCGACGTCAAGCGCCTTCAGGGCACAGACCCACCCGAATTCCGGCTCCGCGTGGGAGATTACCGCCTGTTCTTCCAGGAAAAAGAAGATGGCATCGAGGTTATGGCGGTGAAGCACCGCCGTGAAGCCTACCGCTGAGTTCCCCGCTACTCCGGCTTGCCGGCCTGTGGGCTACCCGACTCCTTCGCCAGCCGAACACGCGCGCTGTCGAGCTTCTTCTGCACCTTGCCCACATCGCCTGTGTCAATGTCGGCCTGCACAGTGCGCGAATACTCATTCAGCGAAAGCTCCCATTGCGCTGCCGCCAGCTTCAGACGCCCTGTCTTCTCGTAGACGTCGCCGAGATGATCGTGCACCGTCGGATCGTTCGCGCCACGCGAAATCGCCCTCTCGAGATTGTCCTGGGCCTGCGTGTACTGCCCCAAACGGAAATACGCCCAGCCCAGCGAATCCAGATACGCGTAGTTGGTCGGCTCCAGCTGCACAGCCTTCCGGATCATCGCCAGTGCCTCATCCAGCTTCACTCCGCGATCCGCCAGCATGAATCCAAAATTGTTCAGCGTCAGAGCATTGTCCGGATCGACCGCGAGCACTTTGCGGAAAGCCGCCTCCGCTTCGTCGTACCGCTTCGCCCGGTCCGCCATCATCGCCCGGTCGAACAGCACCATCGTCTGGTCTTCCTTCTTCGTGGCCTGCTTTTCAGCGAGGTCCAGCGTATCCGAAGCCTCTTTCCATCTGCGCAGATCGGTGTAGATCTGCGAGAACTGGTAGTAAATCTCCATATTCTTCGGATCGCTCTGGAGCAGGCCCTTCGCCATGCTGATTCCTTCGTCCACGTGTCCCGTGTCGGCGAGTTGCCGAGCCAGAGTCAGCTTCGCGTCGACGTTCTTCGGCAACTTCTCCACCGCGGCGCGCGCCACGGCCGTAGCCTTGTCGTACTCGTGGGCATCGCGCCAGGTTTCCACTTCCTGGTCGTAAGCCTGGCCTTCCACATCGCCGCCGAGCGTCTTCATCTTCTCGTAGGTCGCAATCGCCTGGTCCGGCCGGCTCTGCTCGCGGTAAACCTCGGCAAGATGGACCAGGACCGTCGCGTAATTGCCCTTCTCTTCGTCGGAATATTGCCCGCTCGGGTGCTCGGTTGCCGTCACAAGCTGTTCATAGACCTTCGCAGAGTCGTCCAGCCGCCCCAGCGCGTCGTCGATCATTCCCTCATGGAACTGGATATCCAGCGAATCGGATGCCAGCTCGTGGGCCTTCTTCACCGCCACCAGAGCATCGTCGAAGTGGCCATTGTGTTCGTCGATCTCCGCAATTTGCAGCTCCGCTTCGGGATCGCTCGGATCCCCGGCGGCGATGTCTTTCCAGGCCTGCAACGCCTGGTCCGTCTGGTTGTCGGCCTGAAAGTCCGCCGCCAGTTTCCGCTCCACATCCAGATCGTCAGACTCCAGATCGAGCGCCTTCTTGTACGCCTCGATGGCGGACTTCGTGTCTTTCAGCTGATCGTAGGTCTTGCCCAGCTGGGCTTCGGTTCGTGATGTCTGGTCGTCTTCCGGAAGCGCCTTCAGCACCTCGATCGCGTGCTTGGTGTCGCCCACATCGGCATAGAACTGGCTCGCGATCAGCGCCGTCTCTTCCGATCCCGGATCGATCCGCCTCGCCGCCGCAAGCTGATCTTCGGCCTGCGACGACTGGTGATCGGCGGCGTAGAGCCGCGCCAGCATCAGATGATCCTCTGGATTATTCGGATCCAGCTGCACAATCTTCTGGAACTCCCCGATTGCCAGCTTCAGCATCTGCCCGGAAACTTCCTGCTGCTGGTTATCGCCCAGAGAACGCAGATAAACGTCGGCCAGCAGCCGGTGCGCCTCCAGATCGTTCGGATCCTGCTTAATACGGTCCTGCGCCGCCAACACCGCTTCACGAATCCGGCCCGTTCTGAAATACAGCTCAGCCAGATGGCCGTTGAGGTATTTCGACGAAGGATCCTCGTTCAGCGCCGTCTTGTATTCCTCGATTGCCCGCGCCGCGTACTCGGTGCGGCCGAAGGTCGTCGCCATCTCCTCGTATTCGTGCGCCAGCATAAAATGAAAATAGGCGCCTGCCGTATCCGGAGTCGAACCGGTGATGGTCGGGGGCGCGACGCGCTTTTGCTCAGGCGGATTTGCGGCCGGCGCTGGCAGCGCGGACCCCTTGGGAGCCGTCTGGCCCGGATTCTGGCTCAGTACGGAAACCCCGGACAGCGTGAGCAGTGCTGATAGACCGAGGAACAGCAGGCGGCGGGAGAGATTCTTCATGGATCAGGAGTTTCCTATACCGGACTGCCCGCCAGGCGGACCGTTCACCCTGGCTGAACCCGTACCACGGCACTCCCCTGTCCGGCGAGGCGCCGCACTCTCTAGGACGATTGTAACCCGCGTTGAGATGCAGATTTGCAGTTTTTCATCCCCCTAATCGGTCACTACCCGTTACTGCCAAGGGGACCCAACCGCCTCAATAGTCTCTGCGCCGGGTCAGGTCGAGTATCGCAAACAGAATCACCGCCACCACCGCATTGGCGACCGCCCGAACCATCTCGTGAAACCAGTGCCACGCAAATTGCTGTCCCAGCATATGGCGCTGCAACAGCCACAAAATTGCCGTCTGCGCGAGCGTGAAGCCGAAGGTCAGCAGCAGCCGCGTCCCGTGATTCTCCGTATCGACGCGCACGCCCAGCGACGCCGCCATATACCCGATCACGGCTTTCGAAATGCCGAAGATACCCAGCGCATGGTGCGTCAGCGCGTCCTGCGCGATGCCGATCACTGTACCCACCAAAGTGGCGCTCACCGGTTCCCGTTGCGTGATCCCGTAGTAAATCGTCACCAACAGCGGAAGATCGATCAGATCGAATCGGCTGAGATGCAGCGAAAGCAACGACTGCAATCCCAGCGCCAGGAGCGGAACCACGACGTAGATCACCAGCGGGAACGACTTGGCCCCAACTTCGCGCCGCGAGGACGCCATCAGGACCATGGTCACGCCCTTCCCTGGGGCTGAGGGGTCTGGCTCGGCGCGGCCGGCGCCCCACTCGGCGCGGGTGGCGTTTCGCTCGGCGTTGGCGGCTGATTCTCCTTCGGTGCAGCTTTTGTCGGCGGACCCGCCGGCTTCGGTTTAGGCTTCGCAGCGGTCCCGGGAGCCTTGGCCTGCGAATTGCCCGGCGTGGTACTCGGAGCCTTGCCCGGCACATTGTCCGGCGCGCCGACCCCCGGCTTTGCCTGCGGTTCAGGCCCATTCCCAGTCGCGTTCTCTCCACCGTTCACCGCCGAACTCTGCGCGTCCGTAATCTTCTGCCCCGGAACCAATTCAGTCGCGGGCGGCGTATCCGACGGCGTGTAGTGATCCGGATGCAGCGCCTGCGGTGGTTTCACAGGGCGCGCCGCGCCTTCCTCCGCGCTGTCATCCTGAGCTGCATCCTGCTGGTCCGGAGGCGCATTCGGATCGACCCGCGAAGGCAGACGCTCTGCCAACACCTCCGATGCTTTCTGCTCCGCCTGCTGGGCCTCGCTCAGGTCCTGCTCCGCCTGCTCCGGCATCTCCACACCGGTATCGGTGATGACCAGCACTTCTTCCAGCTTCGACAAATTCGCCGCCGGCTTCACCAGTACGTTCACCAGGGTTCCGTCAGGATCGGGCGACACCCGATCCACCCAACCCACCGCCAGGCCACGCGGATAGATCGCGTCTCCGCCGCTCGTGAGTACCGGCTCACCCCGCTGGATGCGCTCGTCCGGCGACACGTTGACGATCTCCGGCTGGCCCCAGCTGTTGCCCCGCAGCACCCCGCGAATCCGAGTCTTTTCGAGGATTACGCCCGCGCCGCTGGTCCCATCCGAAATCTCCAGCACCTGGCTGGTATGGCGAAAAACGTCCCGTGTCTTGCCGACGATGCCATCTGGCGTGATCACCGGCATATCAGGCTTAATGCCCTCATGGGAACCTTTGTCGATCAGCAGAACCCTCGACTGTTCTGTTCCCGACGTCCCGATCACCTGAGCGGCGACCGTCTTGTAAACGTATTTTTCCCTGAATCCCAGCAGCGCCTGCAGCCGTTGCCCCTGCCGCGCATCCTCGGCGATCGAATCCTCCTCCAGACGCAGCCGGTCCAGCTCCGATTTCAGATTCTTGTTGTCCTGCCGCACGTGGATCAGATCGACGTAATTCATCCACAGGCCGCGAATACCGTGTCCAGCTGAATGCAGGAGCCTCTCCGGCGGGGTCACAAGGCCCACCACCCAGGATCGAATCAGCCGCACCCCCCCCCCCTCCGCCGCATTCGGCTCAGGACGGCGCACCTGCACCGCCAAGCCGAT
>PMSS01000206.1 GCA_003167515.1 Acidobacterium sp. | reverse complement strand
TTTCAAAATGGTGCACGGGAGTACTTTGGGGTGAAGCCAGAATAGAGTCGCGTTGACGCTCCAGTGGGTGAGGGAGTTTGCTTCTTGCTATGGGGTGGACCTGGTCGTCGCTGGGTTTGGGGTTGGTGTTTTGGTTTCGGTTTGGGTTGGGGGTTGGGGTTGGTTTGGGGGCTGACAGGAATCGGAAATGCGGTGGGGAGCGGTAGGATGTTTGGCATGCCGAAATCCTCATGGCTGTTCATTGCTCTGACGGTTGTTCTGTGCGCTGGTGGTGGCCACTCGCAAGTCACAAGTCTCTCGCAATTGCCGGGTGAAAAGGTCGATCCGGGCGCCGCGCTCGATCGCGGACTGAAAATATCCTCGCTTACCGTCGAAGGAAAGCCTTTCCACGCGGTCCTGGAGATTGGGACGGCAGGCAACCCATATTCGGGGCGCGTTGAAGTGTGGTGGGTAGACGTTGCGAAGTATCGGGAGTCGATCGAGTCGCCGGGATTCAATCAGACAAAGATTGTGAATGGGGATCGCGTCGAGGAGAAGGATACGGGCGATTACTATCCGCGATGGCTTGAGAATTTCGAGCTGGCGTTGATGAACCCGATCCCAATGCTGGATAACTTTCACTCCGTCGGGGGCAAGGTATTTTTGGGAGCCAACGTGACGCGAAGCTGCATTGGCCGCGACGATCGGCCGGGTGGGATCACCGATCAGATGACGTGGGGCCAGATTTGCTTCAGCGGCAGTGAGCCGCATCTGCTGTCGGTGCTGACCACGACGTATGGGATGACGTTCAGCGACTGGAAGGGATTCGTAAAGAAGCAGATTGCCCACAGTTATGAGACGGATGTGCTCGGCTTCGAGACTGTAACAGGCCGCCTGACGAAGTTGGAGGAGCTGAAGCATCCGGACGAGACGCTCTTTACGGTGAGCGAGGTGACGCCGGTCGAGCAACGGATTTCGACGGTCTTTGTGTCGACCCTAAAAGAAGAAAGCATGGTGGAGACTGTCCCTAAAATCGAGTGGCCACCCGTTCGGGAGGGAAAGACCGAGGGATATTCTTCGCCAGCGCGATGGACTGGGAGATGGACCGGTGGGTCGGCTCCGCCGCGCGGAGGACGGCTGCCGGATGCGTGTCGCTCTTGATCAATGCCATGCACCACGGAGAAAGTGATATCTTCGTGTGCAACTGATGATCTTCTCCGAGTTACACATACGCGGATTTCGTTCGATTGATCCGGGAGGCGTCACAATTCTCTTCGATTCTGGGCATAATGCATGTGCGCTCGTCGGGTCTAATAATGCTGGCAAGAGCAATGTCCTCGATGCGCTTGCGTTGGTATTGGGGATTCGCAACGGTAAGTTTTACAATTACAAATTAGGTCCCAGTGATTCTTACGGCGGAGACACGAGCGTACCTTTAGCCATCAGATTGTCTCTTAGGGAGCCGCTCGTTTATCGCAACGTGTACCAACAGATCGGCTCGATCGACGGTTTCGTGTTGACTGCCCGGGAATATGCAAAAGGGGCCAACAAAGGTGACGTTCACGTCGACCACTATTGCTTTGGCCGCAATGCAAAGGGTGACTCTCAGGAACCCTTGATAGAACCTCAGCGGATATACAAGAAAAAGAGCGATGCGAATCCGGACGTCGAGAATGCTGCGTTGCCGCTCCTCGCGAAAGATTACGCCTACCGATTGGGATCCGCCTATTTCCTCGATATTCAGAATCTGTCGACCTTTTTCAAAGTGAGCGGTACGGGCCCTCTGGGCAAGGTTTTTCGTTTCTATCGGGACGACTTCGAGAAGGACCACTCGACGTACAGGTACAAAGACGCTTCCGGCGAAAAGGAGATGCCATCGAAAGATGCGTTCGCGAGGGCTGCCGCGAGGCTGGGCGAGATTCTCAAAACGCCGAAACTACGCGAGATCGAGGAAAAGCTGGCGAAGAATGTTTCCCAATCCCTGGGATTACCCACAACTCAAGGGGCTACGTTCAATCTCGGTATCCCTGACCACCAAGAGCTGTTTGAAGAGATGCTTACGCTCAGGGTGACGGAGTCTCCGGCGCTTGCGCCCATGGAAATATCAAAATTGGGCAGTGGGTATCTCAGTTTGTTTCGCATGGCCACTCTCCAAACTCTTGCAGAGCTGAATGGGGATTCTCGGGGTGTTTACCTAATCGAAGAACCGGAGATCTACCTCCATCCACATCTGAGGGAGTTCTTCGCGGGGGTCATAAGCAAGCTTGCGGCTCGGGGGGGACCAGATCGTATACACAACGCATTCCGTAGAGTTCGTCAGCCTCAGAAAGTACCAAGAAATCGTCCGAGTTCAAAAGGGCCCAACAACATCGACGCAATTGAATCAAGTTCCTGTCGCCACTAAGCTGGATTTCAACCGGCTGCATTTGAAGCTTCAAGCAAAGGGCAACGGCGACATCTTCTTTGCTCGTCACGTGTTGCTGACCGAAGGTCAAGACGATAAGGCGGTATTTGCCGAGCTGCTGGAAAAGAAAGGGGTCGATTGTTCCGCCAAGAGCATTTCCATCGTGGATTGTGGGGGCAAGGCTCAGATTCCGGACTATGTGTGCCTGTGCCTAGCGCTCGGAATCGACTGCTATGTTGTTATCGATGCCGATTCGGGAAATGCGAGCTCTGCTTCGGCAACCAAGAAGATTCAAAACGCCCTGCAAGGTGATGCTGCCCGATTCCACGAATTCCCAGATACGCTTGAAGCGGCCCTTAAGGCGAGGAAGAGCGGGAGCGCCAACGCTCAACAACTGTTGCAGATCATCGAGTCACTGGACTATGCAGCCATAAAGAACAGTTACCCGGAGATTTGCTGCCCGATCGAGGAATTCGTCAAGAGAGTGTGACGCCTTTGTTGCGTCGCCGAACCGCAGGTCCTTCGGCTTCGCGCCTGCGGCGCTGCGGTCAGGATGACGGGCGGTTAGTTCTGGATGGAGTTGGTGGCGGCTAATGTATCGGCGGGGACGGCGTGGGCTGGATCGGCGGCGGAGGTTCCTGCCGTGGGGGATGCGGAGGCGGACGGCGAATCTGTGGCGTCGTGGGGGCCGAGGCCTAATTTAATCAGGGCGCGGGAGTCGGGGGTGAGCTTGGTCTGCCAGCCGTGATCGGCCTGGAATTTCTGCATCGCGGCTTCGGTGTTCGAGTCCCACTCCCCGGAGGCTGGTGCGCTGAGGTAATGTTCGCGGATGAGGGCGTCCTGAATTTCTTTGGCGCGTTCGGGCTCGATTTGGCGCTGACCAGGAGCGAATTTGTGCTTTTTGCCTTTATGCAGGGCGTGACCCGAGGTGGCAGCACGATGAGTCCGCGTCGCGAAGGCGGGCGTGGCGGCCAGAAGTGCGCACAATACAACAAGTTGGCAGGTTCTAACGGGAACCATGCAAGAAGATACCTCAGGGTACAGTTCGGCAGCTATTCGAGCAGAGTAATGGCACCTGGCTCAAAATGCAACACAAACCGGGGGGCTCCCCCTGACTATTGTGGGGGAGCCCATGTTGAAATGGGATGCAAGGTTACGGCAGAGTGCCGCCCAGGAGCTCGTTTCCGGAACTGGGGCGCTGCGGATTAATGATTTCGAGCACCACGTCGTCGCCGGAATGCAGGCCGCCGACGACGGTCTGGAACTCCTGTACGTTGTGGACGGGATGGCGGTTAACGGAGACGATGACGCCGCCCTGGAAGTTGCCGACACCGATTTCGTCGGCAAAGGAGCCGGGCTTGACGGACTCAATGAGGACGCCGTGGAGGCCGGCGGGGGCACCCTGCGGAAGATCCTGCACGGTGATGCCGAGCTTAGCGGGTGAGGCGTTGCCGTTGGGCTTGGCTTCGTTGCCTTCGCCTTCCTGGCCGTCGGCGGCGTTCATGGCGGCGATGACCTTGTCGCGATCGCCGATGACGACGCTGGTGTGCATCTGCTGGCCATTGCGGAGGTAGCCGATCTCGACGGAGGTGCCGGGTTTTCTGACGGAAACGATGGCGACGAGGTCGTCGCCGTCCTTGACGGGGTGGCCGTCGATGGTGGTGATGATATCGCCCTGCTTGAGGCCTGCTTTGTCGGCGGGCTGACCGGCGCCGATGGCGCTGATGATGACTCCCGATTTGAAGCCGTAGACGCGACTGACCGCGCTCGAGGGATTGGGCTGGAAGCTGATGCCGATGCTGCCGCGGATGACTTTGTGTTCCGCACCGATGAGCTGGTTATAGACGTCGGCCACCACGTCGGAGGGCATGGCGAAGCCGATGCCTTCGTTGCCGGCGGACTGGGTATAGATGGCGGTGTTGACGCCGATGACCTCACCGGCCATATCGACCAGCGGTCCGCCGGAGTTGCCGGGATTGATGGCGGCGTCGGTCTGGAGGAAGCGCTGGAATTCTCCTTCGGTGCCCTGCTCGACGGTGCGGTTTTTGGCGGAGATGATGCCGGCGGTGACGGTATGTTCGAGCTGGAAGGGCTCGCCGATGGCGAGGACCCAGTCGCCGACTTCAACTCCGTCGGAGTTGCCGATTTTGGCGACGGGCAGAGGAATGTCGGTCTGAATTTTCAGGACGGCGATATCGGTGGCTTTGTCGACACCGACGACTTTGGCGGGACGGCCCTGGTTGCCTTCGGGATCGCTGGCGAGGCGGACGAAGATACGGTCGGCCTTGTCGACAACGTGGTTGTTGGTGATGATGTAGCCGCGCGGATCGACGATGAAGCCGGAGCCGAGGGATTCGCGTTCCTGGCCGTCATCGCCGCCGTCCATACCGGGGTTCTGGCCGAAGAAGTGGTTAAAGAAGTCCTGGAGGCCACCCTGGCCACCCTGGCCCTGCCCATCCTGGCCACCCTGGGGGCCCTGATCGTCGTCACCATCGGGCGGTTGCTGCTGCTGGGGCGCGGACCACGGCTGCATGTAGTGCGGGCCGCGGCGGCGGTTCTGCTGCTGCTGTTTGGGGAGGATCTGGGTATTGATGTTGACGACGGCGGGGCCGATTTCTTTGGCGATGCGGGTGAAGTCGGTGGAGAGTTGGCGGGGCGCGGGGACTATGAGCGGCGTGGCATCCGAGCTGTTGACCTGAGATTCCTGACCGCGGACCTGGTGCGCGACGAGAGAGCCGACCAGGATTCCTGCTGAAAGGGTGGCCAGAATGGTGAAAGTCGAAGCCAGACGGTTATAGCGGAGCCGCCCCAAAAAGGATTTCATTTCGGATCGTACCTCGTGGTGTTCAGGGTAGGCGCTGAGGCGCCAGCCCTCGCTTCAGTATAGAACCTGGATCGTTGAACCTGGATCAGGGAACTGGAGCGCCGTGGCCTGGTGGGCCTCAGGTGAATTAGACGCAGTTTTGGGGGGCGGGGTTACGCGGGAAACGAAAAGCAAGCGAACGGCGAGCAAGAAGCTTTTAGCGAGGGAGGACAGCGACTACTCTTAGCGAAATACTTTTGGGCGGTGTCCTAACGGTGCGTTGTTGCCCATGACAAAAGGCCCGCTGCTTGCAGGGCCATAGAATTTCGCAGATTGAAAAAGGATTCAGGGTCAGCGTTGTTTACGCCTCTCAATGGCACTTACCTTCTCTGTCCGCTCCCTGGCCTGCTTCCTTCTGGAATACACGAAGACGGCGGCCAGAGTTCCCAAATCCGCGATGATAGTGGCCAATCCCGTCACGCTCTTGCCCTCGTGTATTAACCAGATGCCCCCTGCAATTGCGACCAAAGACAAAATAAAACAAGGACCCCATCTTTTGCGATGACACGTTTGCACTGACGACTTCGGCCTCAAGTAGTTCCCGGTGCGCGCTCTGGCGCTCCGCCATTGCTAGAATTCGCTCAGCGCCACCCGGAATCACTTCGTTGTAGCGGGCAAGGGCCTCTGGCGGGGGCAGGGGTCCGGAAAAGCTATGGAATTCGGCCTTCACCTGCGTGATCGCAGCCGCTTCAGGGCTACTTTTATTTGGAGGGATGATTGACCTGTTGTTTCTGTAGCGTCTGCCACTCACGATTTCTTACGCAGCTGTGACTTCGGTTTCGATTTCAGAGTGACGCTGTTCTACAGCGTCACGAATATCCTGACCCACAACAAACCAGTCTGCCGCGATGGCCTTAGCGTCTGCCTCTGCAGGGGCGTCACTGCGATTGTAGTCATCGAACTGACCCCACAGATCGATGAGGCGGCCCGCTCCCGACAAGAACGAAGGCTGCGCGAATAGAAAATCGGATTGTACTTTCCTGCCCATTACACTCCTCAGCGTTATCGGCTGATAAAACTACTCACCTTATGATGATTTTGCGACTGCAATCGTTTCGTTTTCTGGCCGGGAAAACGCGGCGTGACGGGGAATCGCGCCATTCTGGATGCCGCCAGTATTCTCTACTGGCATGGAAAAGTCTACCAGAATAGCGTGACAGGACTCCCACTCCACAACTTCATCCTAACAGTTCCGCAATACTCCAGATGTGATCCGCGACACCGCTTTCTATAGTAGGCGTCACCCGGAGCGTTTTGTGAATCCTGCAAAAGCTGTAAAACGCAAGCCACAGATAATAGGAAGCTTCGAGGTTCTCCCACTTCTTGCTAAAGGCGTTCGTGAGCCGCGTCATGCGATGCATCCCCATGCGAATCGAGAGATTGCCCCGCTCAACATGCGAGACTTCTGCAAAAGGACGATTAAACGGGCGAGTTCAGGGCCAGGCTGGGTCGCCTCGCCGAGGGTTTTTCGCTTTTGCTGATCCGTTTTGCCAAGAGCTTTTCCTAAGAGCTTCACGCTCGTTCCAGGGGAACGCCTTCGTGGCTGCTGGGCTGAATGGGCATGGGGATGAGTTCAGTGAGGGCGACGCCGGCGAGGATGAGGAGAGCGCCGGATGCGCCGCGGCGGCCGAGGCGTTCGCCGAGGAAAAGGAAGGAGGTGAACCAGGCGAAGACGGGTTCGAGAGCGAGGATGAGAGCGGTGTGGGTGGCGGGAAGAAACTTCTGGGCCCACGACTGGACAGCGAAGGCGGTTGCAGTGGCGAGGACAGCGGTGATGACCAGAGCGATCACGAGGCGGGCAGACCAGTGGATCCAGGGATGTTCGAGCAGAGGCATGCTGGCGGCCATGAATGCGGCGCAGAAGCCGATCTGGAGAACCGCAAGTTGTTCAAAGGGAATGCGCGGGGAGAGGCGGGCGAGGGCGAGGACGTGGAGGGAGAATCCGAGGGCGCAGCCGAAGGTAAGGAGGTCGCCGGCGCCGACGGAGCGGAAGTCAAAGGCGAGGCTGAAACCGGGGCCGGGGTTGGGCGGGGTGGTGAGCAGGACGATGCCGGCGAAGGCGACTGCGGCTCCGAGCCAGGCGTTCCATCGGGGAGTGCGGATGCCGCGCGGGCGGAGGGCGGGGATGGCGGAGAGCATGGGGACCAGGACGACGACCATTCCGGTGATGAAGGCGGACCTGGAGGGCGTGGTGAGGCGGAGGCCGACCGTCTGAAACTGGTAGCCCAGGGCGAGGCAGAGGCCGACGATGGCGCCGGCGGCGAGGGAGCGGCGATCCATGCGGCCGAAATGGCCACGGTAGAAGAGGGCCAGGCAGGCGAAGGCGAGGGTCATGCGGATGAAATTGAAGAGGAGCGGGGAGACGCCGGTGAGTGCGTCCTTGACGACTACAAAGGTCGCACCCCAGATGGCAACCACGGTCACCAGCAGGATGTGAGCGCGCAGGGAGTGGGACTGCGACGTCAGGACTGTGGAGCGGGACATTGGGGAAGGGGTTACAAGTTACAGGGTACAGGTTACAGCGATCAGGTTACAGCGATCAGGGTTCGGCGCTCAGCGTTCAGCGAAAACACAAAAGCAAAGGGCGTCCCGGCGAGCACATCATGGGGTGTCTCGCGGATAAATCGGGTCGGTTCGGCATCAGTACTGAAGTCATGCAGGCAATGCATTTGCGAGGAGCGTGCGGGTGCGATGCCGGAAAATGGTGGGAGTATGCTTAGATCGGGTTATTGATCTCGCCGGATTCCACGTCGTATTCTCTGGCGGCATTCGATTCCGCTGCAGTCTCCCCAGACTCTTCAGCGCCGGGAGAAGAGACTCGTTTCATGCAGAACATTCTTCTGGACATATTGATTATCGGCCTGCTGGTGATTCTGTTTGGGTCGATCTATCGCAAGCAACCGACGGTGCGGGTTCGTTTTTGGTTGCTGGGGTGGTTGTTCATCCTGATCCAGTTCGGCCTTCTGCTGGTGACTCCCCCCGATGCGTGGGGCGCGAAGCTGATTCTGGCGGCGTCGGAGAGCGCGCTGCTGCTGTGCGGAGCGGCGTTTGCGCTGTCCTCAGGGCTGGTTTGGGAACGGGGATGGCGATTTGCGGTATCGGCGGTGCTGCTGAGTGTCCCGCCGGTTGCTTATGTCACGGCGGTAACGCTGTGGGTGTCCCCCGTGGCATTGTTGGCGGGCCTTGGGGTTGTGGCGCAGGTCGCTTTCGGTGCGGTGATCCTGCGGTTTGGGAGTGGGCGGCGGGAGACCCAGACGGGTGCGCGAGCGGGGGTTGCCCGGCGCTGGGGCGGCGCAATTCTGGTAGCGTGCGCCGGCTGGCTTGCGATCGAGTTGAAACGTGGCCACCTGGACGAGAGCTTTTATCCTCTCCTGTCGGAGATATTTTTCCTGAATGCGCTGCTGTACCGGGAGGACTTCCGGCGGACCACTGCCGGCGTACTGGTGGCCGTGGGGGGGCTGGCCGCGTGGGGGGCGGTGTTTCCGTGCGCCCTGCTCATGGAAGCGTTCCTTCCGAAGGTGAGTGTTATCGGTGAACTGTGGAACGTGCCGAAGTATTTCGTGGCCTTCGGGATGATTCTTACGCTTCTGGAGGAACAGAAGCGGGGCGCAGACGCTCGCAGCCAGGAATACCGGGTGTTGTTCGAGGACAATCCGTATCCCATGTGGATTTTCGATACGGACACGCTGCAGTTTCTTGCCGTCAACGATTCGGCTGTGACTCGATATGGATACAGCGCGGAGGAGTTCCGGAAGATGACGCTGCGGGATATCCGTCCGGCCGATGAAGTGGGAGCGATGGAGCAGACGCTGGCGAAGGCGGGAAACAACGAGTCGGTACTCGTCACCGGGCCGTGGACGCATATTCTGCGCGATGGGCGGCGGATCAAGGTAGAGGTTTCGGCGCACACGATTCAATTCGAAGGAAGGCAGGCGAGGTTTTCACTGGTGCAGGACGTGACCGAGCGGCAGGAGTTACACCATCGGCTGGTGCATCAGGCACACCACGACATGCTGACCGGGCTGCCGAATCGGGTGCTGCTGCTGGACCGGATGGAGCAGGCGCTGGCGTCGGCCGCGCGCCGCGGGAAGAAGGCGGCGGTGATGTGTCTGGACATCGATCGTTTCAAGCAGGTGAATGACACATACGGACATGCGGTGGGCGATGTCTGCCTGACGCAGGTTGCGGATCGATTGAAGAGCCGATTGCGGGCGGAAGACACGGTCGCGCGATCGGGCGGTGAGGAATTCACCGTGGTGGTAGGCGATTTGGCATCCGCGGGCGATGCGACAAGACTGGTGGACGACCTGCTGACGGCGTTGCGCAAGCCGCTGATCGCGGAGCAATACCCCATCGACGTGACGGCGAGCATCGGGATCGCGATGTATCCGGATCACGGCACGGACGCCGCCGGACTGTGGAGAAATGCGGACGCGGCGATGTACCGGGTGAAGCGCTCGGGGGGCAACGATTACGTGCTGGTATCGGAGGAGATCAGCCAGTCGACGACCGAGGCCAATGAGCTGGAGATGTTCATGCGGCGCGCGCTGAAGGATGGGGGTCTGGAACTCTACTACCAGCCGGAGTACGCGGCGGATGGGGTGATTTGCGGGCTGGAGGCGCTGCTGCGGCTGCGCCATCCGAGGTTCGGGGCGGTGAGTCCGGACCGGTTTATTCCGGTTGCAGAGGAAAGCGGGCTGATTGTGCCGCTGGGTAACTGGGTATTGAGGGAAGTATGCCGTCAGAGCGAGGAATGGCGCAGCCAGGGTCTGGCGGTGCCACGGATCGCGATTAACGTTTCGCCACTGCAGTTTATGCGGATGGATTTTTCGCGCCAGGTGCGACAGGCAGTGATGGAAACCGGGATAGCGGCCGATAGTCTGGAGATCGAGATGACGGAGACGACGGTCATGCGGAATCTGGAGGATCTGGCACGGCAGATGCGGGAGCTGTCGGATCTGGGCGTCCATTTTTCGGTGGACGATTTCGGAACGGGCTACTCCTCGCTGCAACATCTGCATGAGCTTCCCATCGAGAGGCTGAAGATCGACCGGTCATTTGTGGAACGCTTGTGCGAGCCAAACGGCACAAGCGCGCTGGTACAGGCGATATTGTCGCTGGCCCACAGCCTCGGACTGGAAGTGGTGGCTGAGGGGGTGGAGAAGGAGGAACAGGCCGAGGCGCTGACGGGAATGAAGTGCGACGTGATGCAGGGGTACTATTTTGCGCCTCCGCAGCCGGCGGCAAGGATCCCGGAATTGATCCGTCTGGTTCGGCCGCCGCGGGACTACAAAGCGGCCGCTGCCAAGGCATCCGCCTGAACGCCGGAATATGTTTCTAAACTGAGGCACTGCCGGCCGTGGGTCGAACGGGGGTACTGTTGACCGGAAAAGAAACGGGGCGGTACACTTGAGTGACGCTTTTGCTGCAGAGCGGTCAATTTTGGGGCGAATCGCATGGCGCACCTGCCGGCTCTGTTTCTGTGGATTGTCCGGAAGCAAGCCCTTGTTTTTCCGCAGGACCGCCTGGACGGATTATGCGCGGCAGCGATGCATGACAAGAGACAATCAACTGCGGATTCCGATCTGGAATCCGGAATACTGAGGGGTTAAGTGCAACAGTTGGTTCGGGGCAAAGTGGTGTCTGCTGGATCGGAAGCGAAGGATCTTTCGCTGGCGGAACTGTGGCTGGTGATTCGGAAGCGGCGCGTGTTCCTGGTGAGCATGGCCCTGGGATTCGCGATGCTGGCGGCTTTGGCCGGGGTCGTTCGTGGCAAGCGGTACTCGGCGACGGGCGAGGTACAGATTCAGCCTGGCTCGGCATCGGAGCTGAAGCAGTCGATATCAGCGATGCTGACCTCGGGGATGGGCTCGCTGGATATCATCGTGGAAAGCGACATCCGCATTCTGGAGAGCGACAAGTTACTGACGGCGGTTGCGGAAAAGCTAAAGCTTCAGGACAATCTGACATTTCTGCGTGGCGCGAAAACCATCAAGACCTCGGCATTCGGCGGCGCTTCGATACCCTTACTGCACGGCGATATGAACAACTACTACGTTCGTGCCGCCATTTTGCGGGGGCTTCGGGGTAATCTGACGGTGGAGCGTGTGCCGCGAACGGAGATGATTTCCATTCGGTACCGGAGCCCGTCTCCGGAGCTTTCGGCCGACATCGTCAATGCGCTGGAAAGCGAGTTTGTCGAGAACAACTTCGTCAGTCATTACAACACGACCAAGGAAGTGAGTAAGTGGCTGACGGAGCGAATCGACGATCTGCGAACAGTGGTACAGAGTTCGCAGGACAGAATGGTGGATCTGCAGCGGAAGCTGGGAATCAATGCGCTCGATCCCGACCATAGTCTGATGGTGACGGAGGTGGCCAACCTGGAGAAGGGCATCTCCGATGCGACGGAACAGCGAGTGCTGAGCGAAGCGAGATATCGCATCCTGCAATCGATGCCGCCGGATCAGATTCAGGACAGTACCACGGCTCTTGGGAATGATGGGCCGCAAGGGCTGCTTTCCAGCCTGCGCGGACAGCGGGCCTCGGCCGAGGCGGAACTGGCGAGACTCCAGCCGGTATACGGGCCCAACTATCCGCAGGTGAAACAACTGAAAGCGCAGATCGCCTCCCTCAGCAGCGAACAGGAGGAGGCGGAAGATCGGATCGTCAAACAGGCGAAAGATGCCCTGGAGGTATCGCAGGCGGCGGAGAACCAGGCCAAGGGGATGCTGAGCAGCAAGGAGGAGCAGCTGTACGGGCAGCGAGACGATATCGTGCAGTACATGCTGCTGTCGGAAGAATACGAATCGAACCGTCATATGTACGAGAGCATCCTGGCCCGGCTGCGTGAGGCGGCAGTGGATGCGGGGCTGGATGCGGCGGATATCAGTGTGGTCGATCTGGCTTCGCCGCCGGTCGAGCCTTCGAGCCTGTCTCCGGTGCAACTGGGCATGATCGGGATGCTCTTCGGCAGCTTTGCCGGGATCACGCTTGCGTTGTTCTTCGAAAAAATGGATACGCGACTCCGGGATGCGCACGAGATTCAGGAGATCCTCGGGCTCCCGTCACTGGCGATGATTCCGCAGAGCCACTGGAAGAGCAAAGGGTCAGACCTGGAGTGGGTAGTTGGGCCGGAGTTGCTGAGAGATCCGCGGTCACCATTTTCGGAGTCGTTCCGGGCGCTGCGAACTTCGATGCGATTGTCGACGACCTCACGGGAATCGAAAGTCATCGCGGTGACCAGCTGTCAGCCGGCGGAAGGCAAGTCCACGGTATCGGTAAATATGGCCGCAGTACTTGCTCAGGGCGGTAAGAAGGTAGCGCTGGTGGATACGGATATGCGGCGACCTTCGATTTATAAGCGGCTTCGCCTGGAAGGCGGCAAGGGATTATCGGAAGTGCTGACCGGGTACTATACGCTGGACGAAGTGACGCAGACGCACGAGACGCTGACGACACTGGATGTGATTCCCTCCGGAACCATGCCGCCTCTGCCGGCGGACCTGCTGGCCTCCGATCAGATGACGGAGGTGGTGCGCCAGCTGCGGGAGCGATACGACTACGTCATCTTCGATACGCCTCCGATGCTGTCGGTGACGGATCCGGCGATTGTAGCGGCTCAGGCGGATGGCATGGTGCTGGTGATCCGGCAGGGGTACTGCACACGTCGCATGCTGGCCCGGGCTGCTGAGATTCTGCATGATCTGGACGTAAAGGTGTACGGCTTCGTATTCAATGGTGTCGATGCCTCACTGCCCGAGTACTACGGCTACCTTGGGTATTACACGTACGAATATGGAAAGTAAGTCACGGGGCGTCGCGGAGGCGCGGGGGAGAAGCGGAATGAACCTGCGGTCGATGGGCGGGATGAGAGCGATGGTTGGGGTCAGCTGGGGAGTAATCTTCGGGGCGGCCGCGGCGGCTGGGCAGTTTGCCGGGCCGGCGATAAGCGGATCGACGGCCGGGTCATCTTCTCCGGTGTCGGCGCTGAAGGCCCAGTACAGCGACGTAACTATTATGCCGGGGGATGTGATCTCGATTACAACGTACGGGGCGCCGGAACTGACGACAAGCACAGCGACGAGCATCGACGCGCCAGGCAATACCAGCGGCTCCAGCGGCAGCGTGAACGGCATCAAGGTCGGCGCGGAGGGTGAGATCGTGCTGCCGTATCTGGGTGTCGTGAAGCTGGCCGGGATGACTCCGTCGGAAGCGGCGGTTTATCTGGAGAGAGAGCTGAAGGACAAGGGGATCCTGGTCGATCCGCAGGTGACGGTGTCGCTGGTGGATTCGCCGACGCGGGTGATCACAGTCCTGGGCGAAGTGCAGAAGCCGGCGCCAGTTCCGGCATTCGGGCAGTTGCGATTGCTGGACGTGATTTCGGCGTGCGGAGGATTTACACCGCTGGCGAGCCATACGATTACGGTTCGCCGGCAGGGCGATCCCAATCCGATTACGATCCTGCTGGGTTCTGATCCCAAGTCGACGGATGAGACCAATATTCCGCTGATGGCGGGAGATACGGTCATCGTGCCCAAAGTGGGTAGTGTATTTGTCGTGGGGCAGGTGAAGACTCCGTCGGCGATTCCGTTGTCGAGCAACTCACCGGTTACGGTGATGCGCGCCATTGCCATGGCGGGAGGGCTGAACTTCGGTGCGGCGCTTTCGAAGGTCGTGATTATTCGGAAAACTCCTGATGACCAGCATGTTGAGATTCAGATGGATCTGAAGAAAGTGATGAGCGGCAAGGAAAGAGACGTAGCGCTGGCCTCGGACGATGTGCTGCTGGTTCCGGCCAATGGCTTCAAGGCGGGCATGGCCGCCGGGGGCGCCGGGGTTGCCTCGGGGGTTACCAGCGGACTCGTTTACCGGATACCCTGACGGGGAACTACGGCACACTATGCCTTTCATGCTTCGCGAATACAAGCTCTCGCCGATAACGATTTTCGGCGCAATTACCCTGATTGCTATGGTCGAGGCGGCTTCGGGAACTACTCTGATGTTCGTGGGTACGGTTGCGCTGACGCTGCTCTTCGTCGCAATCACTTACAACCTCATCGGAGGGCTGAGCACGCTCAGCGGCATCCTTTTCACCGCATTTGCGCTTCGCACCATCGTTATTTCGCAGCTGGGCAAGGCGATTCTTTTCGAGCGAGCAGATGGGAACCTTGAAGCTCCGATGGTGACGATTTCGATGTATGCGCTGTTTTATTTCAGCGCAATGGTGGGCATGTTTCTCTATGCGAGAGTCCGGCTTGGCCTGGTCAGGCCGCTCGAGCCGGTTTCACCCAGTCATTCGCGCCGGCTCTATGTTATTGCATTGGTGGTCGGCACTATCGGCATTGTGGTGTTCGAAAGATATGGCCTCGATCCGGATAACCAGGTACCCGACAATGTACGAAGTGCGGGGTTGGCCTTCTCCGGGCTGTTACTGTTTGCGATTGTCGTGGCGGTGGACGCCCGCATCCGAGACTCAGGAGGGCGACACAGCTTCGGGTTGTCTGTTTTTGTCCCGAGCGCAATTTACTGGATATCCGGTTTCCTCACCACCAGCAGGACTAGTTTTTTAACCCCGCTTGTCGCGTACCTGGCCACCTGCTATATGCGCGGTTATCGGTTCAGACGACGGCACTATGTGATGGCCCTGGCGATGGGCGTGTTTTTCGTGACGATATACTCGCCGTTCGAGCTTTATGCCAGGAATGTCCTGGTAGGGAGGGATGTTCGCGACAGGATAGGCAAGGCATTTCAACTGATCCTCGCCCCCCCGAGCAAGTCCGATCTGGAGAGTCTAAGCGAGCATGATGTTGAAGAGGATCCGCGGTCGGAATATTTCGACAGGGCGGGATTCACGGTTCTGAACCGCTTCTCGCTCATCCGCCCCGACAGCAACCTGATCAGTGCCTGCGCGAACGGATATCACTACGGATTCACTACCATAAAGATCGATATCCTCGCGAACGTGCCGCGGTTTCTCTATCCCGATAAGCCAAACGAGAACGCCGTTGCATTTGTCGGCCGAGTGTCGGGAATGAACCCGGATGCTGTTGAGAACGAGGCCGTCGCATGTTCCCCGATTGCCGAGAGCTATGGGTGTTTCGGTTGGCCCGGTGTTGCGGTATTTGGTTTCTGCATATTTCCGCTACTGTTTCTTGTTTGCGAAAGTGTCTTCGACGCGAGCCGGCCCTGGGGAACGGTGGCGATCGGGATGCTGTTGCCCACCTTCAGTGAAGACGGAATTGGGAGCTACATCGCTAAAACCATCAGGATCCCGGTGTATTTGGTGCTGCTCTCCTGGCTGGTGGGCGGGATTGCCAGGATGTTCCCCTCCAGAGGAGATGAGGAGCTCTCCCAGGACGGGGGAAGCGTGCCTTCTGGCTTAACGGATCCGATAGAACCTAAGCTTCCTGAATCCGCATTTTGAATCCTCATTCTGATCGGGCTCCCCAGGCCGATTCAGATCGTTGTTACAACATCCTCAGGCTATTCCAGGCTCTGCCGTTAATCCCGTAGTTATGGGTCGGCGACCCATTCTGCCTGGAGCAACGCAAAAAAGCACTACGATGCCCGGGAGATCGCTATTCACTGAGTTCAGACCCCGACGCCAGCCGTACCTGGGCTCGTCGAGGAAGCCGCCCTTGCGCGTTCAACTCGCGGTATGGAGTGCGAGAGCAGCTATCAGTTTCCGACGATATGATGCCCATGTAATTGTGGAGGCTATTGCGAGCGCCTCCGCTTTCATGTTCTTCAGCAGGCTTCGGTCCGCGTCCAGCTTCTCGAGACAATCGACGATCGCATCGGTTGAGCGGATCGGGACAACAAAGCCTGATCCGCCATGAATAACCGCGTCAGTCGCGCCCGAATTGGCTGTCGTTATGACGGGGAGCCCCTGGGATAGTGCTTCCAGAACGACGAGTGCGCGCCCCTCAAACAAGGTGGGAAATACGAAAACATCCTGGGTGCGCATGATCTCGAGAACTTCGGCATGCGTCAGGGAACGATGCCATGTAACGCCGGCTAATGAACGTCGCACCGCGTCGCATGGAGCTACTTCCGATCCAATCACGGTAAGTTCAATCCGTCGTCCCATTCTCCTGGCAGCGTCAAACAAATAGGAAATGCCTTTTCGTTGGGAGAGAGACCCGCAGAAAAGGACTTTCAGCGGTCCACTTTCTGAACCCTCCCAATGAGTTTCCAGGGCTGGCGGAGGACATCCGTATTCGACGATTGTGGTCTTCGCTTCCCATTTCATCGGCAACGTCGATTTCACAAACTCACTTGGAACAATAATCCGATCGGCCAGTTCAAGTTCAACGTCCTTCCGTTCGAGCTTCTCCTCGCTGTCTGCAAGACCGGTGATCGTAGCGGCCCACTCGGGGTTGATTACGCATTCTTCGGCAAGAAGCGCAAGCCCGGCCCTCGAATAGCCGATCGGCAGTTCGTAGAATTTGGGGACATTCGGGAGGACAGAGAACGTCACGTACGCACAATAGTCGTAGGTATAGACGGCAAGGTTCTGACTTTTACTCCTGCGCATCTCCACAGCAAGATGCTTGTTGAAAGAGTGATAGACGTCGTCCGCGGTAGGCATAAGAGACGCAATCCCCGGCAGCCGGGATCCTAATATACGTAATGCCTCCAGAAGCGGGTGTGAGCGTATTTGGCGAGGATCCAGACACTTGAAGGAGCGACGTTCAACCTCTCTCCGCAGGAGCGGAGGAAGAAGGAAAGCCAGGGGGAAATGTTCCGCGCAAACTGTTGTCACAAAGGCTTCGAGAGCGCCTTCATTCTGCAACGCCAGTAATGCCTGCCTCACGTTTTCGTTGCCGAAGGGGTGACCGAGAACGACTCTATAATCCATTGACGGGTTGAGACCGGTGTTTTCCGCGGGCGGACATGCGGGTCTTTCCATATTACAGAATGCGTTCGCGCATGCTCATCATCGCCGAAATCAGGGCGGATGCCATGCCGTACACTGGCAGAGGGAGTATGCGGGACTGGAAAGAAGCGGTATATCAATCCTACGTGTCGAGCGGCCATATCCGGGAGTCCGGAGGGTCTGCGGCCGAGCATTTCGAGCCTCGCCGGGCCTATCTTGAAGCGCTGATCCGCGAACACTTTCCCTCCGATCGCGATTCTCGCGTCCTGGATATCGGATGCGGACATGGCGCGCTGCTCTATTTCCTTCATCGAGCGTCCTACCGCAACGCGCGGGGAGTGGATGGTTCAAAAGAGCAGGTCGAGTTGGCAAAGCGGCTTGGAGTCCCGTGCGTCGAGTTGGGGCGGGCTTTGAGCTCTCTTCAGGACTGTGAGCCGGCCAGCGCGGAGGTCATCTGTCTGTTCGATGTTCTGGAGCATCTTGACAGGCAGGAAGCATTCGAACTTCTGACTGAAGTACGGCGCGTCCTTTCCGCCAATGGTGTTTGCATCGGGCACGCTCCCAACGCGGAGGGGATTTTCGGGGCGCGAATCCGGTATGGCGATCTGACTCACGAACAGGCGTTCACCGCCTCCTCGATCAGGCAGATGTTCGGTTCTCTGCAATTCAGCGCTGTGCAGTGCTTTGAGGATAAGCCCATCATTCACGGAGCCAAAAGCCTGCTCCGCCGGGTTATCTGGGAAGTTGGAACCACGCCGATCCGCATTCTGAATATGGCAGAGACAGGGGCTTCAGGGGCGATCCTGTCACAGAACCTGCTGTTCAAAGCGCGACGATAGCCCTGGGGGGCAGTTCGGACTGGCCTGTGGTCATTCAAGCGCGGCGGGACGGGTTCGGATGTCCGCTTTCGCGAGGGCAAGGTGAGCCTGGGAGCGGGATTCACGATGCCGCTCTGACGTACGGCGGAAAGTATAGAAAACGCGACAGTAAGGTGCTAACATCCAGACAATCGCGAGACAAACTGAGAGCCTGTTCGATGGCACTCCAGGGTGCTTGCCGAAAATCGATCTGAGTCGATGGAATGAAGTTCGATCTGAAACCCGAGGGAACGCCGGATCTTGGATAAGGAAAAGAACGCAGGGCCAATGCGGGTTCTGGTAACGGGCGCGGCGGGTTTTCTGGGATCGCATCTTTGCGACGCGCTGCTTGCGGCAGGGCACAGAGTTGCGGGGGTCGACAACCTCAGCACAGGGAAACTCGCCAATCTCGCGCATCTGACGGGCGAGTCTCGATTTGAGCTGATCGAGCACGACATTTGCCAGCCGTTCGATTTCGGGCGGGTCGACTTTGTTTTCAACTTCGCGTCGCCAGCGAGCCCCGTGGACTATATGCGGATCGGGGTTGAGACGCTGCTGGTGGGGTCCGCGGGGACGAGGAACGCGCTGGAGGCGGCCAGAACCTACGGAGCCGGCTTTCTGCACGCGTCTACCTCGGAGTGCTATGGCGACCCGGTCGAGCATCCGCAGTCAGAGAGCTACTGGGGGCATGTGAATCCTGTGGGTCCGCGATCGGTGTACGACGAGGCCAAGCGCTTTTCGGAGGCTTTGGTGATGGCGTACCACCGCTACTACCAGGTGGACACGCGGCTGGTGCGGATTTTCAACACCTACGGCCCGCGGCTGCAGGGCAGCGACGGGCGGGTCATTTCCAACCTGATGACACAGGCGCTGCACGGCGAAGACCTCACCATTTATGGCGATGGGACGCAGACGCGCAGTTTCTGTTACGTCTCCGACGAAATCGACGGAATCCTGAGGCTGTCGAGATCGGAGGAGCACCTGCCGGTGAATATCGGCAATCCTGTGGAGTGGACGATTCTCGAATGCGCGCAGCAGATTCTGGAAGTGACCGGGTCATCGAGCAAGATCCGATTCGAGCCGCTGCCGCAGGACGACCCGGTCCAGCGGCAGCCGGACATCTCGAAAGCACAGCGTCTTTTGGGATGGGAGCCGAAGATCGACCTGAGGACCGGGTTGCAGCTGAGCCTCGATTATTTTCGGCGGTCTGTGGAGCGAGGGGAGCGGGCCACGCCCGCGCTGAGCTCGCCGCCCCAGGCGGGATGAGGTGGAAGGCGGGGGTACGGGCTGCGGCGGGCCGACACGTCTTCCTCCGGACGAGCTGTTCAGGCCCGGGCAAGTGAGGCTGTTGAGCCTTCCGGGGGCCACGAAAGCCGGTCGCTGAGGTCATCCAGCGCCGCGAGGTGTTCTATTCCGCGACAATCCTGCGGAGACATTCATCGATCTCCGGGGCCGATGCGCTGAAGTCCCTGATATATTAGGAAGCTGGATCGGTTGTGCGGCCCTGTTGGGGCATGGATCCAGAGCCGATATTTGCAAGATCTGAAAGGACAGTACAACTGTGCTGATGATTCGCCTGGCGCGCGTGGGCGCGCGCAAACAACCGTATTACCGCGTAGTGGTCATCGAGAAGGACCGCGCGCGGAACGGACGCTCGGTGGAAGTGGTGGGCACTTACAATCCCCGCACCAGCCCCGCTTCCGTCGAATTGAAGCTTGAACGAATTGAGTACTGGAAGGGCAAAGGAGCGCAGCCATCGGACCGAGTAGCGAAGCTGCTCGGTAGCAGCTCCTGGCCAGCAGGCAAGCCTGCCGCGACGACAGAAAGCGCGGCAGGCAAGACGGATGCTTCGTCGGCAGCCTGAATCCAGTCGATTAACGGAGGGTTCGCCCGTTCGTCTGCTCCCGATACCTCCCAAAAAGGATTTTTGCAAACTCCGGGGTGAGAAAGTCTGCGGATTGTTCTTTTTTCCGTCGCAGCCTTACGGTAGTATCCGCGATAGCCCCGGAAGATGAGTGATGTGCGTCTTCCCAATGGGGGCAGGATGAACAAGACGACAGATAAACCCGATGACATGCGGGAGTTGGTAACCCAGATTGCGCGAGCGTTGGTGGATGTTCCCGAGGCAGTAGTTGTTGAAGCGGTGGAAAGAGAAGAGAGCACGGTGTTGAGGCTCCGGGTTGCGCCCACAGACGTGGGGAAAGTAATCGGGAAGCAGGGTCGAACGGCTCGCTCAGTGCGGACGATTCTTGGGGCTGTCAGTATGAAGCACCATCATCGATACACACTCGATATTCTCGAAGAGGACCACGAGGGAACCGCCGCCAGCGAGGAGTAGCGAGAGCCGGAAGGAATGGAGTCCCCCCGTCCAACCAACTCACGCGAGCAGCAGGGGTATTCCGCGTCCGAACCGCCCGTGGCCAGCGTGGCGGAGGATGGGGCCGCGTCCGCATCTGCGCCGCTTGATCGAGAACGGTTAGCCGCGGCGCCCGCCGCACAGGCATCGGCACAGCCGCCCAGCTGGGTGCTGGTTGCGAGGCTGATCAGGCCGCATGGGCGACGCGGCGAACTGGTAGCCGAGATTCTGACGGATTTTCCGGAGCGATTTCACGAGCGCTCGCGCCTTTTTCTGATCCCGACCGAACGAGTGGGTTCCCGGCCGCGCGAAGTGCTTCTGGAGAATTTCTGGTTTCTGCGCAGCCGGATGGTGATGAAGTTTCAGGGCGTGGACTCGATCAACGATGCGGAGGCGCTGCGCGGGTTCGAGGTGGCGATTCCGGCCGGGGAACGGGCGCCTCTGGAGGCAGGTTCCGTCTACGTGAGCGATCTGATCGGCTGCCGGGTGGTCGATTTGAATCGAGATGAGGCCGACGTGGGAGAGGTCGTCGATGTGGATCGCGATTCTTCGAGCACGGAGCTTCTGGTGGTCCGGCGGCGGGACCGCCGTGAGGGCGACCAGGACGCGCTGATTCCATTCGTGAGGGACTACACGGTTCGAGTAGATGCGGCGCACAGACTGCTTGAAATGCGGCTGCCCGAGGGACTGCTGGAGATCAATGCTCCGATAAGCGAAGAAGAAAAGCGGGAAGCCGCGGAACGAGGCTAGACGCGGGCCGCCTAGTCCTGCTCGCCGAGGGTTTGAGCATAGGTTTTGCCATAGGGATAAAAGAGGTCTTTGCGGCCCTCCTTCCATGCATTCTTCATGGCGGGGGTGGTGATGTCCCAATCGGGCCGGCATTTTTGGGTGAGGGCACGGAGGTCCTGCCGCAAATCCTCAAGCGTTGGGCGGCCGAAGAACCAGTAGCCGTTGTAGATCTTGTAGACGAGCAGTCCGGGCTCGAGAACGATGACATGCGGAATCATCGGATTGTGGTCGGGATCGGTGTATTCGGCAATGTCGAGATCCTTTTGAACGACTCGTCCGGCGTCGGAGAGGAACGGCCAGTGAGCGCCGACGCCTGAGCGGTATTCATTCGTGACAGTGATGTTGTCGGTGCTGATGGTGACCAGGCGGCAGTATCCAACTTCCATTTCACGGTGGAACTGGACCAGGAGCTCTGCCTGGCGGCGGTCCTTGGGACAATAACCTCCGCGGCTGAGGACCAGCACCATGGGATGCTGCCCCTGCAGTTCGGAAAGCTTGCGGTGCTTCGCAGTGTGGTCGGTGAGTGCGTAGTCGGGAAAGACTGCACCTGGCACAATATCGGATCGCATGAGATACAGGCTCCTTTTGCTGCGGCGTCTGGGTTGAAACGGTCTTTTGACGGCAATCGAGATCGCCAACCTGGCGAATGCTTTGAATTTCAAGAAGCCGAACTACTCGGTTCCGGCGCTGCCCGTGGTGACGCCGCCCATTCCGACGCCGTGCGGACTGTTCGAGTTGGGGAGCGAGGTGGACAACGAGAGCTACGACTTCAACGTGCTGCTCAATTCGGATCTGACGGCTGGATGGCCGCTGCCGTAGAAGCAGGGTGCAGAGATGGCGAAGGGCCGCGAGGCGAAATGCCTGCGACCCTTGCCGTTGCTGACGATGACCGGCGAAATTAGCGGCGCGACTTCTTTTTTGCCGACTTTTTCGCGGCTTTTTTCGCGGACTTCTTTGCGGCTTTCGCTGGCGCCTTCTTCGCAGCCTTCTTTGCTGCTTTCTTCACGGCTTTTTTCGCTGCCTTTTTGGCTGGAGCCTTCTTCGCGGCTTTTTTGGCAGCCTTCTTCGCCGGAGCTTTTTTGGCTGCTGTTTTCGCGGGGGCCTGCTTCGCCGGTGCTTTCGTTACGGCCTGCTTCGCCGGAGCTTTCGTTACGGCCT